>JANMEV010000172.1:0-14151 GCA_031377305.1 Planctomycetota bacterium | reverse complement strand
TCTGAATAAACCAAAGGCCGACCATCCACCGCCCAGCGGCGTGGCAACACGCCGTGATAAACAAGTTCGTCCCAGCCAGTCGGATAGCAAAGCGCCGGTCCCAGCGTTAAAGCGGCGATGAACGCGGCCAGAATCGTTCCTCGTGGCATCCCGTAAACCGCCGTCCGCGCGATTTCAATGTTCATTCTCCACAATTTAGGCGGGCCGTTTGTCAGGTGCAGGCCACAGATTGCGATTAGCAACCAAATTGAATTTGAGCCCTGCAGAATGTTCATCATTCCCGCTGACACACCAATGAAACCGATAAGGTTTAGCCCCAGCACAACGCTGAGTATTTGGCGGTCAAGGCCTTGAGTGTTCGACGACGAGATCCACCGCAAAACACGATCGCCGAGGCCAACTGCGGCAACAAAAATTACGAACACGGCAAGCACAGCAAGTGGAATTGAGCCGATGGCTTCCAATGGGGGAATCATGGGGACCTTCACGATGCCGTTTCGCATCATCGAAATTCTCAAATCGGCTGTCAGGGGCAACGCCAAGCTCTAGCAGGCTGTTGATCTAATGGGTTTTCACAACCCGAAACGTCAGTGAGGGATCATATTCGCCACATTTTTCAACAACAATCCCTCGCTGACGCATTGGGTTGGGACTAAATCAACAGCCTGCTAAGGGATGGACGCACCAGTTAGAGCCGCTGACTCAAAAGGAATGAGTTAACCATTGACGGAAAACCAAACGACTGATCTCGCTACGGCCGCAGCACATCTCTGGCATTTGATGCATTTTCGCAAGAACAGAAGTACACAGGTAATGAACAGGAGCAGTCCATAAGCTAGACTCCTGTCCCGTATTGTGCGCGGAGTCGGCATTCATACAAACTGACGATGCCAAGCTCATGTTCTTTTTTTGAAAGACTCAAAGTGAATAGTAAAGCTGCCGAAACGGCTTCGCCGACTGGCGTGTCCGGTACTCGCAAGATGGTTTCCATGGTTCTGCTTGCCGTGGCACTGGTTGTTCTGGCGATCGAACTTCGAGCCTCGATTGGTCAAGCGAATTCCGTTAAAGCTCTTTCGGCGAAATCGGAAGAAGGCATTTTTGATGGACTCTCATTGGCGGATGCTCAGTCGATGCTCAGCCTGTTCCCGGCTGAGAGTGTTATTCGCGAAACCGAACATGAGAAGGTCTTTCAGTACAAGTGGGTCAGCCTGCTTCGGCCGCTAATGCAGCAACCGCAACCACAATTGTTTATCGTGTCCAGCCCGTCAGATCCGCCCGTAGCCCTCACATTCTTTACCGACCCGGATGATGCGAATTCTGGCTTCTATGGCGATCCGGCCGCAGTGAGCAAAGAAACGGGGGCGATGTTTCCCGAACAAACAGACCCACACGGGATCCCTGATGCTCCCGCCAGTCCAGGAACGCCACCGTCTGAGGCAGAAAACAAAGCAGAAAGCGCTCCAACGGCTGAGACCCCAGCTTCACCTGCTCCTGCGGAGGAGAAAACACAGCCCTAGCGGTCAGTCAAACTGGAAATTGGGCTTCACAAGATTCGCCAATGGCCGCGGACTGGTGGTTGAAAACCGCATGCTCGCGGGTTCTGGTTGATCATATGAACCCCAATTCCTGGCCGGGACGACTCGTCGTGGACTTATCAACCGCTGATTCTGACGTTCATCAAATCCGCCTGCGAGCAAGAGTGACGGATAACCGCAATTCCGGGTTCTGCATGGACAGGGCGTTAAAGGTCCACGAGCTGCAGGGTCAGCAAACTGCATGCATGCGTGCGTGCGCGGTTGAATTGCCTTTCGCAAGGTGATGCCTGAGTGGTCGACTTTGGCCCTCAGTTCCTAGCATCCGACGATCAGAAGCGGCTATTCCGCACCAATGCTGGTGGACCGGAACACTTGACCAACGCGCAGAACCTGCGAAGCTCAGGGGCACTTGCTGTTTGTCCCACCCCATGTGCTCGGAGAAATCCCGATGCGTCGAAGCATTGCGTGTGTTCTGTATGGATTGTTGTGCTGCCTTTCGATGAGCGTCTCCGTGACGCCGGCAAAGGCTCAGCAGACGTTGCTGAAGCTTGAGAATGGCGATCACATCGCCATCATCGGCAATACGCTCGCCGATCGGCTGCAGCACTTCGGGCATGTTGAGGCGACTCTGCACTATCGCTTTCCCGAGCACAACCTCGTCGTGCGAGACCTGGGGTTCAGTGGCGACACGCTGACCGAGCGGCCTCGTTCGGATAACTTTGGTTCCCCGGATGAATGGCTGACGAAGGTCAAAGCCGACGTGATCATCGCGTTCTTTGGCTACAACGAATCGTACGCCGGTGAAGCCGGCTTGCCACAGTTTCGAAAAGATCTGGAAGCGTTCATCGATCATATGCTCAGCCAGAAATACAACGGCAAATCGGCTCCTCGACTGGTGCTGTGTTCACCAATTGCGTTTGAAGACCTGAAGTGGCCGCATCTGCCCGATGGGAAGTGGCAGAACAAGAACCTGGCGTTTTACACAACGGAGATGGAAAAGGTCGCTGCCGAGCGGAAACTGCCCTTCGCGGATTTGTTTCATCACTCGCAGGAAATGATGAAGCTCACGAGCCTCGATAACAGCCCGCTTCGCAATCTTGAGGGACAGCAACGCGACAGATTTGGTTTCGACTATCCGGACAAGCCAAAGGACGGCGCGCTGGCGTTCTTTCCTATGACAATCAACGGCGTTCATGTTACGGAGAACGGCAGCCAGGGAGTCGCAATCGCATTCGAACATCAGGCCCTGATAGATAAAAATACGCCGCAGGCAGAAATCGCAAAGTTCGAAGCTATCCGCAATGCCGTCCTCGCCAAGAACCATATCTGGCACAATGTTTATCGAGCCACCGATGGATACAGCGTGTTCGGAGGGCGTTCGACGTTACAGTTTGTTGATGGACAAACCAACTTTGACGTGATGCAGCAAGAACTGAAGATTCTGGAAGTAATGACCGCCAATCGCGATGCCGTGATTTGGGCCGCTGCTCAGGGAAAAGACATCAAGCCCGACGACAACAATCTTCCCAAGCCTCTCGAAGTCAAAACCAACAAGCCGGGGCAGCTCGAAGACGGTCGTCATAAGTTTCTTGGAGCGGTTGAAGCCATCGACAAGATGACGATTCATCAGGGGATGAAGGTCAACGTCTTCGCCTCCGAAGAAATGTTCTCAGACCTTGTGAATCCCGTGCAAAGTGCCGTTGATCCCGATGGACGTCTGTGGGTCGCCGCGTGGCCAACGTACCCGCACTGGAATCCGCTCGAGGCGATGAACGACAAACTGCTGATCTTCCCCGACGATGACAATGACGGCGTGGCCGATCGATGCATCACGTTCGCTGATGGTCTGCACAATCCAACGGGCTTTGAGTTCTGGAATGGCGGCGTTCTGGTCGCGATGGCTCCAGATATCTTCTTCCTCAAAGATACCGACGGCGATGATCGAGCCGACGTGAAGGAACATATCTTCCATGGGCTCGATTCCGCCGACACGCATCACACGGCCAATGGATTCGTAATGAGCCCAGGCGGGAAGTTCTATTTCTCACGCGGCATCTTCCACGCGGAGAACTTCGAAACGCCGTGGGGCCCAACGAAGCGATTTGGTACGGGCGGCACCGGAGTTTACGAATGGGATCCTGTCACGTTTGACATCAACTTCCACTTCCCGATCGGCCCGAATCCTCACGGTGATGTCTTCGACCAATGGGGCAATCAGTTTGCAACCGACGGCACCGGCGGCACCGGCAACTATATCGGTATGCCAGGCCACGGGGCTCCGACGCAGCTTTATGAAAAGCGAGTTCGCCCGGTTCCGGCGATTCAGATTCTGGACAGCCAGCATTTCCCGGAAGAGAACCGCGGCAATCTTTTGATCGCCAACGTGATCGGCTTCCAGGGAGTGACTCAGTACAAGTTCGAAAAACGCGGAGCAGGCTTCTTCGCGAAGGAAGTCGAGCCGATTCTCTACTCATCCGATCAGAACTTCCGCCCGAGCGATATGGAGATCGGCGGTGACGGAGCCCTGTATGTGCTCGACTGGCAGAACCCGATCATCGGCCACATGCAGCACAACCTCCGCGATCCAAGTCGCGACCATCTGCATGGGCGCATTTACCGAGTGACGGCGGAAGGTCGAGAAACTCAGCCGGTATTGAAGCTGGACAAGGCGAGCATTACCGATGTTGTGCAGGCATTAGGTTCACCAGCGTTGGCCGAGCGATACCGAGCGCGGCTGGAATTGACTTCGCGAAATCCAGATGAAGTTATTGCGGCTGTGAAAGACTGGGGCAAGCAGTTTGATGCGACAAATCCAGAAGATGCGAGGCATTTGGTGGAGGCACTGTGGGTGCATCAGCAGACACGACGAGAGAATTGGGACTTGGTTAACGCGATAGCGACTTCGCCCGATTCTGATGCCCGTGGAGCATTGATTCGCTACATACGTGACACCGTTCGTGAAGCAGATTTAGCGAAGTCGAAGACAAGGGATGGGCTTGTCACTGTTGCGTTCCGAACAATCATATGGGAAGGTATCGAAGGATTTCTGCTGAAAGGAGCCTCCGATCCATCTCCTCAAGTTCGTGCCGAGGCTGTCGTCGCGGCCACTTATACACGTGGCCCAATGGCAGCCGAAATCATCTTCGCCGCCATGCAGACCGAGCAGGATTCGCAGCTCGCTTACGTCATCAATGAAGCTCGCGGCATCATCAATCTGGATGCTGCAATTCGAGACACTCTGGCTCGTGGTGAAAAGCTTTCGACTAACGCCGAAGCTTATGCACTTTCCAACGCCAGCGTCGAAGATCTGCTGAAGATGGAAAAGACCGAGGGCGTCTATCGAGCCATCCTGACTCGCGAGAATGTCCCCGTCGAAACGCTTCAGACGGCACTGACCGGCCTCGCGAAACTTCGCAAGGTCGCCGAGATCGAAGAACTCTTCACACTGATCGAAGAGCTGAACGCCAAAGCCAGCGTGAATGTGCTCAATAGTCTCAGTCAGTTGCTGGCCAGTCAGCCGGCCGATCAACTGGCGAAAGTTCGCGATCGCATTGCGACGCTCGCCACAACTGCGAAGTCCGGGGAAACTCGTCGAGTCGCGATTGCAGCGTGGATCAGTGCGGACAACAACGGCGATGCGGTCTTCGCGGCTGTCGAAAAGGAACAGCTCAAACTCGAAGATGCCCTGCGAGCCGTCTCGCTGGTGTCGTCTGCAGAAGCGAAGAATTCTCTGTTTGATCAGCTGGCGAAGCTTGTACCAACTCTGGCAGGTTCCAAAGGCTCTTCACCGCTCACACAGCCGGGGCTGCGAGTCGACTTCTACGCTCCAAGCGTCGGCAACGTGGCTCGTGAAACACTGCAGGCGATGACACCGGCCAACACCGGCGTGGCCACAACAATCGTGATGGATCAGCCCGTGCTGAAGACTCGCGATGCCTTCGCACTGATGTTTACGGGACACATCGTGATCGAGAAGCCCGGCAAGTACAATTTCTTCATTGCCTCCGACGACGGTTCGCGCTTCTACATCGACGGCGAACTGCTGATCGACAACGATGGCCTGCATGGGATGGTCGAAAGGAAAGGTAAAACGCAGCTCAATGCTGGTCTGCATCCGATTGTCGTCACCTACTTCGACAACGGTGGCGGCGACGGGCTCAATATGTCCTGGAGCGGCCCTGGCATGAAGAAGCAGGAGATCCCGGCGAACGTGCTGGTGTCGGCTGCTGAGCAGACGATTCAGGATCTCGGCATTCTGGCCGTGATGGATATCCCCGGCCACGATGCGGGGAAGACGGCATTGCTCGCAAGCTTGCTGAAGGAACGAGCCTCCGTCAATACAAGCCTGCAATCACTGTCCACTATTCCGGTCGAAGCATGGCCGAAAGAACAACTGGGAAATCTTGCCGAAGCCACAGTTTCGTACCTTGCGAGCCGTGAGCCAAAAGACCGCAACTCGGATCAGGCTCAACTCGCACAGAAGATCGCTGAAGGCGTTCGCACGCGGCTCGATGACGCTGGCCGAGTTCGATTTGAAAAGCGACTGTCAGAAGTCGTCGTGCCGCTGATCGTATTGGGAACTGTTCGCGAACGCATGATCTATGACCGCGAGACCGTCGCTGTTCAGGCCGGCCGTCCTGTTGAATTCCGACTCACCAACACCGACAACATGCCGCACAACTTCGCCGTGGTGCTTCCCGGTACAATGGCAGAAGTCGGCGAACTGGCCGAAGCCACCGGCCGAGATCAGGACGCGGCCGCTCGCAACTTCATCCCGAAGAGCGACAAGATTCTGGTCGCCAGCAAACTGGTGCAGCCGGAACAAACCGACAGCATCTTCTTCGAAGTGCCGCAGGAACCCGGAATCTATCCGTACGTTTGCACGTATCCCGGCCACTGGCGTCGCATGTACGGGGCACTCTACGTCGTCGCGGATCTGAAAGCCTACGAAGCCGATCCGGCCGCGTACCTTGCCGCCAACAAGCTGGAGATGAAAGACGATCTCCTGAAATATCTCGGCCGAAATACGGACTGGCAGCTCGACGATCTGAAGGGCGATGTCATGCACCTGTCTCATCGAGCCAACAACTTCGCCGTCGGTCAGCAACTCTTTAAAGCCGCCGCGTGCGTTGGCTGTCACAAGCTCAACGGACAGGGCAACAACGTCGGCCCGGATCTGACCAAATTGCCGCCTGAGTATTCAAAAGTCGATGTGCTCGAACACATCCTAAACCCATCGAAGAAGATCGACAAGAAATATCAGTCCAATGTGATTTCATTGACGTCCGGTAAGGTCCTCACCGGCCTCATCACCGAAGAAACCGGTGACTCCTTGAAACTCATCGACAACCCCTCCGCCCCTGACAAGATCACCGTGGTGCTCAAAACCGACATCGAAGAACGCACCCCCAGCGAAGTGAGCATCATGCCCAAAGGCCTGCTGAACAAACTCACTCGGGAAGAAATCTTCGACCTCCTCGCGTATGTGCTGGGCGGCGGTGACAAGGAGAACGCGTTGTTCAAGGAGCATGCGCATTGAGCCTGAAAGTGCATGCCATAGCATAACGATAAACACTCTGTTGCCGTGGAGGACGAATGGAGCCAGTGAAGCAATCAACTTACCGAAGTTGGTAGAGATTCTGCGGAAGACAACCTGGTATACTTTGAATGCACAGAGGCGCAGGCATCGGCATTTTTGGAGAAGATTGGACGATAGTCATGACAGATGAAGCAGCAGAGAAGTTTCGTCGTGCAGCCATCGAAGACGACGGCGCGTTTTGTGGTGCTGGGCGAGTCTCTGAATACGAGAAGGTATTGCGTGCGCTCACAGGGTTAATGGAATCGGAGGCACCAAATCGGCTGACGGGCTATCAGTTTGTTCCGCCGCTCTTTGTTCGTTCGTCCGTCCTGAATTCTGAACTTCAGGCACTGGCAGCTCTTGTTCGGAGTCTTACTTCAGACGGCGACAACTTTGACAGCGTTGGAACGCTCTCCAAAGAACAATGGGGACAGGTACAGAAGATTGCCAGACAACTGCTTTCGAAAATCCTTGTCACCTGATGGTTGGCAAGGACGTCAAGGGCCTCATCGTCGAGGAAACCGGCGACTCTTTGAAACTCATCGACAACCCCTCCGCCCCCGACAAGATCACCGTGGTGCTGAAATCCGAAATCGAAGAACGCACCCCCAGCGAACTCAGCATCATGCTCAAAGGCGTGCTAAACAAACTGACGTGGGAAGAGATTTTTGATTTGTTAGCGTATGTTCTTGGGGGTGGCGACAAGGAGAATGCGTTGTTCAGGGGGCATGAGCATTGAGGCCCTGCAATGAAGTATCCGCTGGATGACGAAAAGTACAATCGGGATGCGAGAAGTCAGCGAATGACCCCGGTCGTTCCTGATGGTTGCTATGTATATGTTCGCGATATTGATGGCATTATCTATGTACTTTCAGACGGCCAACATGTGCATCCGAGAGTTCTCGGCGGTGCGAAGCCTGCGACTTACGCTGGGGACCTGACGAAACGTGGCATTGTCATCACCGATTTAACGAATCTATCTGGTACATTTCAGTTTGATGATGCTGCGGGACTTCTTGCCGTTGCCGAAGCACTTGAGGCAGCTGGTTTGATCATTCAAACTGGAGCTGTACGGTTGTTTTCCCATACTGCTCATCAAAGAGCCCAAATCCTTCGATAGGGCTGTTGAAAGTTTCCAATGAGAATCGTGATTCTTGAAGACAATGAAGACCGACGGCTTGCTATGCGAGTAGCTGTCGCCGATCGTTTCCCCGCACACTATCTGGAGTTCTTCAATGCTTCGCAGCCGATGATTAATTATCTGTCCGAAACCGGTCTCTACGACGTCTCGCTGATTTCACTGGATAACGATTTGGAAATGATTGTCAACGGAAGCTGCACCGTTGATCCCGGCGATGGTGTCACGGTCGCCCGCTGGCTTGGCACACAGCCTGCTGTCGCGCCGATTATTGTACACACCACCAATACCGTCGCTGGGGATGAAATGATGGAACTCCTTAGCAAAGCGGGCTGCATTCGCGAGCGGATTGTCCCCTATGACGGCGAGACTTGGATTGCTGAACAATGGAGATCGGTCGTTAGAAACCTCATTGTTGCGCATGACCCGCATCGAACGATTTCCTCGAACGGAATAGAGATACTTCGAAGCACTCAGCATAACGTATCATCGCCAGAGACGATTCTGAAGGAAATTCTACGGGCTACATCCAATGAGCTTTGTGGTTCTGCCAGCTCACCAAATTTCTGTCTTGAACTCGTCCGGCTGAGCCATGACGGGCAGCTTGTTTTGGTGACCGGGACAGGTTTCTCTGTACTGGGCGAATTCGCAGGAGGCGGATCAACAATGGAAATTGTCACGGGATCCGCCGATTCGTTTGGAGCAGGTCCGTTGCCCGCAGATAGCCGACACATTTTGGTGGACTTCCGAAGGCACCTGAATAGGCTGGCGATCACTCAGATTCAGTTTGATGTCGTGCAGCCGTCATCATCACGACAAGCGATTCTGTTTGTGGGTGTACGGGGGCCATCAATAAAGGTCTCAGGCCACGGGAATCAGTTCGCGATACGGGAAGCACGGGCATTACTTGAAATCGCTTTGCTCCAAAGCGAGAAAGCGAATCGCCCGAGCTCGGGATCAGTTCCTCAACGTGCGCGTTGAGATTGATCCAAAAATGCTCGTTCTGCTACCATCACTCCCATCTCAAGGAGGAGATGTGAAATGGACCAACCACAACAGCGGACTTCATCACCAAAGCTAAACATTGAATCATTGTTGAATTTCAGCAAGTGGTGGGAATCTCTCTGCAATACACCCAAACCGATGCCTCTCCAGGAAGAACAGCCAGAGAAAGCAGCTTGATTTGCGTGCAGAATCGAGAGTGTGGGTTTCTTGATGAAAACGACCGTTTCTCAAATGCGCCGCAGGCGCCCCCACTCGAAGTACGAACGCTTTGAAGATTTGCCCGCATGGAAAGCTGCTACGGAACTGGCGGTGCAGATCTTTGCGTGGTCAAGTCAAGCATGGTTTCGCGGCAAAGGGGACTTGGCAGATCAGCTTCAGCGGGCGGCGTTGTCTGTTTCGAACAACATCGCAGACGGCTTTGAGCGAGGCTCAACCAACGAGCTGCTGCGGTTCATTTACATTGCCTGAGGCTGTGGGGCATCGCAGGCAAGAATAATCTGGCAAGGTGAGATCTCGAACTGAAATCAAATACCCAATGCATCTCATGGCGGCAAGATCCAATGGACAGGTGATTTCACTATTGCAGTCGAGCTGGTGATAGCGGTTGCGAATCTTTCATGCCGTGAGATATCGTCCCGAGACACTTCGCAACATGGGCGACAATTCGGCGGTCATATTCTTCGGGTTGGACTGTGCGAGACATGTTGTGTTTAGCACCGGGGGCGATCCAAAGGTCGGCCTGCAAACCGACAATCTCATGAAGTCGCCGAGCGATCACGGGCGTGACGTAAGAATCCCTCGCTCCTGAAATCAGCAGGACAGTGACTGACTCAAGCCCTTTCGCGTCTTCCTCAAGATGACAGTACTTACAATGACGCCCGGATTCGCTGAGCTCAACGGCCTGCTTCAATGTGATGTCCACATGCCACTGGGGCAGAAGTCGAAACAGCCAATATGGAATCACATGAGCCACGAAGCGATCTACAAAGAATCGAATCATCGCCATTGTGCCGAACGCGCTGTCTGCGATGACGGCCCGAATACGAGGATAGCGGCAACCGGCCAGCAACGCGGCCACTCCACCACGGCTGACACCAAATGCGATCACGGGAAGCGTGCTCAGCATCGGATCTGACTCGACAAACTCCAGGGCAGCCGCCACGTCAGACATTTCGTATTCTGTCATCCAGTGAATCGGCGAATAGCCCGGCATCGATTCGCTCTGTCCCTGGTTGCGAAAGTCGAAGCTCAGGACGACGAATCCCTGCTGCAGCAGAGCCTGGCAATAGCGACCAGCCATCCAGTGGTTTCCGCCCAGTTCAGGGAGGAACAGAATCAATCCGGGGCTGTTCGTTCGATCGCCATTCAACAGACTGCCGACCAGCCGGATGCCGTCGGCGGTAGTAACGGTCACACGCTTCGCGGCTGGATTCTCAGGCTCCAGCGTGACGTTGAACGGCGGTACATTCTCAAAAATATCTCGAATCTGTGGTGATACGTAGCGGCGAAACCCTCGCTCCGTCAGCAGCGTGATTCCCATTGCGCCGATGATCAACCAGACGATCAGCACCTGCAAAACTCCGCCACAGCGAGTGTCATTTCAGTTTCAACGTTCGGCAACCTGGCCCATTCATCACTAGCCGGAAAACGCTGAAATGATCAAAGCCACGTTTTGTCCACCAAACCCGAAGCTGTTCGAAAGTGCCGCCTTGATTCGTTTTTCACGCGGCTGATTCGGAATGTAGTCCAGATCACATTCCGGATCAGGAGTTTCATAGTTGATGGTTGGAGGAAGGACGCCATCTCGAATCGCCAGCATGCAGGTAATCGCTTCGACTGCACCGGCTGCCGCGATCAGGTGCCCCATCATGCTCTTGATACTGGAAACTGGCGTCTTCCATGCGTGTTCACCCAGACCGCCTTTGATCGCCATCGTTTCGACGTGATCGTTGACCTTTGTGCTGGTGCCGTGGGCATTGACGTAGCCAATCTCTTCCGCATTCATTTCCGCATCTCGAAGAGCCATCTTGATGCAGCTAATCGCGCCACGACCTTCGGGATGAATGTCGGTGATTCGATAGGCGTCTGCCGTTGAGCCGTATCCTCGGATCTCGCCGTAGATCTGTGCGCCGCGCGCTTTGGCGTGTTCCAGTTCTTCCAGAACCAGCATTCCAGCACCTTCGCCCAGAACAAATCCGTCTCGGTTCAGGTCGAAGGGACGCGACGCTGTTTGTGGCGAACTGTTGCGTTCAGAAAGAGCAGTCAGCAAGTTGAATCCAGTGACCCCAAACGGATGGATCATGCTATGCGCCCCGCCGGACAGCATGATGTCCGCATCGTTTCGGCGAATGATCTCGGTGGCTTCACCGATCGCCTGACTGGACGCAGCGCAGGCCGTCAGGCAGTTCAGATTTGGTCCCTGAGCATTGAACAGGCTGGACAGGTGAGCCGCCGGCATGTTGGGCTCGAGCTCAAGTTCAAAGCGAGGGTTCATGCTCTTGATGAAGTCGGAAGTGAACTTCTGCAGGTCAGCTTCACCGTTCCTGAATGAGTCCGCAACGAGGCTCATGAACTGCATGAAATCCTGTTGACCTTCACCAGCACCGAGGTACACCCCAAAGCGAGCGGGATCGAAATGTCGATCGTCGTAGATCCCGGAATCCGTCACCGCCTGTCTTGCGGCACCGATCGCGAATCGGATGTTGCGTCCGGCATCCGCAAATCGTGTTGGATCGTCTACGCAGGAATCGAAGTCGAAATTTCGAACCTCCGCTGCAAACTTCGTTGGAAAGCGAGACGCGTCAAAGTGCGTAATCGCGCCGACCCCGTTACTGCTCTTCTTCTGAGCGTTCCACATGGTCGACACATCATTACCGATCGGCGTCAGACAGCCGATCCCGGTGACTACAACTCGGCGTTTCATTTGTGTTGCCTTTTGTTTTCCCAAAATGAGTCACAGACAAAAATCTGTTCTCTCATTGATGTGCAGCTAATTTCCTGCTGCCTGTTCGCCTGATCCTGCCTTGCCAACATTCAGAATATCCAGCAGGTTCATTCGAAACACGAAATTCTTTTGATCGATCCGACTTAACTGCGGGTCGTCTGAATTCAAATGCACAAAGACGATCTCAGCGTCGGCAACAAGCCGCTCTCCGACCATTGCCGTGACTGTGACGCTGCCGCCTTCTGGTCTGGCATCATGCAGGTTGGCTGTATAGATCAGCTGATCACCCGGGCAGGCCCAACTGTGAAACGTAACCTTCGGCACTTTCGCGAGAATGACGTTATATTCAAACTTGAAGTGCTCACCCAGCAGGATACCGCCGGTTTGAGCCATCCCTTCGATCATTAGAGATCCCGGCATCACGGGGAAGCCTGGAAAGTGATCATGAAGGTGCTCTTCGGCAAGCGACACATTTTTCACAGAACGCGCACTCTTGCCGGATTCAAATTCGATAAACTTGTCGATCCAGTACCAACGCATAGCAACGTCCGGTGAAGTCAAAAATTTGATCGTGGGCGTCATCGCCCGCGCAAAGAGCAACCGGCATTCGAGTTTGTCGAGTGACGGCGAGGTGAAAAATTCAACTGCGTGGCGGAAGCGTCGCGATGAGAAACAGAGCGGGGGCTTCCCCATGAGGAAGCCCCACTCGCCATTTGCCGGCTCAATTCAAATCACGCTCGGAGTTACTTCAGGCGTGCGGCAGTGAATTTGCAAATCATGTCAACAGTGAAAAGATCAGGCAGCTTTGACACCAATGGATTCTTTGCGAACCCGTCCACATCCGCGTGCGGCATTTTCTGACGAAGCTGCGAGATTCCGTCAGGAGTGACCTTGCCATCAGCGACGAATCCTGAATCTGCAGATGCCAGATTTTCAGGGAACAGTTCGCCACGTGGAATTTTGATATCAAAGTTCTTTTCAAGTCGAAACACGATATCCAGGAAGTCGATCGACTCAGCGCCAAGATCTCCGATCAAAGTGGCTGTTGGTGTGACCTCGTCATCGTCAACGCCCAAAGCGTCAACCAGAGTCTCACGGACCTTCTCAAAGAGTTCATCAGCAGACGGCATTGAAACATTTCTCCGAATTGGACCGTGTGATACGGCCAATTATCGATCACCAGTTACCCAGCTAACTGCTTCGGACTGGTGATCGGTCCCAAAGCAACACATAAACAGAAGTGCCATAAACCCAGTTTCATGGCATCCACAAAGCTGATTCTATACACCACCGGTCAACGTCCCGGTCGCTCAATGGCTGAAAATCAACCCACCTATTGTTGCGAGAAAGCCTCGCGACTTCCAGACGTCGTTGGTTCGAAAGGCCTCCAGTCCCTAAAAACCACAAAAATAGCGCCTTACAGGCCACCCAGGGTTAAACCGCCGTCCACCTTCAAAATTTGGCCAGTGACGTAGGAGGCTTCGTCCGAGGCAAAGAAAAGCACGGCGTTTGAGATGTCGTCGGGGCGACCAAGTCGGCGGACAGGAATTTTCTTTTTGATTTCATCGCCGGCAAGATTGACGACTGCGACAGTCATGTCCGTTTCGATGAAGCCCGGAGCAACGGCATTGGCCGTCACGCCTCGGCGCGCCAGTTCTGTCGCAATACAGCGAGTGAAGCCTTCGACACCGCCCTTGCTAGCTGCGTAATTTGCCTGCCCAGGATTTGATACGTCGGCGGCAACGCTGGACATGTTGATGATGCGACCATAACGCTGAGACATCATCTGCAGAGTCGCTGCCTGACAGAAATTGAAAACACTCGTGAGGTTGGTATCAATCACATCCTGCCACTGAGTGACATCCATTTTTGCGAGGAGCGTGTCGCGAATAATCCCAGCGTTATTGACAAGGATTTCCAGCTTGCCCCATTTTTCTACAATGTCAGCAAC
>JANMEV010000137.1:0-9175 GCA_031377305.1 Planctomycetota bacterium | reverse complement strand
CTTCGGAAAAACAATCGCGGCGTCACTTTACGTCTTCGTCATGAACCTGTTCCTGGTGCTCCTGATCCCAATCGCACTGGCTGTCGCTGGCGCAGTGCTGCAGGGGAAAATCACTACGTGGCTACTGACACAGGAAATCTCCATACTGGAATGGCTGAAGGTCAATGTTGTGGACTTCGGAGAAGGCAACTTTCGCTTCCTGTTTTATCAGATGCCAATCGTCTTTTCGTCAGTGTTCGTCTTCTTCTTCATCGTCTTCGGTCTGATGAGCGCCCCGACGATTTTCATGATGCGAGTGATTGGTTTGTATGGCCTTTATTTCCGAACTGACATCGCGGTTGTGAATGAGTTTCCTGATTTTGAGCCTGCGGGATTCGGCCCGCGATATCTGGCCTTTCTGGTCGACACCATCATTATGACGCTGTTGGCAGGAGTTGGCCTTTTCGTCGGAGTGTTGGTCGGCGGCCTCGTAGGTTTTCTTTATCAGGTGAGTTTTGCCGACCTCCTTCAATACGGTTTTGGCGCCGTCGCAACTCTTGCGTTGTGGGGATTCTATTTTGCCTCGGGTGAAGCGGGCGGCGCGCGAGCGACTCTTGGAAAATGGAGTTTGGGTATCGTGGTTTTGAAGGATGACAGCAAGCCACAGACTCGCCAGGAAGGATTGAAGAGAGCGATGTGCTCGCTGCTTTCCATTCTGACACTCTTCGGCGGATTCCTCATGTGTCTCTTCCGCTCGGACAAAAAGGCTATGCAGGACTTGATGACCAAAACGAAAGTCGTCTGGCAGGGCGAGCAAACATAGCGGCGAGATCGGCTTCAATTTGCGACAGTTCCAGACGGTGCAATTTGTCGTCTGCAAGGCCGTCGGCGATGGCATATACTGATTGTTGCTGTCAGCGATTGCGACGAAGGAGGATCACGGGTATCGCACACCGAAGCTTGCCTTCAATAGATGCCTGCGAGAGACCATCCTCCGCCAGCATGGGAGTGCTCGGTCATCCTGCGCTTGTCACCCAATTTTAATTTTCATCTGCCATTGCGTCCAAAATGAAATGTCCTTTTGAAAGCGGCGGAGCATCAATAGCCATGGGACTTTTTGCCCGAGTCACTGAATGGTGTCTGCGGCACGGTGGTGTAATCCGCTCCGTTCTACAAGTTTGAGTGTACATAGTCAGCGGTTTTCTATGACCTATTGACAAATCGTCCGCTCTGACACCATCGCTACAGTCTTGTCTCGACAAACTCCCCGAAATCGAAAAGGACAACCGAGAAGTCACGCCATTCAGATCGCATTTAGACGGCAACACAATCAGGGGAAATTCTTATTGACTGAGAGGCAGTTGGCTGTAACACTTGTTCGAGAGTTTGTTTTTCCGTTGAAGTGTTTTTCCTTGATCTGGAGGACGCCTATGGAAGAAATGACCGTTATGTGAGTGAACTTGTCTCCTGTTTCTGTTGAGGCGTGTTCTGCTCCCCTAAGTATTGCAACTCCGGCTTCGTTCGGCAGTTTACTTCACTCTTCATCACGCTGCTTCATGTAGCGAATTTGATGTAAGATTCACCCCAGAATGGGCTCAGCATGTTCGTGCCAGAGTGAACTTGTGGTAGCAGACAGTTCTGTTCTCTTGATGACCTTCGAGCCCTCGTCATAGCTTTGTGACGAGGGCATTTTTTTTTCTGCCCAAGCTGCTTCGATTCCAAAACCTGATGCCGTCACCATTGACGCTTCCATGATTGCTCGTCTGCGACTATGCACAACATTGCGCTGACTGAACCCGCTTCGATGGTTTGACGCTTTCCAGCACAAAGAGCGGCATCCGTATGGCACCTCGGTGCCAGGCATAGGAATTCTTCAGTCGCGATCAAGTCGTCTAAACGTTGTCAATTCCTGTCCCGCCACGTCGGAGTGACAGGACGTCAATTGAACTTCTTTCTGGTGCCTTAAGAAACTGGACGAAGTAGCGAACAATAGACGTGTAGAAGATTGCTGCCTGGCTCTTGAATTCGGACTGCTCACGTTGACTCGGGTCGACAGCGACAAACATGGCTCAAAGTCAGTAACGACTAAACCCTGGTTTTGTGGTTTCGGCAAGTTGCTACACCTGTCGCAGATGCCGTCTTCTCATCGAAAATCCCGGCATTCCGCTTACCTCAGGTCCTCATCGAACATCAGTTCGGCCAGTAAGTGCGTCTCTTGGCGCCGAGATTGCCGGCTGCGGCAGTGATGAGCACACGCCGAAGGTTTAGTCACGGCTTCTCTCCCGTGATCTCGCTGAGCAACTCGAAGAACGCTTGCTTACGTATGCTGCTGATGCCCCAGTTGACGGGCACGCTTTGATAGCCGTCGTCGAAGCCTTCGTCTTTCATCCGGTAATCGAAGTAGCCCCAACTTGCGTATTCGCCGATGGCTGATAGAAAATTGTTGCTCTTCTGATCGAATTCAAAGTGATCGTCTTCATTGAACAGGATTGGCATCGGGCGAAAACCGCGAACCTCGCGAGTCTGCCGCACCATCTCGGCGATACGAGTCGGCTCGTTCTCACCGTTGCCGTGGAGCAGCAGAAAGTCGGATGCGCGAACCACATTTTCCATCGGCACAGACCCACCGCCGTAGCTCGTGCCAACGAGCAGTCGACGCCCGTTTTTTTCGACGTTGCGGACGCGGTCGATCAGTTCGTGAATCCGGGCGGGCTTAAGGATGTCGTGATCGTACGCCTTCACGTTGCACTCGTTGTTGACCTCAACCAGCACATTCTGGGAATCGCGTTCGAGCAGCCAGTTCGTAGCTGCGTCGCAAGCCGCTGTCACGGCCGATTCATCCTTCAATCGCTGATCCTGCCCGAAATAGAAGTAGCCAACAATCACGACCATCCCCAACTCATCGGCCCTCGCGAGCACTTGTTCGAGCCGCGCGATGTACTCTGGTCGCAACGCGCCGGTCTCGGTGAAGCCGGAGTTATGCCACGGCTGATCCTTCGAGTAACCCTGCGGGCTGCCCCCTTGCAGGTTCAGCGTGATCGCCAGCAGACCGTGCTTTCGCCATTCAGGCATCGCGGCGAGAAACTCCCGCAGGTTGCGATCGGCATCCCAGACTTTCGTGTCGGGATACGCCCAGCAGTCGCGCGTTTGCGGATTCAAGTCATCAAACGTCGCCTGCACCATGCGGCTGTTGAGCAGCAGTCCCTCGATCTTCTTCCCGTTCCAGGTCCGCCCTGCATACGTCGGCCGGTCGTTGATGTGAAACGCGTCGCCAACAATACTGACATTTGTTTTTGACGGCGGGGTAACAGTCGATGTTTCGTGAGGTACACGATACGCCGGATTCCGCCTCGGGATGACGGCATCGGTTTGTGTCAGGAAGTCCGTGATGAGTGCGTTCAACGCACTCACCACTTTTGGATTCTCCGCGGCGCGGTTCTTCGATTCAGCGAGGTCGTCGCTCAGGTTGTAAAGTTCGAACTGGTCGCTGCCGTCGTCGTTTTGGGCGAAGAGGCGGATGAGTTTCCAATCGCCGCGACGGACGCTGGTCCCTGGATGCTGACCGCTGGCGGGAGTGTCGTGTGGGAAGTGCGTAAAGATGGCGTCGCGCGCGAGCGTGCCTCCCTTGAGCAACGGTGCGAGACTAACACCGTCAGGCGTCGCCTCTTTCGGCAACGGCACACTGGCCATGTCGAGTAGTGTGGGCATCCAGTCGATGCTTTGAATCACGGTGTCGTTGACCGAGCCGGCTTTCGTCACGCCCGGCCAAACAACGAGGCACGGTTCGCGCACGCCTCCTTCGTAGAGGCTCGCCTTGCCGTTTCGTAGCGGAAGATTGCTGGTCGGCGGCGATGTCATGTCGGCTTGAAAACGAACGCTCTTGTGCTCGGCGTCGCCCCCTTTGCCTGCCCAGCTCACGCCGCCGTTGTCGGAGAAGAAGACGATAATGGTCTTCTCCGCGAGTCCACATTCATCGAGCGCGTCCAGCACGCGCCCGACTCCTGCGTCGAGGCTCTCGACCATCGCGGCATAGACCGGGTTGCGCTGCGGGTTCCGCGGATCGGCCAGCTTGCGATACTTCGCCACCAGCTCGTCCTTCGCGTCATACGGAGCATGAACGCTGAACTGCCAGTAGTTCACAAAGAACGGCCGGTCTTTGTTTTTGCGAATGAACTCCACAACCTGCGACGACAGCAAATCCTCGATGTGCTCACCCGGTTGGCCATTGACCTTGAGCGTGGCCGGAAACTTCCAGGGTGCTACGTAGCTCCCCGCCGGTCCCGGTCCCGGCCAGTGCGGCCAGTCCACATCGAAGCCGTGTTGCAACGCTGAATACGGTTCCACCCCGAGATGCCACTTGCCGAAGTGTCCCGTGCGATAACCCGCAGCGTGCAACAGCTTCGGCAGCGTGACGTAGTCCGTCTTTAATCGCGTGACGCTGTTGGCCACGAGCACGCGCTGCTTCGGACTCCCTTTCGTTAGTCCCTTATTCAAAACGACCTGCGGCAGATGACAGGCCGGTGCAGTGATGCCTGTCCTCGCCGGCCACAGTCCCGTAAGAATGCTGCTGCGTGTCGGCGAGCAGAGGGGATTCGCCGCATAGGCCTGAGTGAATCTCACCCCCCGCGCGGCGAGCTTGTCGAGGTTCGGCGTCTGATGAAACGTACTGCCGTAGCAACCGAGATCCCGCCAGCCCAGGTCATCGGCCATGATGAAGACGACATTGGGCTTTTGCTGCGCGGTCTGGTCTGCCGCGAATACGTTGCCGATCAAAGGCAGAAGAGAGAACGCGGCACGGAGGAGGATGGCTGTTTTCATGGTTTGGCGTTTCTGAGAAGAGTATTGGTTGCTACCGGAATCGGAAGTACTCGGAGTGCCGGTGGGACAGGTCATTTCGCAGGCGGGCCAACAAATCCCTCACGCGTCAGTTTGTTGTCGCAATTCTTGTCGAAGTTTCTAAAGCGGGCTTCGACGTCGCCCTGGACCTTGAGTCCGGGCTCAATCTCGATTCCGCTATAAAATGCACCCGCCACATCGGCCCCGCATACTGAGATCACGCTGCGTCCGCCCTCGTTCGTCACGCGAATGCTGTAGCAATGCGAGACTGCCTCATGACGAATCTCCTCAGCGGCAAACTGCCCGGGACTTCCAGTTGCGGGACTGTTCGCCAATTCAAGGTCTGCAGCCTCCACCGGAAGCGACAATACGCTAATGATCGTCAAGGAGAGTCGGTTCATTTCGAGCTGCTTTCGCAAGGGGCTGCATCAGAAAGGCGGCTGCCTTGCTGAAGAGTTCATTGAGCAATGGATCGTATCATAAAGAAAGGGAACGAGCTTGAGCGACGCGGGTCTGTCATTGGCGAGGTTGCTCGATTCGCCTATTGAAAGGGCCGTCATTTTTTGTCTTTCGCCCATTGCTTCATGATGGCGATGTTTTTCTCCACCTCGGGGTTTCCTTTGCCGATATAGGCGGCCATGTCGCTGTCGTAGAAGGATTCCGATTCGGGGCCCTGGTCGTTGGTTTCTCGCATCCACTGGTCAAGCCTCGCTCGCAGAGATTCCAGCGTGGCTTTGTGCGCGGGGTCGGCCGCGAGGTTATTGAGCTGCCATCTGTCCGTGGTCCACTCGTAGAGTTCCTCGGGCGGCCGCATGGGGCTAAAGAGCAGCGTGTCTGCGAGCGGGTCGAGTTTTCCCGACTCATGCAGTTTGCGGAGAGTCTGCACGATAGCCTTGCCGTCCTTGTAGGCGTTCGGTTGAAGGTGTGGGCGCTGCGGGTGGAAGTTGCGGATGTAGAGAAAGCGTTCCGTGCGCACGCTGCGGATGCGCTCGACCGTTTCGTCACAGCGGTCGCGGGCAGCGAAGACGTGGGTCCGCCGTTGGTAGTCCGGCGAGAAGACGTTTCGGGCCTGCATTGCGATGGGAATCTCGATTCCGGCGGCTGCAAGCGAGATGGCGGCCATGTCGATGTGCTCGATCAAGTCTGTGCGTACCTTCCCCCTTTCTATACCGGGACCATGCACGATGAACGGGATGTGCGTCCCTTCGTTGTACAGAAACTGTTTGCCGCGCGCGTGACTGATGCCGTGGTCGGTCATAAAAATGATGAACGTGTTCTCCATCAGCCCCTCCTGCTCCAGCCGGGCGATGACCCGGCCGACATGTCGATCCGTCAGGCGCACGGACTCGAGGAAGGCCGCCCAATCGCGCAGCAACACGGGATCACGCGGGTAATAAGGCGGCAGCGTAACTTTTTCCGGATCGATGGCCGCGCCGAAATCCGTTGCCGCGGTGTCGAGCAGCCTTGCGGCCGCTTCATCCGAGCCTCCTCGCAGTTTTCCTCCCGCAAGCTGCACCTGCATGAAAAACGGCTGGTCCGGCTTTCTCCCGGCCCAATCGTGCGAGTCGAACATGGCCGCGTCGTATTCAAAATTGTAGTCCGTCTTGCCGAGGCCGCCGCTGTTAGATTTTCGCCCTTTCTTACCCGCGCCTTGGTCAGACGTCAGACCGGAGCCGATGCATGTGAAGTAACCCGCCGCTTGAAAGAGTGCCGGGACCGGCGCTACATCGTCGGGGAGCCGTATTTTTTTTACGCCCCGCCCGCTGCGGTGATGATGCGCGCCGATGCTGGTCTGATACATTCCCGTGATTAGCGCCGAGCGGCACGGTGAGCAGACCGGCGCAGTGACGAAGGCATTCGCAAATCGCGTCCCCTCGCGAGCGAGTCGGTCCACATGGGGCGTCTGGATCAGCGTTTCGCCGTAGCAGGAAAAATTCGCCGACATGTCATCCACAACGAACCACAGTACATTCGGCTTGTTCGAAGGAGCATCAGCGGCGCGCAACTCGCTCAAAGGCGCGAGCAGCATGGCCGCAATGAGTGCGACGGTGAGTTCCATAGTTTGTTCTGCCTTCTGAGCTTTCATGGTGGCAAATCCCAAGGCCATTCACACACAGCGAAACATCCCGGGGGCGAATAAGGCAGCCTTCAATGGTCTTGCAGACGGCTCCCCACACGAAGGCGGTCTGCAACTCGCAGCCATCACCAGCGGAGCGCCAGCGTATTTCGTAGTACTGAAAGTCTGAAAGCTCAGCCACTGGCGGAAAACGGAAAACTCGTCGTCAGCACGTGCCCCGGACTGTGAAGCCAAAAGCAGAGCGGTAAAAAGTATGAGGTTGTTTTTCAAGGACGTTCTGTGGTCGAGTTTAGGCAACACGTTGCATTTTCACAATGCCTCGAGGGGTGCCCGGTGTCTACTGCAGGGTCGGCAAAAAGAGTCGCGGTAACCAGCACGAACACGACCGTGGCTCCTTCCGTTTTCGATCCATAGGTTTTGCGAGTTTATGGTCATGCCGTTTATGGCCGTCCTGGGGAGCTGCGGAACGACAGGCTTCTTCTTGCAGCCATTGGCTTTCAGAATATCTTTTTGCGATGAAACGACGTTTTTGCTGCATGTCCATAAAAAAAGCCACGTTACGATTTCTCATAACGTGGCCAAAATGGAGGCGGGGGGAATTGAACCCCCGTCCTGTTGTCCCACAACCAAAGCCTCTACGTGCGTAGTTCGTTGATTAAGTCGTGATAGAGAGGTTCCCCGAACAAGACCATCTAGCACCAGTCCATCACAAATCTCGCATCAGCCGTAACGGACGGTTGAACTGATGCCAGCCCAAATTTGCAACTGACGGTCGGCTCCTTAGGCGAAGATCCTTAGGTCAGCGTAGCCTATTTCTAGGCTGCGAGAGAGAACTGCGGTTTTGCAGTTATTGGTGATCGGCTTTTTACGAGGCCAGCTGATCAACCTCGGCACGCCACCCTGATTGACGAAAACCCAGTCAAATCCGATCGCCCCCGGTTTTTCGCCGGTCAAGTCCGGCATTCACTTCCAACCAATATTCTATCCGTCCAGCGGAAGGAATGAAGGGGGTGTTGTCAGGAATTTCCAGATCGACCTCGGATTGCGAAAAATCGTGATCAATTCTCACCACGGCAGATTGGCGTTCGTTGTTCAGCGAAACGGAAAAACTCTCCAAAAACAACTACCAGAACCCAATATCCTGGGTCTTGCTGGATCTAAAGTAGAGAGCAATGGAGTGGGGGTTGCGGAGTCGAATTCTTCTGAGAGCGCGGAATGCATAGTTTTATTCACTTGAGAGAGCGCCGTGTTTTCCCGGGAACTCACAACGGGGATCGATTGTGTGCTGGTCTCGTGCGAGTGCTGCTTATGCTGGCCATGCTCAGCACCCTCAGTTTTGCAGATGAGCCCCAGAAGCCAGACCGCACGGTCATGTTGACAATCAACAGTGAGACGCATCCGATTACGATCACCGGGCGGACTCTCGTTGAGGCGCAGGATGGCGGCGTTTTGATGGAGGAGCGCAACGGACGCCTCCGTCTGTTGACCACGGCAATGATCGTGTCGCGTTCTGAATCCGTCTCACCCTTCGCTCCATTCTCCGCGGACGAGACGGCGACCGATCTGCTGGCTCAAGTTTCAACAGGCTTTGAAGTCCTGCAGACTGAGCATTATGTGATCTGTTCCAACTCTTCTGAGGAGTATGCCGAATTCGTCGGAAAACTGCTTGAAAAAGTCTTCGACGAGTATTTCAAGTTCATGAATCAACAAGAGATCTCGGTTCATCAGCCTGCCGCGAAATTGCCCATCATCATTTTGCAATCGCAGGCCGACCTGGAGGAGTTTGCATCCAGGCAGCATCCGGAAACGACCTTCGAGGACACTCCCGGATACTACTCGATTCGTGAGAACCAGACCCTGCTGCTGGATCTGACTCGCGACCGTTCGATGCGGACCGCGTCCACAATTCGCAAACGCCTGGCTGAGCAGCCTTTGCAGGTCGCAACAATGGTTCACGAAGCGGTCCATCAATTGGCTTTCAACACAGGACTTCAGGTCCGAATGGCGGACAATCCTGTGTGGTTTTCAGAGGGACTAGCTCTCTATTTCGAGCCGATCGTGCCGCGCGCCAGTTCGTTGTGGACTCGACCAGGGCTGGTCAACGGTCGGCATCATCCCGAGTTTGTCCGGCGGACCGAGAACGGCCGACCAGAGATTCCATTTGCCGATTTGCTGAAATCCGACAACGCATTTCTGGAAGCCAACACGGTGGCCGTCGCGTATGCTGAAAGTTGGGGCCTGACGATGTATCTGTTTGGTCAGCAAAAAGACGGGCTGAAGACA
>JANMEV010000136.1:0-17300 GCA_031377305.1 Planctomycetota bacterium | reverse complement strand
CAAATCTTAACCGAGAAAACGCCCGCGTGCACTCTCATTGTGCCCGGATCGCCGAAAGAATGCTCACGACACAGGGGGTCAAACCGACGGTGCCGACGGCAGTGAGATTGAAGTGGCAACGCCCAAACCGAAGTTATTGCACACCAAGGGCCCGAAATTCAACGTTGTTCAAACGAACGCCTGCCGACCGAACCCCTGCCGCTTCGTCAGTTGATTTGACTTGAATACCCGCCGGACACCTTTAACCTCAAGCAATCGTTAGTTCGCCTGGCTCAGTTGCAACTGAGGACGCAATTGCTGTCGGCGAGTTTCCACAACTGTAGCGGCAGCCTGAACGGCTTGTTCGGCCGTCTGCAATTCTGCGTTGGATGCTGTCGCTTTGAGTTCAATCGGTGCGACTTCTGTCGCAAGCGATTGCATCGCTTGCTCGGCTGTCTGCATGGCTACTTTTGTGTCAGCAATCAACTTTGCGGCTGCGTCCATCTCAGCCTTTGAAGCCACCATCTGCTTTTCCATGCTGGCAAGCTGCTCAGTCATGGCGATGATGGATTTGTCCTGACGATCCGCTGCCGCGATTAGACCTTCTAAGGAGGTTTTGATTTCAGGATTCTCGGGAAGTACGGCCAGAGCCGCCTTTACCTGCTCGAGCGCTGCCTTCACCATTGGGGCTGCTGTCTGTGTCTTTGTCATGACATCCTGCTGAGCAACTTTCTGCTGCTCCAGCGCAGCCATTGCGGCGGCTATGTCTTTCATCTTCTGTTCGTTGGCAGCCACCGACGCCTGTCCGTCCTGCACAGTTTTCTGGCTGGCCGCGATCATCTGTTTTTTTTCCTGAAGCTCAGCCTGAGACTGCAATGAGCTCAACTGGACTTCATCACGCTTCTTTTTCGCGGCGTCCAATGCGGCCAACTCGTCGCGAAGAGCAATGTACTGCTGCAGACGTGGGACAAGATTGTTCGCTCGATTCAGTTCCTGCTGGGCAGCAGCAATCATCTGCGATTTGGCTACTGAATCCTTTTCAGCCATGGAGTAAGCCGTGGCAACCGCATCGACGACACCCTTTGCCACAACGATAGCTTGTTCATCAACTGGGATCTGCTTCTTTTGCACGTCGATGTTCGCGACCGTGTTGACAACATTGACTTTTGCTCCGGCCAGATCGGTTTCTGCCGTTTTCAGATCGGCCTCCCGGGCTGCAACCTGAGCCTTCAATTGCTCTACAACCTTCTTCAGCTCTTCATCCGCCAGCATCATTTCCGATGCGGCGGCCGATTTTTCGGTTGCCGACTTAAGCTCAGGGATCGCCTTCTGGAGCGCTGCAATCGTCTCTGGCAACTGTTTTTCTTTTGCCTGCTCTACTGCAAGTTTTTGTTCTTCAGCCACAACCAAAGCCTGTTGGTCGGCTAGCTTTTTCTGACTGGCTGAATAAGCAACGTTTGCTGCGTCCAGTTTTTCCTGTAGTACTTTTTGATTTGCCAGGGCCGCCTGATGATTTGCCGTGGTGACGGTTACTTTCTCCGTCGCTGCGACAACTAACGTCGGAGCCTGAGCAATCCGCTCTTCGAGGGTTGATGGGTTCGTCGTCAATTGCCCGATACGAGTTCCATCGGCCGCATTCCAGACTCGGATTTCGCCGGTCCAGTCGCCTGCGATCACTCGGTCAGTTTCGTCGCAATGAGTCGCCTGCAATGCCAGATCGTTGAATGCTTCGAAACTGCGAAGTGCCCCACCGTTTTGATCCCATGTCTTCACAACTCGATCGCGACCTGAAGAAACAAGTCGACCATCACGGCAGAATTCAACAGAGAATGCCCCGCCTCCATGAGCGCCCCAGGATTTGAGTTGGCCACCGTTTTCCATTTCCCAAAGTCGGATGGTGGTGTCTTCACTAGCAGAGGCGAGCACATTACCGTCAATTCGCCAGCTGACAGAATTTACTGCTGCCGTGTGGCCAGTCAGAGTCAAATACTCACGCCCCGTCTTCGCTTCCCAAACAAGCAACCCTCCGCTTCGATCGGCCGTGGCCAGCAGTACGCCGTCAGGGCTGAATTCGAGAGAGTAGATCCAGTCGGTATGCTTTCGACATTCATAAGCCAGCTCGCCGGTGGCCGTGCTATAGACTCGAACGACCTTTTGAGGGCCGCCCAGAGCCACAAGAGTCTGATCAGCACTAATGTCAGCCGCAAGGACTTCATCAAGCTCATCGCCGACGCTCATGACCTGCTCACCGGACTTTGTGTCCCACACGACACAAAGACCCTTCGAACCGCCTCGTCCCCCACCAGCCAGCAGCAGTCCGCCGTTGCGACTAAACTTCAGAACTCGGGGACGACCTTCTGGAAATGGAAGAACGCCGAGCGGTTCCATGGTTTCGGTGTGATAAAGGACAACCTGTTTCTGCCCAGCGACAGCGACAAGCTTCGACCAGGGATTTGTTGCAATCGCGGAGACTGCGGTTGTGGCATTTGTGCGAATGACCGGTTCAAGAGTCAGCACATCCGGCATTGGAGACGGCCCCTCAGGGCGAGCACCTGCCGAGACATTGACGTTGAGCGCTGCGTTGTTCTTCTTCGGCAGCATGACCTTGCTGGAGGCTGTTTCCGGAGCCCCGCCTTCAATCCACTTTCGAACAATATCCAGCGTCTCGTCAGGAAGCTTGTCGGCGTTCGGGGGCATGAACGGTTCGCTCTGATGCGACATCAGGCTGTACATGTAACTGGCACCGGAGTCGCCCGGCTGAACCGCTGCACCGGAGGCTCCACCCTGCATCAGCGAGGAATAGGATGACAGATCGAGGTCGGAACTTTTCTTATTGGTGTTGTGACAGGTCAGGCACTTTTCACGAAGGATGGGCTTCACGTGATCTTCGAAGTTAATCTTGTCTTCGGCCAGACCCACGGTTCCGGATGCCTGCATAGCCAGCAAAGTGAGACCTGCGGCCATCGACGAAAATCGCTTCATAGTTCAAACTCCTACGATCAACCGAAAGTTGTTATCCACAACTTTTGACTCATCAAAACTTTCCAACAGAAGGGCCGGGCCGCCCGTCCAGCGAAACCAGGACCTGCTTCGACACTTCATAGTTTCGGCAAACTTTGCCGTAGTCCGAAAGGTCGCACAGATCCCGCACACATAAAATGTTCCCCAGCCGTGGCAAGTGGGATCCCCTAATCGCCACAATCATCAAAACCGGACTGAAATGAAACGAGAAAAGATGGACGTTGGCCACCGACTTCAAAAGGCGCGACACACCATTCGTCGTAACTCGGCTATTCCTAAGTCCTCTAATGGTTGAACAGAAACTCGCGAGAGTTCAACATCGACCAGAAGACATCCTCCAACGCTTCCTGAGCATTCGCCTGTTCGGCAACGATTGCGGTGAGTGATGTTAACTCCTGTTCAGTAGGCCGTCGACTGAAGCAACGCAGGTACAACTCAGCGATGATATCTGCCGCAGGCTTGCCTTCCTTCAGGCGAGTCGGAATCAAACCACCTTGCTGAATTTTAGCGTTGGTTGTGTCCCCGTTGATCAAATGCAATGCCTGAGACAAATTCGGTTCCATCTTCACTTCACACGAACACACAGTCTCTCGCTTGGCACGACCGAAGGTTGTGAGGAAGTAAGTTGCCGTATTGCCGTCCGCAATTTGGACAGCGCGAGCACCCACTGGAAGGCCAGGAAACTTATCCTGAGTGGTGGTAACAATGCTGATACAATCCAGCATTACCTCAGCTCGAATTCGACGCAGCTCAGCATGAGCAAAGTTGCGATGATCCGACTCGTTGGTTTCGTTAGTCTTTGTTGAAAGCTGATATGTGCGAGAAGTACAAATGTCGCGCACGAGCTTTCGGAAGTCGTAGTTGTAGTCGGTGAACCGCTTGCCGAGTTCGTCCAGCAATTCTGGATTCACAGCTGGATTGCTGATTCGAACGTCGTCAACTTCCTGAATGATGCCGCGACCAAAGAAGTGAGCCCAGACAATGTTTGCCAGGTTCTTTGCAAAGTACGGATTTTCAGGTGAAGCCAGCCACTGAGCCAGCACTTCGCGGCGGTCTCGGCCTGTGAGATCCGGTTCAATACCGCCAAGAAACTTTGGCTTCATCACTCGGCCGCCGACGAGATGAGTCACTTCACCGCCGCCCGAGTTGAAGATGATCGTCTCGCGAGGATCCTCGCCCTGTTTACGGCCGATCTGAGAAAAGAACGCTGCGAAGCCGTAGTAATCATCCATCGTCCATCGGTCGAAGGGATGATTATGACACTGGGTACATTGAATTCGCATACCCATAAACACCTGAGCCACGTTTTCTGCGGTCTTCAGCGTTTCTGTTTCTGTCTGGTAGTAGTTCGTGGCTGGGCTGGCGAATGAACCACCACGAGACCCCAGAATCTCCTGAACCATTTTGTCGGTCGGAGTATTGCTGGCGATCTTTTCCTTCAGCCAGTTGTAGTACGCCAGCATCGGCTTCTTCTCGACGCGATTCGCGATCGTTCTAACCTGCAGAAGTTCGGCCCATTTCATGACCCAGATGTCGACGAACTCTTTCCGCTGCAGCAACTGATCAACCAGCTTTTCGCGTTTCAGAGGATCGGTATCAGCGACAAACAGATCATGATCTTCAACGGTCGGCATCGTGCCGGTGATGTCGACAAACACTCGCCGCATGAACTCTTCGTCCGAGCACAGCTCAGACGGAATGATTCGCAGCTTGCGGAGCTTGGCATGTGTCAGGGTGTCGATGTAGTTCAATTCCGGTGTCTTTGGATCTTCGTACTGCAGCCCCCTGGGTAGCACAATGAATTGCGATCCTACCGTGTGCGTTGAAAAGCGAGCCATGATAAAGGCTTCGCCTCGCGCATGAGCCGTCACGAGCCCAGTCTGAGCGATCTCCGCGCTGTTTTCGTTATTGGAACTGAAATATGCAAGGTTCGTTACATCACGGTCCGTGCCATCGGAAAACTTCGCTCGCACCGTAAGACGTTGAGTCGTGCCATCGCCGTCCATCACTGCGACTTTGGGGTACAGTTCGACTGCAACAACACTCGGAACTGGACCTGGATCGTTTGGAGCACCTGCTTCCAGCCAACGCAGAACTGTTGAATAGTGCTCGCTGCCTTTTTCGAATCGCTTGCCACCGGTGTGAGGCACGCTGCCGTCACATTTTTCCATCAACAAACTCTCTGCTGGCAAAGCAAGATTCAACCGACGGCCGGGAACTTCGCGAGTCAGTCTAAAATGATCGCCTTCCGGATCAAAACCAAACAGCGACAATCGGAAGCCGTCTTTTCCACGAGCCGCTCCATGACAACTGCCATTGTTGCAACTGGACTTCATCCAAACCGGCATAACGTCCTGACGAAAGCTGATCGGCGGATCCACCTGCGAGTTCTGCACGACGATGGGAACTTCCTGCGAAAGTCCTCCGTAGGAAATCGTTACTTTGGTCGTGCCATCTGCCACAGGATAGAACGTCATTCCATCCCGACGAACACAAGATTCGTTTTCCACAACCAGCGTTGCCTGGTCGGTGACATCAATCGTCAACCCGTTCGGCAGCACCGCCTGCACGATCAATGCCTGACGGTCTCGCAACGCGGACAAATGAATGTCAGCCGGCGCGACACTGATGGATGCCGGGGCTGGGTCCTGCGCATGGGCCACTGAAACACAGAAAAATGTAACTACCGCTAAAGCAGCAATCCAGGATCGCTTGGTCATGAATATCATCCATTCACACTAGAGTGTCCCACCAGTTACTGACGGGACAGGAATCGCAAACTCCATACCGAAGTTCAAACTTCAGCCATCAGGGTGTTCCATCGCCGCCCGCCTTTTTCTGAGATTCAAGGCGAAGCTTCTCAAGTCGGGTCAATCGTTTTTCTGCAGGTGGCGCCACAGGCATCGGAACCGGCGCTGCTGCCGCAACGGGCATCGGTGCCGGTTCAGGTGCCGCAGTCGGCATCGGGAGAGGTTTATCAATACGCAGCTCGGAGTCACCAACGCGAGCATGCACGATGCTCTCATTGTTCTCCATCACGGTCACCTGACAGAATATGTTCTTATGCGTTCCCTCGGGGCTATCTACCGCAGTTGTCACCTTGAAAACAAGTTCCTTAGTGTCTGCTGTAATTTGAAGAGGTTCAGCCGTAACTTTATGGGGAAGACCGAGCAGCGTGACTTGTGCCGGAGACTTCAGTTCCTTCAGCACGGAGACTTCCACAACCACTTCAGTCTGCTTCCCCTGCTCCACAGAGGACCGCTGCACGGTGAGCCCAACATAAGGTTCGGCAATATCCAGAGTTGCCATTTGGCTTGAGGCCCATGCAGCACCCTTGATGCCCGCATATCCGAGAACGAAAATCGGCCACTTTCCGATCGCTGCATTGGCATCAGCGTTGATCTGGTAAAGCCCTTCAGTTTGTCCCTTCGGAATTGAGATCTCACTATTCGCACCGATACCTGGCGGGCGATACGGGAACTGCAGCTGGATGTTTTCGTCCCAGCCTGCTTTCTTCTTCGCCACGACCTTCAGCATCATCATGCCGTTGCGAACGATGGGTACATTTGGCTGCACAATTTCAAGATGGAAAGGCAGTTCTTCAGTGACAGCAACTGGCAGACGCTCAACATCCTTCCAAACGTACAGCGATTGTCCGGGACCAGCGATGACAAAGTCAGCACGATTCGTGAACCGTCCGCTGACATTGAGATTTGGATCGGTTGCCTTCAGTCGAAAATCTACCAGCGCTCCCGCCAGAGCAGCTTCAGGAGTTGCTTCAAACACCACGGGCATTACGTTCATATTTGCCGCCATCGGTGGAGCGATGATCGTGACACCTGGCGGCAACTGCAGACCATCAATCGTAAGTTCGCCACCAAAGTTCAACCGGTCCGCAGAAATCAGAGTTGCGTAACGATTGCCTTTTGGAACAAAGATTTGCTGACGCGACTGTGAATAACGGGCAACTCGCGGTATCCCGACGTTCAGCGACGGCTTCACTTCCTGAAACTCGACGCGGTACGTGAACTCGGCACCGCCACGGTTCAGATGGTCGGCAATGCGAAGTGCGTAGTCGCCATCGGCCGGAATCTGCCATCGAAAATAGCTGTCTGGACCACGGGAATCGTCGTTACCTGTGATTCCTTCACCATTCGCCTTATAAAGATTCATCACAGGATCGATTGGCGAACGAATACGGCGACCAAAACATTCGACTTCAAAAACCTGGCCCACCTTGCCGGTGAACTTGAAGATATCCACATCGCCAGGCTCCTGAAGTATCCCATTGAACGAAGCTGGAAACGCTGCCACAACTGTGGCATTCTCAAAGCCATTATTCGGCTCCGCTTCAAGCGAATTTGGATTTGGCGAAACTCGCAGAACATGCGGAGAAGGTGTTATCCCGTTGGCGTCGTCGACATACACCATCGTTTCGAGGGTGCCGTCGGCAGGAAGCATAACCGGCTTCATCACTGGGCCTGCAGCGTCGCCGATGAACGTGACTTCGACAGATTCACCCGCTTTGCCACCCGCTGGATAGGCGGTGTTTGGACGAGGAAACGTTCCGATATGAAGTCGGTAGCGGCAGTTGCCGTCGCCGCCGTAACCGCTGTCTCGCATTTCAACAATGTACTTGCCATCTTCAGGAGCAATGATGGAAGTTGCCGCGTCCTGCTTGAGTAATGGGGAATCGTCAACGGCAGATAGTTCGAAACGTTTGTCGTTCAGAATCGCAATGTAGGGATCAAACAGCGTCTGACCAAATCGCATGCCTTCAACCTCGACTGAGATCCGCTGTCCCTTTGTCGCACTGACGAGGAAATAGTCGACGTCCTCATTTTCAACAGTGCCCGAAACTGTGACGTTCATTTCGATCGGCTGAGGAACCGCAAAATCCGTGTTTGGCTCCTTCTCTTCGACAGTCGGAAGAGCTCCTACAAAGAAGGTTCGATAGTCGGAGATGCCGGATTTCGTTCGAACCTGTGCAGTGTGCTCACCGAGGGCACAATCGGGAGAAATGCGAACCTTCACATCAATGTTGTTGGCATCCACCGGCTTGATTTCGAGAACTTCAAACCCAGGCTCATAGAAAAGAATCTCCTGAGCATCATCCAGTCGGGCACCAGCGAATCGAAAGACCTGCTCCGTTCCACGCTGACCGCCGCGAGGCAGGATGATGGAAAGATTTGGGTCCGCCGCCGAAGCCAGTACGGGACTCAGCACAGTCGCAACAATCACCAGAATACCAGCCAACGAAAAGCGCATGGCAAAGTCTCTTCCATTGAAATCAGTAAGCGGGATTCCTTCCCATTGTTCGAGCCTGTCGAGTCCATGACGAGGCAATTGCGCCACAATGCTGAGCATCGTGAGTAGGTCTCGGTCGAATCAAAGCGCGTCGGAACGGCTCAACTTGCCAATCCGCACAATTGGAAAAGGGTCATATGAAACAACGCTGCGAACCAACCTGGAGGACGGCTTGCAGCGCTGATCGATTCTGCGAATTGCTACGCCAAAAGTTCCTGACGGATCTTACCACCGTCCACGATTTCGATTGGTCGATCGCCCGGTGCCATCAATTCCTTGTCAGCCGTAATACCCAAACAACTGTAAATAGTAGTTGCCCAGTCTTCGACGTTCAAAGCGTTATCTTCAGGCTCGCTGGCAGTGGAATTCGAAGTTCCGTAAACGAAGCCTCGCTTGATTCCGCCACCTGCCAGAACCACGCTGAACACTTTCGGCCAGTGATCTCGACCAGCCGTGCCGTTGATCTTTGGGGTACGACCGAATTCGCTTGCAATGCAGACCATCGTGTCGTTAAGACGACCGCGTTCCTCCAAGTCGGTAATCAGTCGAGCAAACGCCTGATCCAGTGGAGGCACCTGACCGTTCATGCCCGCAGCAATATTGTCGTGCATGTCCCATCCGCCATAGGTCAGCGTGACGAATCGAGCACCAGCTTCGACAAGTCGTCGAGCCATCAGCATACGAGCACCAGCCGTATTTCGGCCGTATTCGTCACGAAGCTTGTCAGTTTCCTTACTCAGGTCGAACGCCTCACGAGCCTGCTGTGAGCTGATCAAACCGTACGCTCGCTGATAGAACGTATCAACAGCATCCAGCGAATCAGCCTTTTCCTTCTTCACGAAGTAGTCGTTGACCGCATCAAGAGCCTTTCGACGACGAGTAAACCGTTCGTCGGTCACGCCGCCTGGGAGTTGCAAGTCGCGAACTGAGAATCCACCATCCGCAGGATCTGATCCAAGGCTAAACGGAGCGAATGAAGAGCTCAGATAGCCTGTTCCTGCGAATTCGTTGGGCTGTCCCGGAATGCAGATGTACTGTGGAATGTTGTTTCGTGGCTGAAACTCGTGGCCAACAACGCTTCCCATGCTTGGATAAGAAAGCGCAGGGCTTGGGCGATAGCCGGTAAACATGTTGTGCGTGCCACGCTCATGCGCCGCTTCACCATGAGTCATGCTGCGAGCGATGGTGATTTTGTCCATCACCTTCGCCGTCTGGACCCAACGTTCGTTAACGAAGACGCCGGGGACACTGGTCTCGATCGAACTCATCGGCCCGCGATACTCAATCGGGGCATATGGCTTCGGGTCAAAGCTTTCCTGATGAGCCATTCCACCTGGAAGGAAGATGAAGATCACAGACTTAGCCGTGCCTTCTTTGCTTTCGTAATTCTTGATGTCTGCCTGAGCCTGTCGCATCTGGAAGTACTGAGCCAGCGACAGGCCAATACCACCACAGAAGCCGACATGCAGAAAACTTCGACGTGAGCGTCCAGTGATCATCCAAATCTCTCCAGGGAAAATAAGCCTTCCAGTGATCAATCAATCACTGGCTGACAGAAAATCAAAGATTGTCTATCGGCAGAAATGGCGGGACGTTTTGCCGAGGCGGGAACAGTTGGTGGGAGGCTCGGTCCGAAATTGTGTCCAAACCGAGCTAAGTGTTAAGGCCAAATCGGCCAATTGTCAATCATCAATACACCATTTCACCGCCTTGAGACGGCACTTCCTTTGCCAATTACGGCTATGACACAATCGTCAAACTCAGCGGGGAGTGTCAGCAGGAAGAGAATTCCCCGAAGAACGTACGTCATTGGGCGGCCAAACGTTCGTCGCGAAATCAATTTTTCGAGCCGGCACCAATGCAAACGGCATCCATACGACATGAAAACGCTATTTCCCCCCGTCTTTATCCAACAGTTCAGCGGGATTGAGGCTATCGCCTGGCTTTCCGGAATTTGTTCTCCGAGGTGGTTCCAAATAGTGAAAACCAGTATTCGGGTTCGTTCGATCGAACGCAAACGCGTCTCGATTTCGAAGGAAGTGCTTCAGGTACGACACCGGAATGGCAAATCCCAGGCCTTCCCCAAAAGTCAGCTTCATATTAATGACTCCGACAACCTGCCCCTTTTGATTGAAAAGTGGGCCACCACTATTTCCTGGATTGATCTGCGCCGTGGTCTGAATGTAGACGATCCCTTCCATGTTGCGGTTTCGTGAACCCACGATTCCCTCGGACACAGATCGCTCCAGACCCAGCGGACTTCCAATCGCGAAGACCGTGTCGCCCTCGGTATGAGTGTCGTCGTCCGCGATGAAGACCGGTTGAAAGGCCAGGTTCTTCTGAGCCGGTATTTCAAGCAACGCGAGGTCGAAGAATGGGTTGAGTGCCAGGATCTTCACATCACGAATGGCTCGTCTTTCGAAATCGCCATCTTCGCTTCTGTGAAAGATCGTCACCGCAACCCGAGTCTGCGCCTCCACAACGTGATAGTTCGTGACGCAGTAGCCCTTGTCGTTGATGATGAATCCTGATCCCAGACCATCCGGCGTTTCAATCAGAACAACGCCTTCGCCGAACTTGCCAACGAGCTCCTTCACGGTTCGGTCGGGAAGTTCAGCAGAAAGGAAAATTCCGGATTCTGACTTCTTTGCGTCTTCCCTGACGGGCTCCTGACTGATTCGTTCCTGAATCTGATCGACCGGAATCTTAATTACGTCGACCCCAACATCGATGAACAATGTATCCTTCTGAACTTTAAGAACCTCGCCCTCAAGCCGTTGTCCTGATTTCAGAACAACGACGTCAGCCTGACCAAGGGCACAGGAAGCCATCCACACGGCAAGTGTGGCCACGAACAGCATACTCTGCGATTTCAAAGGTTCTCTCCCTGGTTCTGCGCTGGTGTTTCCGTTTTGAGGACGAAGCTTTGTTCCCGGATCGTCGACTCTTAAACCTGTGACACGCGAGTTCAGCCACACACCGAACCGCAGGATCGAAGTTACGTCAACGATATGACTTTTTTGAACACCAACATTTCACGAAGCGGCAGGACATCTGCCAGACGACGAAAAAGATCTTTTTTAAACCCGAGTCAATAATGTTGTTTCGGGCGAACGATCACTATCCGGAAATCGTTACTTCATTTTTTCCGTTGTGGCGTTGAGTGCATTTAAGTCAACTTGGGCGCCTTTTGGAAACGGCATCTCAGCCAACCACCACTCTTCTGTGAAACTTCCCGACTCGCCAGGAGCCAGACGTTCGCGCGGTCCGATCGGCTCCAATTCCACCATGTTTCCGCTTGGATACCAGACTGAAATCGTTAGCCCAGCGGCTTCGTTGTAGACTCGATCCGGAAAGGTTTTGAACCGCTTCACAAAAAGCAGATCATTCGGGGCATAATATGCAATCACTCCGGCATAGCTGTCCAACCCCAGCTTTGGCTTCCGAGCTGCTGACAGGATCTCCAGATAACCATCGCGAACGCGAATGTTTGGATCTTCCGGGCTCATGTTGATCACGGTGCCTTCTTCGTACATCACGTAGCTCTTTGGAAAGCGGCTGTTTTCTGACAGCGGGATCACGCAAATCCCCTTGCCCACCGCAAAGGTTCGGCTCCAGTGACACCATTCCGTGGTTTTGGTGGAAACGTTGAGGATTGTCTGAGTGCAGCTCAGCTTCGAAGTTTTGGCATCCAGAACGAAGTCGCGAACAAGCCGTACGCCAGTTGCGGGATCATCGCCGCTTTTGAGGCGTGCGTGTCGATCGCCAACCAGCTCACCTGTCCATGGGCCCGACCATAGCAATTCCCGTTTGGGAATAACGAGCTCAGGGCCAATATCGAATCGTCCGGCGGAAGACTTGGCCGGTTGCCCCGGCTGCCAGGATTTTTCGTCGTCGGAAAGATACAGAACGTTTTTCTCGTTCAGCGAATACTCAAGAACACGACCGCCGATTTCAGGACACAGCACTACTCGCACATGCGCATTCTTCAGTTCAATGGCGGACCCATAGCCAAAATACGAAACCGTCTTGATCCCCTCAAAGTCCTCGGCCTTTGCAGGGTTGGCAGCCGACACCAGAAGGACAACAGTCAGTATTGCTCGAAACATGTCCGCACTCTTTACCAATAGTTGAATCAGGGTGTATGAAACTAATGCAAAGAATATCCACTGGGTTCGCCATTTGCGGCATAGTGGCAGCCGAGGACTGCTGGATTTCAAAATTGCGAAAAAAGTGACTGGCAATCCAAAAATTTGCCGATAGTATGCCGCGTCCCCCGCTCAGGAATGAAACCTGTGCGGTTGAGTTTCGTTCGGATTTCAGCCAATGAACCGTGCGATAGCGTGGGAACCATTGTCGCGGGGTGGAGCAGCCTGGTAGCTCGCGAGGCTCATAACCTCGAGGTCGTCGGTTCAAATCCGGCCCCCGCCACTTGAAACCCCGGTGTCGAATTTATTTCGACCCCGGGGTTTTTTCATGCGCTGCCGGAGAGCCCTCACAAAAGCGTCGCCGTATCCCGCTTTCCCGCAACAACTTGCGATCAGCTCCGTACTCGGTCCCGTGCCTCTCGTCTCAAACAGAGACACGCCAAAGCGGACCAACAGAGGCGTCTCGGTGCCCGAGTAAACGATTTGTCTCTCGAAAACAGAGACACCCCCGGCTCGGGTTATGACCCCCACTGGCTTCACTAAGCAGTTTCGGAATTTCCAAATCGCGTTTTGGGGTTATTGCCCAATGACGATGGCCCTTGAGAAGCGACGATTGGATATCGTCAAGTTGTTGGTCGAGCATGGCTATGATCCGGCAAATATTGATGCACGACGCGTGTTATCTAACTGGGATCCCGAAATCATGGAGTACTTCATTGAGTCGGGATGTAACCTGGAAATTGGAAATCCGCTCGCGTGGGCACTATGCAATTGTATTCGAACTTCTCTGCCCTTAGTGAAGAAGTATCAGGATCGTTTCCCCTCGATTCGAAAGCAAGTGAATATTGCGCTGCGGCATCACTGCAGGGAAGGTGACGCCAAATGGGTGTCGCTATTGCTCTGGGCGGGAGCTGATCCTCTTTGCCGTGGCGAGGATGATCCCGGGCAGGAAGCCGACGATGAAGGCGGTGGGCTGTCAGCATTGAGTTTTGCAGCTCTCTACAATCATTATGAACTATTCGAGCTAAAAGCCGTCAAAGCATGCCTCAAAAATCCTAAGGTCGCAGAAATCCTTGATTATCTCGTTAGCCCAAATGCCACGCCTGTACTTGCTTCGATCCTGAAAGGCGGACTTGATCCCAACAACAACCAGCGTGGAGGATCTACGGCGATCCAACGATGTCTTGAGCAATTTCATCAATATGGGTCCAATTATCGATTTGCTCTGGATTACCATCTCACTCAGAAAGATCGATCAAAACTGGATTCAGATCGTAGTCGTGAGTTCATGAAAATGATCTATCTTTTTGCTAAGGCTGGGGGGAAATGGCGGCCGGATCCCGCTGAAATCAAGTCGGCGCGAAGCTCGCTGACAAAGATGATTCCGGAATATACCGTCGAGTTCGTCAGCCTCATGGCGCGTTTCAAAGCCGCGAAGAAGGAAGATGTCGAGGAATTGCTTCGTACCCCAACAATCAAGTCGCTGGTTGGTAAGTATCGCAATCGAATCCTCGACAAGATCGAACAGGCCGAAAAGCAGTTAGCTCGCGATGAGGGAGTCCCTCACGAAACTTCTAAACAGAGACTGAGCCAGTGGCTGCGATAGTCTGGGCGCCTCGTGCTCTCGATCACGTGCGAGTTGCTTCTGGACCAACTGGCTGACAACTGGCGGAAATTTGTATTGAGTCATTTCTAAGTCCTCCGGTGCCTCAAGATGATAACGTTCCCGTCAAAAATTCCCAGAAGACTTTCGTCCATTTCCATGGTCGTCATTTGATCTGACGTATCCGCTCAACCGCATCGTCCACGAGCGTGACGACAATCGCCCCTGCATCCGGATCGAAGATCACTTCTTTGATGATTGTCGCCAGCAGATTTGTCTGGGTTCGCATGTTGAGTTCACTCCATGAACTGCGGATCGCCTCCAACGGAGCATTTGCAGATGACTCGTGCTCTGCCTCGCTCTGTTCGAACATGGAGGAAATGAAGTGTTCAATCTCAAATGCTCGAAGGCTGACATTGGGGCAGGGAGGTTTTCCGCCTGCTCTCGACCGACACCGATAGAAGTAATCGCGAAAGTACTTGCGCTGATTCAAGCAGGGAGTCATGGCACGATGACACCGGCCACATTTGAGTAACCTTCTGAGGGGAAACAGAAACTTTGCCGGAGCATGGGCAGCTTTCCGCGAACGACGAGAGGCAATCACCGCTCTCGCCTGCTCGATCGTAGCGTGGTCCACGATCGCTTCGTGCTGTCCTGGCAATTTCCCCGAGCCATTGTGAATCATCCCCGCGTACGTGGGATTGGACAACATCTTCAGAACCTGCCGAGCAGTCCACGTACCGCGACCACGCCCCGCGAGCCATCCCCGCTCGTTGGCGTAGTCAGCAATCTCCTGAGGGCGCTTCCCGCTGACTGCCAATTCAAAAATCTTTCGGACGCGCTTCGCTTCCGTGGGATTGATCATCAACTGCTTTGAGTTCCTGTCGATCACGTAGCCATACGGGACTCTCCCGGCTACACGACGTCCTTTTTGTTTGAGTCCGGCTCTTGCCTCTGCCAGTCGCTCTCGGGTGAGATCCTGCTGGAACTCACTGGCAGCGGCGATGATATTGGTTATCAGTCGAGCGCTGGCGGAACTGCCGAATTGTGGATCAGTCACCACGTGCAGGGAAACATGATGCTGATCAAACGCTTGCAGAAGGACCTGGAGATGCAGTAACTTTCGAGTCAACCGGTCGACACTGTAAACAATGATGCGATCCACTCCACCAGCTTCCACGAACTGGAGAAGTCGCCTCAGTGACGGACGATCGAGCGATTCGCTGGATCCGCCGACATCTTCGAATGTCTCACAGACCTCCCAGCCAAAGCCGTCCGCGAAATCTTTGCAGATGCTTCGCTGCATGTCGCAGGAAGAGAACACTGCGCTCCGGTCACGCGACTGCCGCGTGTAGATCGCAGCATTCCGTGCCGGGCGCGGAGCATCAGATCCTGATTTTCCTGTTTTTTTGGCCATATCACAGCATCGGCAAATAACCCGAAGGTCACCACTGTGTCAGCCCAAATTTCCACTTAAACCCCGGTGTCGAAACATTTTCGATCCCGAGGTTTTTTCATGCGCCGCCGGCGAGCACTCACAGAACCGTCGCCCTATTCCGTTTTCCGCAACAACTTGCGATGAGGGTCGATCTCGCCGGCTCTGGGACGTCGAAAAAAAGAGACACGCCATGGCGACCCGATTCAGGCCACTCAGACCCTAAAACTGCTCTCTGTCGCTCCGAAATCAGAGACACTCGCTGCGTCAGCGAGGGATTGTTTTTGAAAATCGCAGCAAATCTTATCTCGCACTGATGTTTCGGGCTGTGAAAATCCCTTAAATCAACAAGCCGATTGCCTGCGGTGGAGAGCGGGTCGCAATAGCGTTCCGGCTGACAACGGCAAGCCGAATTCCTGGCCGTGCACAGCACAAGATGATCTTCCGTCAAACTTCCTTCCGCCCCTTCAGCAGCTCCAATTGGGGCACTCGATGCTGTCAAGGGTTCAACCGTCAACGGCTCGATGCAGCGTCCTCGCCTGAGATTGCCCCTCTCGACTCGTTGGAGCAGTTTTTCCTTATCCGGGCAACTACATGCATTCCATTTCAGTGACGGTGCCACCTGTGTACAATGATGATGCTGGCAGGAAAATGTCACTCGCTGCCGAGTGAACTTCGCACGCATTCCAGTGTCGTTTAGACTTCAAGGCGTTCCATCCCTTTTGAGCAAACCCCGGAGATTGTTCGATGACGCAGGTCGCAGTATCAAAAAGTCAGGCCACCATTGATCTGTTTGACCAGTACGTTATCCCGAATTATCGCCGCTATCCGATCGCTTTGGTTCGAGGCGAAGGATCACACGTTTGGGATGCGGACGGTCGACGATATCTCGATTTGTTCCCCGGTTGGGGCTGCAACATTCTGGGATATTCTCCGCCGGCAGTTGTCAAGGCGATTCAGGACCAGGCGGCGAAGCTGATCCATGTTCCAAACACTTGGTACATCGAGCAGCAGGGTCGATTCGCGGAATTTCTTTGCACTCGAAGCTTTGGCAAAGCGTTCTTCTGCAACAGCGGCACCGAAGCCAACGAAGCGGCTATCAAGCTGGCTCGCCTGCACGGTTCTGCTCAGGGCCGATTTCGAATCATCACGTTCGAACACGGCTTCCATGGCCGAACGTTTGGCGCGCTGACAGCAACCGCTCAGCCGAAGTACCATGAAGGACTTGGGCCGATGCTGGCCGGATTCCGGTACTCCAAGATGAATGACATCGATGGAGTGAAGAGCCTGATCGATCACGAAACTGCCGCGATTCTGATTGAACCGATTCAAGGTGAAGGCGGCGTACGAATTCCCGAGCCCGGATTCCTGCAGGCTCTGCGAGATCTCTGCGACGAGAACGGACTGCTGTTGATGTTCGATGAAGTCCAAACGGGCATGGGGCGGACGGGTACCTGGTTCGGTTACCAGCAGACCGACGTTCAGCCTGACGTCCTGACGATGGCAAAGGGAATCGCCGCAGGAGTGGCGTGCGGTGCCATGATCTGCCGTGACGAGTTCGCTTCGGATCTGCGACCGGGTATGCATGCCAGCACTTTCGGAGGTAACTCACTGGCCATGGCTGCTGGCTTGGCAACGGGTCTTACGATCGAACGAGAAGGCATTCTGGAACACGTTGAAGAGCTGGCGGCGTCCGCACGGACCTACCTTGAAGCTCTTCAGCAGAAGCTTCCAATCATCCGCGAAATCCGAATCTGCGGCATGATGATAGGGATCGACCTGAGCATTCCATCGACACCAGCCGTCG
>JANMEV010000099.1:0-32666 GCA_031377305.1 Planctomycetota bacterium | reverse complement strand
GGCCTGCTCCAGATACACCTCGAAGCTGTTCTGATCAGCTTCGGAGATCTGACTACAATATTCATTGAGATCGGGCGCCCGCCCCGATGGATCCAAACCATGAATCACGTAGCACTGCTTTGACCAAACCGAGGTGTTGGTAATGGCATCCCAGACGAACGACCCCATTTGGGCTATCGACTGTGCTTCCTCAAGACATACCAGGGTACGGGTCCGGTCTTTTTCTACCTCGAGCCTGGCAGTCGCCTCGTCCCGCAACCGCCGATTGGATTGGTCCAGTTCTGACGTGCGAGTCGCAACTCGAGCCTCAAGCGATTCGTTGACAAACCGAAGCTCATTCCTGACATTTTCCAATCGCACTCGTGCCAAACTTGCCTGTCTCCAGCTGATGCTCGCGGTGACAAGTCCAAGTGCCAGTCCCACAGACAGTATCGACACGATGATCAATGTAAATCGTAGAGGCCATGGGGGGCCAGAAATCTGAACGACATCGGAAAGAGAGCGCACCAGAAGCTCGCGAGCCTCCAGTTTGCTACTCGAAACTGCATTCAGTAACCCCGTGACCTCGTACTCAGCGCCACGTTGCAGTTGTGGCAAACTACTATCCGCCGAATCGCTGAGTACACGGCACGTCAACTTCGAATTGCCAACGTCAAAGGAAAGAACGATCTCTGAGTTAAATGCGTTCGCGTCCCAAAATGTCGCTGTCAGAGTCACAATCTGATTTACCTGAGCATCGACTGTCGCAGAATCGCTGTCCTGATGTGCCGGCGATTCTGTCGCTGCGTCGGTTGCCGAAAGAACCGTTCCATATTCAACCCAGCGACGAGCGCCGTCTCGCTTTAGCATTCCCAGGAGTTCAACATGCCGCGTTCCTTCTGGAAGGAGCACACCGTTGGAACGCCAGTCAACTCCAAATCCCTTTTCAACCAGCCACGTCGTTTCCTTATCCCGACAATAGATGTCACCGGATATTCTAACCAACGGACCACGGTCTGCGTTTCGCTGCACGATCTCCTGAATCGTTTCCTTCGGCGTGGCCGCAAGTACTTGCAAATGCGTAGCAAGCATTTTGAAATACTGAGCATCCGGCACCATGATTTTGACGCGACGAACATTTGTTTCCTGAGGTATCACGACACCACAGATTTCGACTTTAGAAAGCTCAAAGACTTTAGGATCTATTCGAAAGCCAGAATGCACCACCTGTGCTTCAATCCCGTCCGCCAATAGGCCATATTCCATCTCGCCAGCAATGTTGATCAGGCCGACAATGTGTCCACTCACACGAACAACGTCTGCATCAATCCTATTGTTGATGACTTCCGGCAGCGTCTGAAGTTTTGGTTGCGGAAGAATCCCAGCCTGCCGAGAAACGACAGCTGAGACTGACACAAAAGAATTACGATGTCCGCGTGCAGAAACTCCGTGTAGCGTAATCTCCTCACCGACGCGCACAGGCCAGAAGGACTTTTCTGCCTCCAGGTTTTGCGGTTCGCAGTAGATTCCGCCTGTGGCATCTTCGAGGAAGAACCCCTTCCACCCTTCTGGCACAGCCGTCACTACCCCCCGCAGTTCCACGACTTGCTTTAGTTCTGCATCTTTTGCGGGAAGCGCTTTAACCTCGGCTGCAGTCACGATTGCATTCACTGCTGGTAGCTCGTCACCGGAACTAGGAACTTGTGCAGTGAGCATCCACATCGCAGAGGCAAGACAACACAGAATGCGAATTCCACACAGGCGTTGAATTGCAGTGATCATTTGATTGCCAATACGAAAACTGGGTGCTGACCATGCGTCATCCGTGATATTTGCAATTGTGGCAGCCTCTTCCCTTAGCAGTGTACCCTTCAGTGGTGCGTGGTCAAGATCAGCCCTGACTCAGAGGTTCAACTTCACTTCCGGCCCTGATTTGCGTCGTTTGGATTGGCAATCGTAGCCGGGTATTCGAGGTCCACACTACTCGGTGGGTTGTTTAACGTCGGAGATGAGACCAGTGACCGTTGAACTCCAACGAGGACCATGATTCCGTCTTCGGCTCCCACGTATGGCGAAGCGATATTGGCAGCAATCAGTCGAACATCACAAGCCAAAGGATGATCAGGACGAGGGTAGCGACGAACGCAAGTCCTCCAAACATTGCGAGTTTGCCGCCCGAGAGACCGAATAGAACGCCTTCCGCCACTGGTTTTTCTTCGCCGCGAATGGCCTCTGCCATGTCGTCTTCATCCCACAGCGACTTCTTGTTTCCTTTTTTCTTTTCCGCCTTCTTCTCCGCCTTGGCGGCCTTCTCTTTCATCTTTTTGACGTCGGCGGGGATGAGATTTCCCATGTCCTCATCCGTCAGTTCGTCCAGTTTCCGTGGCTTTGACCGGCTTGAATTCTGGTCAACCTTGAAAACGTCGTCAAAGACCTCGTTGACGATCTTTTCTTCATCGACCGTCTTCTGACCGCGTTTTGTCGGCACGTTCTTGCCAGACTTCCGTTTGCTGGATTCGGACGTGCTGGCTGGCCCAGCGGTAATGCTCGGTACTCCGGCACCGCTGCGTTGAGCCTTGTCGGTGGCGGGTGAGGACTTGTCACCATCGGATCGAGACTTGTCTGGCACAGAGACCGTCTTGTCAGCCCGAGCTGTGCCTGACTTCGCGACATCCACTTTCCCCTGATCGGAATTGGACTTCGACGTCGATGGTGCGCTGCCGGGCTTTAGTTGCTCATGCTGCTTTGACGGAGCAACGGGCTCAGAAACCTCGGATTCACGAACGTCGGCTTCTTTGCGAGACGATCGCGACGTACGTCCTCCTTCGGGCACCAGCGGAGCATCTTCATCCAGCAGCCGTGAGGCAGTGTCGCTCTTTAGCGGAACCACCGGTACGTTGGCTGACGAGTCGACCGACTTCGCCTTTGAGCTCTTTTTCTTTCCGGACTTTGAGTCAGCTTTGGAATCAGGCGTCTGAGCCGACGACTGCTCAATCGGGGCCTTCTCGACACGCTCTCTCTCGGCCTGTTCAGCTTCTGCGCGGTATCTTGCTGCGCGGGCATCTTCTTCAATTCGGGCTTGTTCGTCGGCGAGAACTTCCGCCTGCAGGGCTTCGTCTTCTGGCGATACTTCGGCCTCAGCGTCTTCGGCTTCGTATACGTCGTTCCTGGCTACTGACTCGGAAGCGAGGGCTGCGGCCACAAGTCGCTGCCGTTCGGCTTCCGCGCTAGCAGCTTTAGCACGCTCGGCCTTCTCCCGCTCCTCAGCGATGACTCGCTCCTCAGCCTTGGCTCGCTCCTCGGCTTTGGCTCGCTCCTCGGCTTCGATCTCGGCGAGGAGCTGATCCTCTTCAGCTTTCGCTCGAGCAGCCGCTTCTGCTCGAGCGATTTCTGCTTTGGCCTGTTCTTCAGCTTCGATCTCGGCCAGAAGTTGGTCTTCTTCAGCCTTCGCTATCGCAGCCGCTTCTGCACGAGCTTGTTCTGCTTTGGCTTGCTCTGCTTTGGCTTGCTCTGCTTTGGCGTTGTCAGACTTAGCTTTTTCTTCCGTTTCGATCCGGCCAGTTGACTGATTGTCGTTCGCCTTCGCGGCGGCATCCTGAGCAACGGCCTTCTTGTGCGATCCGCCCTTGTTAAATAGCCGGCCGAAGAAACCCGTCTTCGGTGGTTTTTGTACTTCGATAGTCGCTGGAGGTTCTGAACTGGCAACGGACTGAACATCAACCGATGAAACGGATGGGTTTTCCGAAACGACTGTCCTGGGTTCAACTTCCGATACGTCAGACGTGACCAACTGGGGAGTTACGCCCTCGACAACTTGCTCAACAACTTGCTCCACCAACGGCAATTCGGACTCAGCCGAAGTGATAGCGACTTCGTCGACCAAGCCGTTGGCCACTCGTTCGGCGGCGGCAATCCGTTCCGCCACTTCTCTAGCCGCAGCTTCCGCTTCCTGCTGAGCCCATTCAGCAGCCGCCACTTTCTCAGCGGCCTCGCGTTCCGCGCGCTCTCGATCAGCAATTGCTCGTTCTGCCGCCAGTTTCTCGGCGGCAAGTTTTTCAGCCGCGAGTCTTTCGATTTGTGCTTTCTCCGCGGCAGCTGCGGCAGCGGCCTGTTGCTCTTCGATGGCTCGGCGTGCTGCGGCGAACTTGTCGGCCATCGCCTTCTCGGCCCGTTCGATGTCCGCCCGTGCACGTTCTGCCGCAGCCGCTCGTTCAACAGCCTGACGCTCTTCCTCCGCCTTGATCCTCGCAGATTCCTCAGCGAGCAATCGGTCTTCTTCCGCCCTAATCCTAGCGAGACGTTCTTCTTCAGCTTTGCGGGCGGCTTCTGCAGCAGCGAGTCGTTCTGCTTCGGCCTTCTCACGAGCAAGACGTTCTTCTTCGGCTATGCGGGCCGCTTCTTCAGCAGCAAGTCGTTCCGCTTCGGCCCTCTCGCGAGCGATGCGATCTTCTTCGGCTATGCGGGCGGCTTCTTCAGCAGCAAGTCGCTCTGCTTCAGCCTTCTCGCGTGCAAGCCGTTCTTCTTCAGCTATGCGGGCCGCTTCTTCAGCAGCTAGTCGTTCCGCTTCGGCCTTCTCGCGAGCGATGCGATCTTCTTCGGCTATGCGGGCCGCTTCTTCAGCAGCGAGACGCTCTGCTTCAGCCTTCTCGCGAGCAAGCCGTTCTTCTTCAGCTATGCGGGCCGCTTCTTCAGCGGCAAGTCGTTCCGCTTCGGCCTTCTCACGAACAAGCCGTTCCTCCTCAGCCTTCCTGCGAGCGGCCTCCTCGATCGCGGCCTTCTCGGCGGCAATACGGTCGGCTTCCGCTTTTTCGCGTGCGGCTTTCTCTGCAGCTTCTCGCTCTGCCTTTTCAATAATGGCGCGTTCCGCTGCCGCTTTCTCAGCGGCAGCTTTCTCGATTGCCAGTCGTTCTTCTTCAGCTTTGCGGCGAGCGGCCTCTTCGATCGCGGCCTTCTCGGCGGCGATGCGGTCAGCCTCAGCTTTTTCGCGCGCCGCTTTCTCAGCGGCTTCTCGCTCTGCCTTTTCAATAATGGCGCGTTCCGCTGCCGCTTTCTCAGCGGCAGCTTTCTCGGTGACTTCTCGTTCGGCCGCTTCCGCTGCTGCTCGCTGAGCGGCTCGAATCGCGGCCGCTTTCTGCGAGGCCGACATTTTCGTTGCGGCGGGCGTCGCTTCTGGTGTCACCGGAGATTCGGTCGTACTTTTCGCTGACACTGGGCCAGTTGGAGATGGTGCAGTTGGTGCCTTGGCCTCAGGCTTCTTTGCAGATTTGGAATCATCGACCGCCGGAGTCCGTTTGCGAGGCGGCGTCAGTTCAACCTTTGCAGCCGGCCTGTCCGCGATCTCACCATCGCCAAACAGTTCGTCCATGAAATCTGGCTCAGGAGCCTTTGTCGGCTTTACCGCGTCATGATTGCTGGCAGCGGGAGTTTCTTCTCGCTTTGACGTTTCTGGTGCTGCAGTCCCGATACCTTCAAAGCCAGCAACGTCAGCGAAATGTTGTCTCAGATCACGCGGTGAAGTTGGCTGGAACATCGTCGCGCCATACTTCGTGGAATGAATCTGCCGCTTGACCGAATCCGCTTCCTCCGGAGCAAAGAGTGCGACACATGGAACCTTCAACGATCGAGCATAGGCCTGGACCTGCGGATAAATCTCCTTCACTGGCGGTGCGTCAACATCCGCCAAAAAGAGGATTCCGTTTGGCGGCGTCTTGCCCTTCAATTTCTCGAACGCCACAGTGGGTGACTCAACGAAGTCCAGTGCAAAGGCATGCTGCTCGAAGTACTTCTTCAGCTTCATTTCCCGCTTGCGACCTGTCTCCACAACCAGCAGCTTGAACTCACTTTTCGAGGCCGTACCATTGGCTGCCGCTTTTGCTCCTGAACTGCCTGTTGCAGTGGATTTTTTGCGAACCGTGTCCTCCACGACTTCGCCCATGTCGGCCAACACTTTGCGAAGGTCGCTGTTAACCTCCGGATACGTTTGGTATCGCGACGACGGATTCAGCTCCATCATCGTCCGACAAATTCTGTAGATCCCTTCTGGAAGTCCGGGAAGGACTTGCTGGAGCGGACGAACATTGGCATATCGGTTAAGTTGCAGCTTTTCTTCTCGAACCGAAGTGCGTGGCCAAGGACCCTCTCCAAAGAGCAATTCGTAGTAGATCGAGCCAGCAAAAAAGATATCACTGCGTGGGTCGTTGCGGGGGGCATTCGTCCCGCGTTCCAGCGTCGAATACTCCAACGCTCGTTGTACTTCGTCGCTGGTTCCTGCCTGAGCTGCGTTCTCAGCACCCGCCAGCCCAAAGTCCACCAGCTTTGCGATGCCGGAGCTGCTCATCAGCACGTTTGTGAGCTTCAAGTCACGATGAGACGCCCCCATCGTCAAGGCATATTCCAGACCCTGACAGATCTGGTACATACATCGCGTTGCCTCCAAAGGATTCAACGTCTTTCGAATCTTCATGAAGTCGCGCAGGTTGCCACCTTCGACAAACTCCATTGTGAAGTAGTAAAAGCGATCTTCACTGCCGATGTCATAAATCGGCACGATGTTGGGATGCACGAACTTCTGACAAATGCGAGCCTCTCGGATGAAGCTCGCGACGGTTCGAGGATCCTCGACCCAACGCTCTCGAAGCAACTTCAACGCCACCATGCGATTGTCGTCAGTCGTTGCCGCTCGGAAGACCCGTGCAAAGCTTCCTGAAGCGTTGCGGTACATCAGCTTGTAGCGTCCGAGGACCAAGCCTTCGGTTTCGCCTTTCAGGATACGACTGGTCTGAAGCGGCGTCAGCAGTTGCCGACGTTCAAAGACCTGCAGAATTGATTCGACCGAAGAGGATTCCGCCAAAGGTCCTGCGACAGAATTCCAGTCCGCGGGGGACAGCAATCGTGATGTCAGGAGGTAGGACTTGAGTCCATCTTTGGATTTAATCTGCGACATCGACCGTGTGTCGTTCGGCGTGCGAGGGCGGAATTCTGCACTAGACGTTGATGCAGACTGAATCACGACAGGAGTCTCCCGTTCCGACCTGACCGCGCCGAATTGCGAAATTCACTACGGGATCTCCTCGCAGTGCAAGATCGACTCCAATCATCAATTCTTCTGCTGATCGGGAGACTTAAACCTAATCCTACCACGTTCCAGACCGATGACAACGCATCGTTCCGGGAAACTTCAGCGAGACATAACACCACCCGTAACTGTATAAACCGTCGAAGCAGAAACGCCATTCTTTTGTTGGCACTTTTTGCCATTCGAGCCTGTAACCGCCAGCACAATCCCCACCGCAAGAATTCTCCGCACTTTGCGCAACCGGGGCGTCCTTGCCACCGGATTTCTACGGCAACTCCGTCGGCACTGCCTAACGACCACCGACGTCCGGTCCGGGGTGCAAGGACCGCTGCAATCGGACCGAATTTGGATGTTCTGGGCCATCTTTTTCGATTTTTCTGCCCCGGAAAGCAAACACCGCGATGTCGATAGTTGGCAGGCACATTTTCATCCGAGCCTCCCAGGTCGATACAACTCCGCATGCGATGAAACGCTCTCCCGATTCAGGTCATGGCCGCTTGCTTCGCTTGATCTCCGCCCGACTAACCGTGTTCCGTGAGACTGCAAGGTCACGGGACATCTCGCGGCTGGATGGCAGAATCTCCCCCAGCTTTCATTGTGCCCGTTTGAATCTGCTGACGCTGCCCCGCGCTCAGTTGTTCCTGAAGGGAAAAGGCGCTATCGCGGTCGAGCAAAATCGGAAGCAATGGTTTGCGTGGCATGTTCCAGCCAGTCAATTCAGCGGCGTTGAACTGGACCCTCAATAATTCGTTAATCTGGAACTTTACTGGGTCCAGACAGCCGAATACAGTCTGCCGAATGTCTGAGCGTCAGGATTTCGCACAGGCTCAAATGCACCATCAGGAATCAATGAAGAATCTGTGAGGCTTTTAAGTTGAGTGGACTCTCCTCCGAAAATCGTCGCCCGGCGATGCCGAAAACAGCCGCCAGTCTGACGATTGGGCAAGCCATCTTCATGACCGAGAGCATTGCAAACGATGAGGAAGAATCGACCGCGACAGGCAATCCGCGTGATTTTGATTTCCTCGCAGGGGAATGGAAAATCCGGAATCGTCGATTGACGACAGCCGAAACTCCGGAGTGGGACGAGTTCGAGGGAGAAGCGACTTGCTGGACGATCCTTGGAGGAATTGGCAGCATCGAAGAATTACGCATCCCCGCTCGTAACTTTTCCGGGATGGGGCTACGCTTGCTGGATGTTGAGAAACGGATCTGGAATGACTTCTGGGTGAATGCCAAAAGCGGAGTACTATCCACGCCTGGGCAACAGCGTCTGTTCGCGAATGGCGTCGGAACGTTTGTGGCTGACGACTCTGATGAAGTCAAGCCGATCAAGGTACAAGGAATTTGGGACCGGATCACTTCCACGTCCTGCCGCTGGTCCCAGGCCGTTTCCAGGGATGGCGGATCAACATGGGAGGAGAACTGGTCCAAGAACTGGATTCGCGTCACCCCGTCCGAGACCCGGTAGCGCAACAAACCGATTCCTGGCGTAACGCTGTTTTTTTGTCAGAGACCCCAATCGTGGAACATTCAACGAATCCACTGTCCATCATTCGTGGCGCGTGCGGACATGATTGTCCCGACACATGTTCGTGGCAGGTGGAAGTCAGAGACGGCAAAGCGGAGAAGTTGTACGGCGATCCCACCCATCCGTTTACTCGCGGCACGCTTTGCGCCAAGGTCAATCATTATCTGGATCGTGTCTATCACCCGGATCGAATCCTGCATCCTTTCAAACGAGTCGGTGCGAAGGGGAAAGGGCGTTTTGCACAGACGACATGGGACGAAGCTCTGGCCGACATTGCCGCGAAATGGCACGCGATCATTGAAGATTCCGGCGCGGAGGCGATTCAGCCATTCAGCTTTGCAGGAAATCAGGGATTGATTCAAATGGCATCGCTGGACAGGCGGCTGTTTGGTCTGATGGGCTGCTCAAGGCTGGATCGAAATCTCTGCGGAGAAGTCGCTGGTGAAGGCCTGATCGCGACTCAGGGAAGCGGATTTGGAGTCGATCCGGAAGAGCTCGTTCACAGCCGCTTCATTGTGCTATGGGGCACCAACACCATCGTCACGAACCTGCATCTGTGGCCGGTGATTTTGGAAGCTCGATCGCGGGGTGCAAAGATCGTTGTTGTCGATCCCATCAAGACTCGAACTGCCGAACAGGCGGACTGGCATCTGGCCGTGCGACCAGGCAGCGACGCGACGCTGGCTTTGGCGATGATGCATGTGATCATTCGAGATGACCTTGTCGATCATGATTACGTCTCGCGATATGCCTTGGGTTACGAGCAACTTGTCGAACGAGTGAAGGACTACGCTCCGGCCCACGTTGCTTCGATCATCGGGCTGTCCGCGGACGAAATCGAACGCTTCGCGCGTGAGTACGCAACGACCACGCCGTCGCTGCTTCGACCGTTGATTGGGCTTGAGCATCATCGCAACGGAGCCATGGCGTTTCGCACAATGGCCTGCCTTCCTGTGCTGATTGGCGCATGGCGACACCGCGGCGGCGGCCTCGCGAGATCAACGGGGGCTCTGCAATATTCGACGTTGAACAACCGCGGAATCCTGATGCCCGAAAGGGACAAGGCGGGCGGGCGCACGTTGAACATGCGGGATCTCGGAAACGACCTTTGCAGTCGTGAACTCAATCCGCAGATTCGCAGTCTGTGCATCTACAACTGCAACCCCGTCGTGACGGTTCCCAATCAGCAGCGTATCATCGAGGGGCTGATGCGAGACGACCTATTCACAGTCGTGCATGATCTGGTCGCCACGGAAACGACTCGCTACGCCGACTATGTGCTGCCCGCGACTAGCCAAATTGAATGTCTCGATCTGGTGCCAGCCTGGGGACATCATTACCTGTCGATGAACCGCCCCGCGATCCCTCCGGTAGGCGAATCGGTGTCGAACACCGAGTTCTTCCGCCGACTGGCAGCCGCGCTGGGTCGTACGGAGCCATGGTTGTTCGACAGCGACGAAACACTGATTCGCACAGCTTTGAACAGCGGTCATCCGTGGCTGGAAGGCATCACCTATGAACGACTCTGCGAAGATGGCTATGCTCGACTGAATCATGATCGAGACTGGCGTCCGTTTGCGAAGGGCGGCTTTCCGACTCGATCGGGCAAAGCTGAGTTGTGGTCAGAGTCGTTGCGTGAGCAGGGGATTGATCCTCTTCCAGCCAGTGGCGACTTTCCTCAGGCAGCGGGCAGCGAGTTGCAGTTGATCACTGGCAAGACGCTGCATTTTTTGAATTCGAGTTATTCGCATATCGACCTTCATCGCAACCGCGAGGGCGTTCTTTTTATCGAAGTTCACGCAGACGACGCCTCGTCTCGCGATTTGCTCCACGGCGACATAGTGCGAGTTTCAAATCGTCAGGGAGCCGTGGTCGCGGAATGCCGAGTGTCCGACCGAGTCCGGCCGGGTCTCGCGTGGATGCCATTCGGAGGTTTCGGTGATGCTGAAGGCAACGCCCGGTCGGTCAACACGCTGACGCCCGAAGAGCCCACCGACTGGGGCGGCGGCAGCGGATTTTATGACACATTCGTAGAAGTCACTCCATTCAAAGAAAAGGCAGTTTCCCTATGAGTTCTCAGTCAACAGTAAGTCGCCCAGGCACAGATGAGTATTTTGAGTACTACGGCAAATATGTTGCTCAGGTGCCGGAAGGTGAGATTCTGCCTATGTTAGAAGCCCAGGTTCCTGAACTCCGAACATTCTTTAGCAATGTATCAGAAAGTGATGCGGCGATTCTTCACAATCCTTACACCTGGACAATCAAGCAGGTCGTCGGACACATGATCGATGCAGAACGTATCTTCGCCGAGCGGCTCCATCATTTCGCGTCTGAAGATTTTCAGCCAATTCCGGGGATGGACCAGGACATCTACGTCGCGGCTTACGACTACGCTAAGCCGACTTTGCAGTCGCTGGTTGACGAACTGTTGCTATGCCGACAATCTACTGCGCTGCTGGTGCGTCGCCTCCCGCCACACGCATGGGACAATCGCGGCATCGCCTCCGACCATCCGATCACCGTCCGCGCTCTTGCGTGGATCCTTGTGGGCCATATCAACCATCATATGACGATCATAATTACACGACTCGGGCGATGATGTGACCGATGAAAAGTCGCTGTTTCGGTTCAGAACTTGATCATGGCTTCAGTCATGACAGACTTGCCAACGGGTTTTCCGAAATCAACAACGGCATCCTGACTGGCCCATCGACGTGATGAGATTCGAAGACCGCCAGCACCATCTCTATGGCGCCCCTTGCTTCTCGCATTGAACATTTGGGCTGCCGATCCTGCTCGATCGCTTCGATGAGGTCCAACGCTGCGGCCGGGTTGCCGCCATCATAGCCCGTGACTTTGATTGGCTCTGGCTGATCAACACCGGCCGACGAAATTGTTCGCCAATTCGCCCCGGAAACAGATGCCGACGAACCCCATGTTGCATCATTCAACAGAAACGCAGGATTGGCGTACCCGGAGGTGTGATCGATCATTCCTTTTGAACCCAGAATCCGAATCCCAAAACGATTGGGACTTCCACCTGCGGCTTTCTGTGAAGAAAAGTATCCGACGACGCCGTTCTTGAACCGGTACATCGCATCAACTCGATCACCCGCCAATGGACCGACTCCTTCGTTACCGGGACGAACGTGCTCACGAGTCACACGGCGACCCTGTTGATGGAGTGTCGCGTAGCACGATTCCGGCTCCCCAGCGAAAGCACGCATCAGATCCAGCACATGTGTCCCCAAAACCCAAAGATCCTCGGCACCTCCTCGAGCGTCTTCTTTGCCTCGGGCACGAATCTCTAGAACATCTCCAATTTCGCCCGCCTGGATCAGCTTGCGAATGACGTCCAGTTGCGGTGAGTATCGGCTGATGTGGGCGACAGCGAGCTTGAGATGCCGCATCTCACAGGCGCGAATCATCTCGTCCGCTTCACCCAACGTGCGACAAAATGGCTTCTCCATATACATGTGGCATCCGTGTTCGGCACACGCCAGAACCATGTCGCGATGCTGATCGATCCATCGCGGACAGATGGCAACAATCTGCGGCTTCTCCTTCTCAAGCATCTCTCGATAGTCCGCATAGCCGCGAGCCGCGCAGGTTCTCGGAATCGCCTTCTTTCGCCCGGCTTCATCCTGGTCAGCAACCGCCACGACCTCACACTGTTCGAGCGACTTCCAAACCGCGTCCAGTCCATGACCGTAATCGCCTTGTCCCGTACTTCCGATAATTGCGACTTTGAATTTGGACATGGAACGCCTCGGTTGAAGCTTTGAGGGTGAAGTGAAACAACTGATTGAGGGCGATCAATTCGCAGTAGCACGTCAAGTTGCCCGAGCGATTCGCCAACATGAATCAGTGGGGCCGTTGCGAGGAACACAGTGCGAATTTGAAGCTGCGCATCAAACGCCTTTGGGAATTGCCCAGTGTCCTTCGCGATAGTTGCGACGAACCATGCCGTTGGCAATGTCGCTGTTGCGAATCGTCTCTGTTTCCGGATCGAACTCCAGAACCTGTCCCGTGCGCGCCGCAATGTTGGCAAGATGCACGATTGTGGCTGACAGTCGTCCCGCATCCACCGAGGCGTTGAGTGTCTTTGCCGGATCTCGAATCGCATCGAAGAAGTTTTGATGATGAGCGGGCAATTCTCCGGCACCTGTTTGCTCGGCAAGCAGTTTTCCGCGAGGCCCATACAAACGCCATCCGACAGAGTGCCCCATCAACAGGACCCCTTCCGTGCCATAAAACGCGGCCCCGTTTTCGTAGCCTTCCTGCACGTAAGGCGACCAAATCCGTTGTTCAAAAATGAGCTGCTTACATCGACCGGCCGGTTCGCCTCCCAACCTGTATTCACAAACGGCGTACTGAGTGTCCGGGTACTGCTGATCGTCGTCGAAGAAGTTCTTTTGACCGAAGCACATGACTCTGTTCGGATGTGTGTCGACTCCCAAACCCCAAAGTGCAACATCGATATCATGAACTCCATCATTTCCGATGTCACCACAACCAAAGTCGTACCACCATCGCCAGACTCCGTGCAGGAGATTCGGACGCCATGCAACTTCTGGAGCCGGACCAAGCCACCCGTCGAAATCCAGGTGCGACGGAGGCGTTCCTGGCTCTGTCTTTCCGATCGAGTTTCGCCGCTGACTGTTCCATGCTTTTGTCACAAGGACTTCACCGATCTCGCCTTTCTGAATTCGCTCGATCCCATCCCTTACGCATTTTGTGCTTCGGCTTTGAGTACCAACCTGTAGACGCTTGCCACTTCGCTTGACGGCATCCGCAAGCAATCGCCCCTCGCGAATGTTGTGGCAGCACGGCTTTTCGACGTATACGTGCTTTCCAGCATCAAGGGACAATATCGCGGCCGGCGCGTGCCAATGATCGGGAGTCGCGATGAACACCGCATCAATCGAAGAGTCGTCAAGTATCCTGCGAAGGTCCGTGACCGTCTTCGGTAATGCTCCAGCCCCGGATTCAACACTCTTTGCGGCTGCTTCCAGTCTTTGCTGATCGACATCACAAACAACTGCCACCTGCACGTCATTGCGTTGCGACAATAATTTCAGATGGTTGGACCCCATGCCGCCGCAACCGATGAAGCCGATTCGAATAGCCTCAGCGGGCTTTTCATCGACGCTGATTGCACTTGCTTCGTCAAATACAGTTCCCGCGGCAATCACCGCTGAGGTCTTCAGGAAATTTCGTCGGTGAGGAATCATTGCGGCACTCCGGGGAAAGGGCAGAGAGCCGCGAGAGTAACGAATCGTTCAGGTGATCGTCAAACAAGGCGAGCTGCGGATTGAACGGTAAAGGCTGAGCCGGAGACTCCAGCCTATTCGACGGCGATTAATCGGCTAGCGCCTCAGGCTGAATTGGAGTGGGTTCGATATGATTCCAATTGAGGGGAACCCGGTCGTACGATTGCGACGAATCACAGGGCAAGGCTAGATGCTGTTTGCTATCCGGTTCAACCTTCGCGATTCTGGTACTTTTGAAGGATCTCCTGCTCCTTCTTTTCGACGTCTGGCTTGGTCCACTGCGAGACGAGCAACGCAGTACAAACGATCACGACCACGATGAGGCCAATCGCAAGCCCCATGATAGCCTGTTTGCTGAATTTGAAACCAAAGACTTTTTCGCCAATGATCAGGTCTGTCGCGGAACTCGCCGACGAAGATACGCCAGAGTCCGATGCCCAGCCAGCATCATCAATGGTTGTCAGTGTCCCAAGGTTCGCCGCAATTCGCAGCCGAGTCTTACACTGAACACATCGCCCAGTTCGTCCAGCGTGCTCCTTTCGAAGATTCAATACTTTGCGGCACTGCGGGCAATGAATCACTCCGGGGGAAACTGCTTTTGAAACACGCCCTCGAAGCGCTGGCATTTGCATCGAATCATCATCGACTTCAGCTGCCTTTCGTCGACGCTTTTCCCGAGTCGCATTGTCACGAGCGGCGTTGGTACTCGTGGCGCTGGCACGGGTTTTGGCGGTTGAATCAACGCCCTTGGTGGATGAATCCTTTAACGCCGGGGCAACAGCGGAGGATGTGGAAGCAGAAGCAGTGGAAGATGAAGAGTCCGATTCCCCCGTCGCAGTCAAACCAGCAATCACCGCCTCGGCGAACTCAACGCAAGTCGAAAAACGGTCGCCAGGCTTTTTGTTTAAAGCCTTTGCGAGGGCAATTGATGTTGCCATTGGAACTGACTTTCGCACCTCGTTTAGAAGCGGAAGTATTTTGCGAGTCTGATTCACCATCGTCGCTGATGGCGTTTTCCCAAGCATCGGTGGCGCACCGATCAGCGTGTTGTAGACGGAGATCGCCAGTGAATACTGATCGGCCCGCCCATCGTATTCCGCCCCCAGGACAATCTCCGGCGCCACAAAGTTGGGCGTGCCTACGACAAAGCCAGCTGCTGTCTCATCAGCGGCATCATCATTCGGCTCGCCATGCATCATCTTTGTGAGCCCAAAGTCACCCAGGAATGCGTTTCCGGCTTCATCAAAAAGGATGTTGGCCGGTTTCACATCTCGATGAACAACCTTTTGCTGATGCGCAAAATCCAGCGCCTTTGCGACTTCCAACAGCCAGGTTCTTACGGAGTCGGGGCGAAGTGCCGTCAACTGGCCAGTTTTCCCCTGCATCCGATCCAAAAGACAACCGCCTGACAGATATTGCATAACGACATACGGCACGTTTCCATGCAATCCGACGTCAAGGATTCTGACAATGTGGGGATGCTGCAATTGCACGAGAAGGCGACTTTCTCTCCGGAATCGTTCCATCAGTCCGGGATCCTGAAGCTTTTGTTTTTTAGGCACTTTAACAACGACTTCTGTTTCAAGCCGATGGTCAAAAGCCCGATAAACGATCGCCATGCTACCAGCGCCGATCTTTGCGACAAGCTTGAAGCGATTGTCTGCCAAAGACGCGCCGATCAGGAACTCCGGGTCGAGTAGGCCCGATGCCATAAGAAATGCTCACCACAAAAAGCGTCGCCAACACGCGAGACGCAACACTCGGTTCAGAATCTCGAAGCGTACGAAACCACAGTTGTTTACTACATCGCATCGTGTTAATTCCCGGTTAAGTCTCAGGAACTTTCACTCAATGCGAATACAACGGCGGCCCTACCGCTTAATCGTTTTGTTTGAGAGTGTTCACGAATTCTTAATCTGGCTTAGATACAAACTTCATGAAAGGCTGCGTTGCCTCGGATGATTCAGAACGCAGTCGGCGGTTTCCCTGATTCGCCTCGAAACAAATGGCAATCAGATGAGCTTTACCAGTCAGACAGAATGCCTCGCTGAGTATGACAAGACAAATTTCCATAAGCCACTCGCTGTGGACGGTTGCGGTTGGAGTAGCTTCAATCATTGGCTGTGGTGGTGGGGAAGATTTTAGTGCGCCGCCTGCGGCCCTTCAAAATCGACCAGCAGTGGCACCTGAGAAACCCGCTTTGGCCGCAGCGCCCGCCGCTCCAAATCCAGCAGCCGCTGCCACTACGGCCGACAATCAGCCGGCTGCTGCTGTCCCAGAATCGGCAAACGGCAATGCCGCGCCAGCTCAAAGTAATCCCGAAACTGCGATGACGGAGGGCGAAACGGCAAATGCTTCGAATCCCATAGCCGATGCTGCAATGCCGCCGTCCTCGGGTGACGGTACGAAGGCAAACGCTGCCGAACCCACCAAGCCTGAAATGGCTGCCGACTCAACCGCGACCACTCCACCATCGGCTGCGCCACCGCTGGCCGCCAAACTGCCTGACCCAATGCCGCCGGCGGCAAATCCGCCGTCAAACAATGCTGCCCCTGCCGACGCAACGAATGCAGCCGCAAATGCTGCAGACTCCGAGGTGACCACTGCCAGCGGCAAATCGGCGGAAGAAATCGCCGCAAAGAAAGAAGCGAACAGCAAGAAATCCGCCATGGGAAACTTCGGCGGCATTCTTGACAGCCTGAAGGGCAAATCCGACCCTCAGCCCAATCAGCCAGTCGACGGGGTGGATGTGTCACAGCAGTTGACGCGATTTGGTCGATTTGCACTTTCACGCGGTGACTGGCTGAACCTTGTAACAAGATTGAAACGGCGATTTTTTTTCGCGTCAACACCCGATGCGACTCGCCTTATGGCATCGGCTGGTGAACGTCACGCTGAAGTCGTCAACACCCAGGTTGATCTTCTTTTTGACCGACTTGCTGTCAACCGAGAGGAAATGCTTCAGCCAATCGTTCAACCGGTTCATGGCTTGAAAGGGACGATAAATTCTCTGGAACTGACTCACGATGGTAACGTGGCTATCTTTGGCACAACCGATGGTCGCCTGCTGGCTCGCAGCACTGCAAGCACAAGAAACTGGGATCTGTTTGCACGAGATTTGTTTCTCTATCAGGATCAATACCGAACAGTTTCAAAGCTCAGTGACGCCCCACTTATTGCCGTTCGCGTTCTGCCCAACAGCAAATTGTTGACAATTGACGGAAACGGAGTATGTAGCTTTTGGAACTTCGATGATGCCGTGCACCGTATCGTGCCAGTCACCGAGATGAAGATCGAAAAAGCCAAGTCTGCCGACGCAGAGACGGTGTCGATCCAACCCGCAAAGACATTTGCTGTCGAAGGACTTCAGGTCCTGAGTATCTCAGTGGCGAACAGCGGATCGCTTGGAGCGGTCGTGAGTTCCGATGAAAAAGTCACGATCTTCAACACTGAAAATGGCGATGTCATCGACACGCTGCAACCGTCTCACTTTGCAGATGCACTGCCCGTCTGTGTGGAATTCCTTCCGGACCGCCTGGAAATACTGGTGGGGCTGGGTGACGGCCGCATCATGCGTCGGGCATTCGGCGGCGGATCGCCGGTTTCATCCACCGACGAGGCCGGCAATCCTATTGACTATGATCCCATCTACATTCCCGGCGTTCAGGATGCTCCAGATCCAGTGACCTGCATGGCTCTGGTACCGGGCTCAACAACTTTGTATTTCGGCACATCTGCAGGAAACGTCTGTCGGTATGACATGACTCAGCGACAGATTGAGCAGACGACAAAAAGGCATGAAGGACCGGTTTTGGAGTTTCGGGTTACCAATACCGGAGTCGTTTCAATTGGCGATGATAGAAAGGCAACGTTGTTCGATATTCCTCTGTCACCGACAAACACGGACCCCGCGGCCACTCGAACATTCGCACTCCCGAAGGATGACACATTGGTTGAGGAAGCTGCCGAGAACACTGAAGCGGTGACCGCGGTCAACAAGTCGACTCGCCCGGTTCGACGAACTCCCGCTCCTGTAGCCAATGAGATTGACCTTAGCCTAAGCGGAATTCGGCCGATTGACCCTGCAATGGCGATGCTCGAGCATCAGTTACGAGTAACATCTGAATCAGAAAAACAGCTCGCAATTCGAAAAAAAATTCTTCGTCATCTCGGGAATGTCTCGCTCGCAGAAAGTCTGGGAGCAGGCGATGCCGAAGTCGCCTCTGGTCCACCACCGCGAGTTTTTCAGATCACCACCGAATATCTTTATGGCGCTGAGCATCAGGAAAGCTGGACTCGAGTCATTCTTTCGATTTCAGATGACGGAATGACGGCGATTTCCCTGCGGAGAACGCCTACGGATCAATCCGGAGCCACTTCAAAAGAAGGAGCACTTGAGGTCCGCGATCTTGCTACAGGGACAACGCTGCGACGATGGGTTCAGCCGTGCATTATCAGAAACTTTCGTTTCACTCCTCAACATCACATGATCTTTCCCACAGGCCCAAGCATCGACAGGCTTTCGACACTGGACGGAAAATTCACGCAGGATGTCGGCCGCACATTTCTGACATGCACAACATCCCACGACAATGAAATAGCAGTCTTTGGACATTTCGGCCGTTCAGGAGTCGCGGCAGATTCCATCACTCGCATCGATCTGGCAGATGGCGATTCCAAGAGTGGCCTCGAATTGTTTGAGTCAATGGTGCCTGCTGTTGCTTTCTCACAGGGTGGCGAATCGCTGTACGTTTGCACGCGTGGACGTGAGCAAACGAGACTGCTGGAAGTCGATCCGCTGACGCTGTCGATACGATACGAAATCAGTAAGGAACAGTTGGCCGGTGTCATGACCACCGACCCAATCGCGGCTCTCGATCAACCCGGCGGTGATGCAATTCTACTTCCATCGCCATCGAACAATATGCTGATGACGTGGGCAACGCACTCCGACGGTTTGCAATTGCGGCTTTGGCGCAGGAACAAGAACGGTTGGCCGAAAGAAAATGTTACGGTGGTTAAGGATGAAAAGCTTGTCCTTGAACGCGGAGTTGATCGGTCAGCGACATTTGTTGGAGGACTGGATTCAACACTTGCGCTTGTGACGACAACTGGTGTACTTGCTCTCAACACAAAAAAAGGACGGGTTGATGCCGCCATTCCAATACCCAACGTTGGTAGTCACCGACCACCTTGTTATTTGTCTCCCGACAATAACTGGCTGCTGACCGGAGATGGCGAAGGAAACGTTTGGGCACTTTCGCTCAAAAAACTGAATGGTCAACCGCGCAAGTTTACAGCTCACACGGGTCCGATTTCTGGTCTTGCCATGTCTCCGAATAGCCAATATCTGATCACCGCGGGCGAAGACAACACCCTGCGATCGTGGCGAATCGATGGATTCCTAAGAGAATCACAGAAATGAAAACCTGCCTGTGACCATATCGATTTTGCTTCGCGCAGTATTGACGTCCTCATTTCTCTGCTTCGCAATTGCAGCTCGCGCGCAGGAAATCCGGATCGCATCAGACAACGAGTCTTCGGCCGAAGTAGAATTGGAAACGATCAAAGCCTTTGAGTTGGCATCGTTTCACCACTCTCCGTACGAACGTAATCTCTTTCTGGCGCTTCCTGCGGTAGATGATGCGTCCGTGGACATGATTCCGAACGCCCCTGTTCCATTCGGACTTAACTTCGGCGGGAACGCGTTGACCAACAAAGGACTAAAGTCACTCTCGCGGCTTGAGCATCTGACGACTCTCAATTTGATGTACACCAGGGTCACCTGCGAAATTGACTGCGGATTCGATGTATTGACCAATCTTCGGGAACTCCGACTTCACGGATCGCCCGTAACAGATAAAGGGCTAAGCGAAGTTGCAAAGCTGTCCAACCTGACACTGCTCGATTTGCGAGGAACAAAAGTGACGTGCGAGGCGCTGCCGAAATTGGCGACTCTCAGAAAGCTCACGACACTTGAACTCGATCTAACCGACGAAATGCTGGAACCTCTGGAAAAAACAGGACTCCTGCACACGCTGCCTTATGCCGAAGGACCTGAAGGAAACAGTGCTGCAACCGATGATGAGATACAGATCCTGCATCTGGATGGGGTGTTCGGGGTTCCGGTTTCCGACGCGGCCCTCGTGCCGCTGGCATCTCTTCCCGATCTTTCCACTCTCACGCTGGTCGGATCAAACATCACTGACAATGGGCTCAAGCTGCTTGCTCGCTACCCAAAACTGACGACTCTGAGTCTTGAAGAAACGAGAGTGACTGATGACGGGCTCGCGTTATTGGCTGCCATTCAAAACCTCAGCCGACTGATACTCGACGGCACGGCGGTGACCGACTCGGGACTCCGTCAGCTTACGAAGTTGTCGAAGTTGACTTCGCTGGACTTGAATCGAACAGCCGTCACGGACGAGGGTATCCGGATCGCATCTCAAATAGAGAAATTAACCTCGTTGAGTGTCGCATCAACAGCAGTTACGCTTGCCAACGTTTCCGAAATCGCCAATTTGTCGAACCTTGAAACTTTGACCCTCAATAATACCCAGCTAACGGACGCGGGAATGAAGCAGGTCGCACAGCTCAAGAGTCTGACGACACTGGACCTTATACTCTGCAACGTCACCGACATCGGAATCAAAGAGCTGTCTCAATTGAATCGCCTTAAGACCCTCTATCTCAACCGCACTCAAATCACCGATGTGGGACTGAAGGACCTCTCTCGCCTGAAAACGCTGACAACACTCAATCTCAACGCAACACGCATCTCAGACGCTGGCCTTCCTGATCTTGCCACGATCAAGAGCCTGAAAACACTCTCGCTATTAAGCACCTCAGCCACGTCAGACGGTGTCAGCAAGCTGCGAGCTGCACTGCCAAATTGCGAAATTCTGCACTGATCAAACGACTCGTCTTGCAACACCCGCTCAAGTCTGTTCGACGACTTGCGGTCCGCTGTGTCGATGAAAATAGCGACGGCAGCGCTTCGTGATACTTGCAAACATCCGACTAAGAACAGCGACGCCTCCAAAGATACGACCGCCACCGCCACTCACTGAAAATCGCTCGCGGGATCAAAGTAGAAACTGCCGATGGATCAGATGATTCCAAGCTCCCGATGCTCACTGGGCAACACACTAGATCTTCTGCTTCAACACCGTTGCGTCGCTCATTGAAACAAACTCAAAGACGACAAGCGTTACCGAATTCTCTGCAGTCATCGTAGCCGAGCGGGCGGCCAAATCAGCGGAGGAAGAATTGCTTTCAACCGATGTAGCACTGTTTATTGCCGACACATTTGCATCTGCCACCAAATCCTGCTGCGGAGAAGGATCGGCATTTTGAACATCTGCCTCGGTCGCTGGCAAGGCGAGATAAACCTTGCCGTGATGCAGTTCAGATTGAGTCGGGAACTCGAACGACTTCCTAACAGCATCCACGATGTCCTGACGACCTGCATTGCCAACACGTTTTTCGGTCAGCGGCGCGGAAGGTTCGCCAAGTTCCTGTTCCATGTCGTTTATCACTTCATCACGATCCAACACTGCAGACGTGAGAATAACTCCCAGCCAATCCGCCTTGTCATTTCCATGCGAATCATTCAGCTGCAGCCCATGTTCACGAACAATCGTCTGAATCTGCTGCATTGCCAGGTCGCGATCCTGCTGATCAACTCGCACCACAACAACGTTCCAGTTCTCCGAAGAAAGCAACGGCTGTAGATCAACCGACGAGGACTCACCCATTTCAGCCTTGTCGCTCGTCGCAAGTTGTTGCTCAACGACTCCATTGGTGGTTGCGACAGTCAGACCGACGTCACTCAAACCGCTGGGCTTCACGAACACAACAAGCAGACACCCGCACAGGACTGCAGCGATCGAAGCGACTACCATCGGAAGTCGCCGATTTGGAACGATCGATCGGCCCGGTCCATCTGAGGAACCGGCTGAACAAGTTTCGAAGACAAATCCAGAAACGGCCCGCTGCGGCAAACCACTCAGATTCTGATGAAGCAATACACACTGGCTTCGAAACTGAGCCATTTCAACGGAGAACTGGCGTTCCAGCACTTCCAGCCGCAACGTGTCGCCCATGACCATGTCGCCGTCAATTTGCCGGGAAACGAGCTGCAATGCCTCGCTAAGTTCATCATTGAAACGGGTTGAGTCAGTGTTTTTACTGGAGTTCATGGCTAGGCTGGATCGAACCCGGGCAGGCGGAGGGGAAGCGTGGCTTTTGACAAGACGCTTCTCCTATCTAGCTTGTTCCCGAATTCTTTCGACAAATCCAATTCGTCTCAAAACACAGCGAAATTCGTCCAAAAATTAGAATACGAGCTCATGCGTTCACTTAGCGGCGGTACGAATCACTCGATGAAAATGCAGCTCGGCCTCGCGATCGAGAACTCGCCGAAGACCTTCGACAAGGCAATTTGGCTCATGGTCGGACTCCCCCAGTTGCTTAATTTCTGCCAGCGAAGTCCCCGGCAAAACGCTGAATGCTCCCTGGTAAATAATCTGATTTCCGGCGTCCAGTTCGGGCACGATAAAGTGAACTGTTGCGCCGAAGCAAAGCATGTGATGCTGATAGGCATCTTCGTAGGGACGAAAGCCTGGGAAAGATGGCAACAAACCGTGGTGAAGATTGATGATTCGGCCACCAGCAAATTTCCAGCACAGCTCGGCTGGAAGTACCCGCATGTATCGAGCAAGCACCACGTAGTCAATTTGCTGCTCGTCGACCACGCGTTCCAGCATTGAGTAGTCCGGATTGCCCTGTGAGTCCCCAATGTTGATCCATGGGACTTCAAACTGATCCGCTACACTGCGGCACGCATTTCGATTTCCGATCATGACGGTGGCTTCTGCCTTCAGCCGCTTGTCTCGAATCGCGCGCAGAATGGCCAGCGGTGGTTCTGATCGAAACGTGGTACAAATCGCAAGTCGGGCAGGGCGGGCGTGTTCGTCGCGGGACCAGACTCGCACCTGAAGGCCCTTGAGCCGACCAATTTCCTGCAGCCGCTGCCGAAGAGTTTCAACGGACTCCGACACGGGGGTCCACTCGATGCGCATCAGCATCGCAAAGAGTCGTTCGGAGTCGCGATCGTACATCTGGATTTCGTGGATATTGGCGCCAGCTCCGGTCACATAGTGAATGATCGGATCAGCCAAACCTTTATGGTCCGGACCAACCGCCGTGATTGTGACCTGCATCAAAAACACTCCCTGGAACAAGGTCGCATAGCAGCAAAGATGGCGACAGACTGATGAATGCCTCAAACGAAAGCGGGGCTCAATGATGAGCCCCGCAATCTCAATTTTTATCGCGTTGAAGCGATTATGTCGAGGACTCTTCATCCTTGCGACGACGTTGCAGTGCTTTAGGAGCCAAAGCAAGTAACGCACCAAAGAAGCCAGCCGATGCCACTGTGCTCTTCGATTTTTCAACAGTCGGCTCAACAGCAGTTGACACTGGTGCAGAGGCTACCGGCACGACAGCGTCCCACCACTTCTGTTCGTCCCATTGAGACAGAACATCATCGGACTGGCCTGGCACAATTTCCGGACCCGGAATCTCGGTAACGACAGCCGCGACTGGCAAATCAGTCGTCTGATTCAGAGCCTCGGTTGTCTGTTCCGCAGGAGCCACGAAAGCGACCATCGGAGAACCGGAAACAAAGGCCGGAAGCATGCTAATCGCTGATTCCGACATCATCTCGGGCACGTTGGAAGAGATTGCCGTTAAGGTGTAAGTCGCAGAGCCGTCAACAGACTGCACATCTGATGCATCAGCGATCGTGAAGCTCGTCGAAGCACCGGTGCTCCAGGAGCTAAACGTTCCACCCGGACTCACCGCACGCACCCAAACCCTGTACTGGCCTTTAGCCAACGCGGATGGAACAGTGAACGAAGTGTTACCGATGCCTGCCTGACTCAAAGAGAACGCAGTATTCGTCACTCCCTGAATCAACACTTCGTATCCAATTGCCCCATCAACGGCCTTCCATGTCACCGTTGGCCGTGTATTCGTGGTGGTTCCGATCGCATTGACAACCGGACGGCCCCCGACAAAGAACTCGACGTATGAGCTGAAGGCGGAAACAGTCGCCGCAACGTTCGCTGCCGGACGTCCTGCGGCAACGCTTCGAACATACGCTCGGTACCAGCCAACCGGTAGATCAGTTGGAATCTTGTAGGTATTCGTGGTCAACGTGGTGACGGTATACTGAGGCGCGTCAATATAGTTTCCAGCGGCATCGGTGTTCTGCAATCGGAACTCGTAGGTCGAAGCTCCCGCAGTGAGACTACCAATCGCCTGGCGTTGGTTGGTCCAGGCGAATGTCGGTTTGGTGTCAAATGTGGAAACCGACGGCCCGGTCAACACCGGAGCCGTGATAACTGAAAACTCTCTTGGAAGACTCCAGTTACTTTGAACTCCAAAGGCATTTGCCCCGCGAACCCAAAACGTGTAGCGGCCGATCGGCAGATTCGTAGGAATCGTGTAGCTCAACGTATTCAGTCCAGCGACGTTGTGAAGCTTGGCAACTGGAACTGAGTTATTGTCAACCCAGATTTCGTACGAGACAACGCCCGGAACGCTTTGCCAGGTTAACGTTGGTTTTTGAGACGTCGTAGAACCGCTTGGTCCCACAGTGATCGGTGGAGTCGAAACTCGGAATGTTGTGCCGATGCTCCAGTTACTCACTTCACGTTCATCACCGCTGCCATTGGGCAATCGAGGAGTTAGAGGATCGTCCGTGTTGGAATACGTTCTCACCCAAACGATGTAGGTCCCGACTCCGAATATTTTTGTCGGTGTATAAGACGTTCCAGTGATGCCGTTAACTTCGTCAAATCGATAGACACCATTGACTTGCTGAATGAATACGTCGTTCTTTTCAGCGTTGGCCGGATTCACCCATGTAATAGTCGGACGACTACTAAACGTCGTTGCCTGCGGAGCAGTTACTGTCGGAGGAGCGGTGTTCACGAACTCATAGACCGGCTCGTTAATCGAACTTACCGGAGTCTCGCCTGATCGAGAATTATTGTTTGTGGCAACAATTCTGTACGAGTATCTACCGAGTTCCAAATCGGTCGGCTGAGTAAACGTGGTTAAAGTAACTTCAGTGTTAATCACTTCGGCATTCGTGCCCCATTTCTTCTTCACAATCAGGCGATATTTGTCCGCTCCGGGGACTGCGTTCCAGCTAAATGTCGGCGTTGCGTCCGGCAACCGAGTCACTGGAAAATTCGCAGTCGGGGCCAACTGCACCAGGAAGGTTCGAGCAACACTCACAACGCTGCTCGCACCTGTCAGATTAGCTCCGGCGAATGCCTGCACAGTGACACTGTATTTCCCGAGTCTCAAGTCGGCAGACGGAGTCCAAATCGGCGATGTCACTGTAACGGTCTGATCGGCCACACCGGTATCGGTGACGAAGCTCAGAATGACTTGATACGATGTTGCCCCCGGAACCGGATTCCAGGTGATGCTCGGACGCGGCACAGTGACTGATGCCGCTGGCCCGGTGAAGACCGCTGGAGTTCGTACTGTGAACGGTGCATCGGCACTCCAATCTCCAAGCAGATCAGCGTCGTCGGTCGCCCGAACACGTACCGTGTACTGGCCGATGCCGAGATCTGTCGGAACGGTGTAGCTCACGGTCCCGGCAGGAGTTAGCTTTGGATCAATTGGAACTGATGCTGAATGGGCGATTGCTCCCGATGAGACAGCAACGATCTGGACTGTGTACGTTTTGGTTCCCGCCACAGAATTCCATGTCACCGTTGGACGTGACGTCAGGACATCGCCAGTTGGAGCCGTGACGGCGATCGGCACGACAGTAAACGAATAAGTGGCGGCGGTCGCTGCAATTCCCGCCCGATTCAAAGCAACCAGCGAAATCGTATAAGTCCCAGCCGCAAGTTTTCCACCATTTGTCGTCGGAACAACCTCAACTGAGGTTCCTACGATCCCGGTCGCCGAGAAGACACTCTGATTCGCCAAATTCCTGACAACAATGTTGTGAGAGTAATTCTTATCAATGAACGTCCAACGCACGATTGGTGTGAGATCACTCGTCTGAGCTGGTGTGATGCCATCTTCCGGAACATCCACAGGATTTGTGATTGTGGGCGTTTCCGGATTCTGAAGCAGCCTCACCTTAACAGAGTAATCTTCCACCTCTCCGTCGGCAGCTCGACCGGTTGGCAATAAGCCACCAGCCGTACTCAGGCGGACTCGCAGGAACGAATCGCCAGCAGGTGTGCCTTCGGGGATGCTGAAGAAGATCCGATTGAGCCCAGGTGTCACGCTGTAGCTGACACCGGCATTCAAATGTTCTGTTGCGTGATCGAAAATACCGTTTTGATTCAGGTCAAGCCAAACGTCCAACTTGCCAGCCTTCGATGCCGTCACATCGAAGAAGGCAGGCAGTGGTGCCTGTGGTGTACCTGGCAGAATCGGCCTTGTTTCAAACGTCGTTGGGAAGGCCACGCCATCCTCATCAGCACCGTCACCCGCAGGGACGATGTCAACCGGCGCCCCAGTCATTTCCTTGTCCACGGTCGCACCGAGGAACAAGCCTCCGGTGATTGTATGAGCTGCGCCGTTATTTGCCTGCAGCGTACCGTAGGTAGTCGGAGCATCACCGTAGTCCACGATCAGCGTGTTGACGGTCGCAGTGGTGGTGCCCGTATTGTTCAATGCACCGCTGGAATCGGTGACTCGAAGTCGAATCGTCCGCGTTGCCGGAGCCGTGAATCCGAGTCCAGTGAGCTGCGACCACGTCAGCGACTGGGTTGCCGATGCACCGGTCGATGTTTCAAACGTACCGTTGTTATCCAGGTCCCACGCATAACTCAGCGTGTCGCCAAAGAACGCATCGACGTCAAAGCTGCCGCTGGCATCCAGTGTGATGCCATAGCCTTCGTCTACCGTATAATTTCCCGTTACGGCGACTGGTGCATCATTCACCTGATTGACGGTGATCGTGAGCGTGTCAAGAATCGTCTGATTGACGTTCGGAGCCGTGCCCGAACCATTGTCCTGCAATCGAAGCGTAAACGTCGCCACACCGGCCGTGTTCGCCGTCGGCTTATAGGACAACACTCCTGAAGCAGAAATTGTCAGAGAATCAAACGCGAGGTTTCCTGAAGTCGTCGTGGCCGTCGGGCTGATGATCCATGTCAGAGTCTGAACGCCAACTTCATCGAGAGCTGTCGAAACGGCTGCACCAAACGTGTTGATCAGATTCACATTCGTCACCGGCGCATCTTCTGCTGCGACGATCGGAAATACTGACTGATACGTGTAAACCGGAACGTCGTTCACAGCGGTCGCGGTAATCGTAAACGTATCATCTGTCGGCCGAGGAACCTGATTCACAGCATTCAGGCTGTCAGTCAGAATCACACGAATGACGACCGAACCATTGACGTTCGGCGCAAGTTGGTAGGTCAGATTTCCGGAGGCGTCGATTGCGGGCTGTGTTGTAAAGAATGTCGAAGCTGTCCATGCTGAAGTCAGGGAAACGATAGACGTTGTAAATGTGAAGGACTGAGCTGACTCGTTCGCAGGCCCAGCCGCCATTCCAGTGATGAAACCATTCACTGTCTGAGGCCCGGCATCTTCAAGCACAGTCGGTGGGTTGGTTGTCACTTCGTTGAACACCGGAGCGTCATTAACGGAAGCCACGGTGATTACAATGTCGTGCGTAGCAGACGCTGGCGGGCCGCTAAACTCGCCCTGATCGTTCGCGAAGATTCTCAGTCCAGCCGCACCGAAGAAGTCGGCCGTAGGGTCAAATCGAAGGCCATTCAATGCCGCATTGATGAGCGGCAACTTGCCCGTCAATGTCACGGTTGATCCTGTGCCCGACAGAGGAGAAACCACGAGCCCAACAGGAAGACTGCCCAAAGTCACCGAGCCGTTCGTCGCTGTCAGCGTAATTGACAACTCGTTCGTGCCAAGGTGTGAATCCTGATCAAAGATCGAGATGGCATTGGCACTGAACGTGACAGACGTGTCTTCGTTGGTAGTTGCCGTTGCCGGCGCCGTAATCGTCGGCGGATCGTTGACACCATCCGTCAGAACGATATCAAACCGAGTCGTCCCATCGGGCTTGTTGGGCAGCAGATAGTTGCCGGCAAGGTCTCGCAATCCGTTGACCGTGTCACCTGTACTAAGGCCGTCATTGTCAACGAGCATGATGTAACGGACTTCCGTGTTTTCATCTGCAAAGAAAGTGGCGGCGGTGAAGATTGCTTCCCGAGTGATGACGTCGTACACAAACGTGTAATCAACGCCATTCACCAAAGTGACTTCTGTAACACCATCCGTCAGAACTTTCTTAATGACAAACTGGCTGGAGACGACGTTATTTCCGTCAATGCCAATCCCCTGGTCGACAAGCCGCACACGGAACTCTGTCAGGATCTGCGATTGATCGATCCAAACTTCGTCGATGTCAGTATCGCCATCGTTCGAAGCCTGATCTTCAGGCACAACAAGAACACCTCGAGGCTGGAAGAAGTCCACTCGGTCAATCGCACCACGGTCGATAAAGACGTTCGCACCCTGACTTGCAGGAGTCGCCACAGCAGAATCATCGCCACGAACCTGCCCAAAGACGTCATGACCTGGGGCAAGAATCGGAGAGATTCCAAGCCCCAGTGGCCCCTTCACTGTTGCCAGTGCCCCACGATCACCGAGCGAGTTTAGAGAACTATCGATTGCCTGAGAGAAAGGAGCCGGGTAGTAATTTCCATTCGCCTGATCCACAAACAGTGGATCTGTTGGAGTCAGGAAAATTGGGAATTCGCCAACCCCAACAACGCCTGTATTCGTATTGGTCACGTTACCGCGATACAGAGTTGCACCAATCGTGGTACCGGCAGCCTGAGAACTGGCATCCACAAAAATGCCGGTCGCAAGGTTTGCGACAATGTTGTTCAACAGAGTTGGACTTGCATTCTCAGCAACCTCGATTCCGACACCAGCACCGGCTCGACCGACGACCGTGTTGTTGAGAATTCTCCCGTAGGGAACGGCTCCCACCGGGCTCAGCGTATCTCCTCGGAAGCGGATACCGCCTACGGCGTTACTTGCAACGACGTTGTTCATGATCACAAGACCTGTCACCAGCCGTGCGACGTTCTCTTCCTGAGTATTTTTCACAGCGCCCGGATGCGGAGTCGGATTCAGGCCACTTCGAACAGCAGCATCAACATCAATTCCGTAGTTTTCGGAATCACGGATCGTGCTTGACGAAACGATGATCTGCCCCTGATCACGATAATGATTACGGTCACCAAAAGCGTCGAATCGCTCCAGCACCAACAGACCAGACAGAAGCAAATCTGGCGTAATAATTGCATTTCCGGTTAAGTGGAGTGTCTTGCCAGTGACATCGATCGTTCCGCTGAACATCGCCTGAACGTTCAACACATCCTGAACTGGCTGCGAATTAATAGCGGATCGAATTGCAGTTGCAATGACCTCACGATTGTCTTCAAACGTACCGGCATTCGCTGTTTGGGAATTGAAAAGAATCGGAATATTGCCGGAAACCAAACTACTCAGCCCGATGTACTGATCAATGAATTGGAACGTCACAGAACGCCATCCGTCACTGAGCACAAATGTCGAATTGTGAGGAATCTGCGAGGCCGACGGAACAGTGAGAGCCAACCCATTGGCCTCGCGATCATTCGTATCGATCGCGTTGTAAAGGACGTTGGAAGGCGACGGCGTCTGTGATTCACCGAAATCAACCGCTCGGCGAATCTCAACGTCATACGCACCGCTTGGAATTCCAAGATAACTCTGTCCCGCTACCCGGTTTCCATTATACAGATCGCGATTCAGTACGAATGCTGTGGTTGCAGGAGCATTCGTGACCATTTCACCGCGCTCTGCAAAGCCGATGATGATGTCGTCGATGTAAACGCCTTCGACCGTGTTATTCATGCCTCGAAGTGAGCCCGGACGAGTTGCCTGTCCGTTCACAAATCCAGCATTGAACGCGCCGAAGTCGTCACCCGGGAGAGAATTAGCAAATCCAAATATCTGGCTTGTAATCACATCCCCGGCACGAACGCTGTTCAAGACCAGATTGTGATCAATGATCTGGATTCGATTCTCGCTGCCTTTGATGATGTTGATGTCACCCGCGGCGAATTGATCAGCGATCGCCTGTCGCAGTGAAGTCGCGACCTGATTCGCTGTCATGTTTGGGAAGATCGAAATCAGTCGTGATCCGGGAATCGAAGCCCCTCGTCCACCCGACGTGAGCAGTGGCGAGCCCGGTTGAACAGCGATACTGGTCGCAGACGGGATGGTCAGACGATTATTGCTCACAAATGACGACACGAATCCCGCAGCCTGTGTCAAAGTTGACCCAATGGCGTCAAACGTCAGCGGGGTTCCACGTGAGTCAACTCCCAGTGGCGAATTCACGAGATCCACAACAAGCGGTGTCAAAGTTGGATTCGACACTCGTGTAAACAACATTGGCGTGCCTGCACCCGCGACACTGTCAATAATCGCAACGCCAATTGTCGCTCCACCGTTGTAAGTGAGAGTCGTATCACTCGTCACACTGACAACAGCCCCCTGTGCAGAGGCAGTGCCTGCACCGAAAAACTGGTTGATAGCTGCTGCGGTACGCGTTGCCACAATTGCCGGATTCGCATCCGTCTGAATCTGCAGGAAGCCGGCAGCCGCTGCGAATGTGAAGTTCAGGCCGTTCACATTCAGCGTGTCACCGTCAAGGTCCGCGGCGGCGGCAGCAGTAATTCGAAGAGTACCTCCGAACGGCGTTGCAACGGCACCAGCAATGTTCACACTATTCCCAGCGGCAACGGCAACGAGTCGCCCGGCTGCCGTATTGACAGCGCTCACGACTCTGGCAGCAAGTGTTGCTGCGGTATCGCCTGCAGCAGCATCAATTTCTACGCCTGCGGTGTTCAATGCCGCCGGAACGCCCGCCGGATCGCGGAAGGTAAATGTCGTGCTGTAGACAGTGAAGGACTCGCCTTCAAAGTTAGTCGCAGTGACATCCGCCAACTGCAAAATTCCGCCAAGGAAGAATCCGTTGTTGGTTACGGAAAGATCGCGAACCGAGACGCGAGATCCGTTGCTCACCGCGGTACCTGCACCAAGTACAGCGTTGATCGCCGCAGCAGTGCGAGTCGCAATCAAGTCTGAAGAGTCGCCCACGCGTGCAAGAATCTCCCGCGTGGTGGCTGGATTTGTCGAATAGCGGAACGTGTTCCCATTGAGACTAAACTCATGCCCCTGCAGAAAATCACCGGCAACGGTAACCAAAGTACCGCCGCGGATAAGACTATTTCCGACGCCGTTAATGACGGGAATTGTCACACGCGTTGGTGCTCCGGGGTCTACTATTGCCGTTCCAAAACCGAACTGTGCGTTGAACGCCGTCTGGACGCGAAGAGCCATAATGTCCGCAATATCACCGACCTGAGCGAGGATGTCCGTTGGCAATGTTGGAGTTGCCTGGAATGTAAACGTGACTCCATTCAGAGTGATCGATTCGCCTTGAAGCGTCGTCGAAGTCAGTACATCAACCATCTGCAACGTCCCACCCGTTCGAATGGCAGATGCTGCGTTTGGAATCGCAACAATGCTGATACGCGAAGGAGCCAGAGCATTCACAAAGGCGGACCCAGGACCAAGCACCGTGTTGATGACACCAACTGCCGTGGTTGCGACAGTCGCGGACGTATCCAACGCGGTAATAGGAATATCCGTAGCGAGCAGCGGCGAGGCAGTGAACGTAAATAAGGTTCCGTTGAATCGAATCGTTTCACCTTCCAACTGAACCCCGGCAACGGCATTAATCGAACTGCCAAATGTCACCGATGTCGCTGAAGGGAAATCGACGGATGCTCCATTCACAAAGGCAGTGTTTGCCCCAAGAACGGCATTGACGACGGCAGCCGTCCGCGCCGCCATTGTGGTCGCATTATCGAAGGCTGGATTGACAATTCGAATATCATTCGCAGTGAGCGGAGTTGCCGTGTAGGTAAACGTTTGTCCGAGAATCGTGAATGACTCACCTTCCAGCGCAGTCGCAGCGGGAATGTTGAGCGTAATTCCCGCCAGAACCGAATTGACGACACCGTTTGCTCTGGCTGCAATTGTCGCCGCAGAGTCAGCAGGAAGCGCCAGAATGTGGGTCGAAAGCGTCGGCGTTGCAGTGAATGTAAACGTGGTACCACCAACAGAGAATGTTCGCCCTTCAAGTGCACCACCAGACGGAATCGTCAGATGTGCTCCCAAGTCAAATTCGAAGATTGAATTGTCTATTTGTAAACTGTTGCCATCGGACAATTCACTGGCCGCAACAGCGTACAATTCCGTGCCTGTAGTGAGAATGTCTCCCACATTCATTGAACCGGCCGTTGAGAAGTCGAAACGCAACTTGAGCCCAGCTCGGCCTGCGTAGCTACTTAGATCAACTCGAGCTTGTCGCCATCCATTGGAATTGTCAAAGGCTTCCACGACGTCAACAAAAGTTTGAAACAGCGGTGCCGCTGTCAAAGTTCCGTCTGGCCCGAAATCGAACTCATCCTGCTGGACGCCCGACTGGAGTGAGTTGTTCGTCACCAGCAAATTCCACTCGCCTGACTCGTCCGCAACAAACACTCGCAAAGAATCCCGCATTAGAGTGTCTGGGTTTGTGCCATAAATGTACTGAGCACCTTCCGTCTCCAGGAAGTAGTTGAAGTACAGCGTTGGCTTATCGTGCCTGGAGTAGCCCTCAAGG
>JANMEV010000079.1:0-14911 GCA_031377305.1 Planctomycetota bacterium | reverse complement strand
CTTTATTGATGCCTGCGGAGGACACATTAACGTTCAGTCCAAGATTGGCGAAGGTTCGACGTTTACCCTTCTTTACCCACTCTCTGCTCCTCCATCGTGGATAAAAAACATACTATTTACCATGTGAACTGAACCGGGCTGGTCGTGCCGCTGGCCGTGTTCGCCCCGGACACTGTCCATGGAATCGACTGGTCATTGAACCACACGGGACCATTCACATGAACGCCGGTCAGGCCGCTGTCACTCAGGTCTTTCGCGGTGGCTCCCGACGCTTCGTTCAGCGGCCAGTAGCCGATCAATCCAGCCTCAGCACGATCCGGGAATGAATCACGAATCTGCGTGAGTTCCGTGTTGCTCAGCACACGGTTCCAAACGCCAACTTCGCCAAGTGCGCCTCGGAACGGCTCTGTCCCGTTGACTCCCGTGCCGATTTGGAATCCACTGGTTGTTGGAGTCGAAGGAGCGCTGCCGGCCACAGAGCCGATCGAAACGCCGTTGACAAAGAACTCAACCGAGTTATTGGATTTCATCGACGCGGCAACATGCGTCCATTGGCCTGCGACGATCGAACCTGAAATGTCGTAGAACTGGTTGCCGTAAGTGATGACTCGAAGCCCAGTGTCATTCAGTGCAAACCCCCAGCCATTGGCGTTCGACTTGGACGTGATCACATTCTGAATGCCCGTCACAAATTGCGGCTTAACCCACGCCGCCAGGGTGAAACTATTCTGCAGGTTGCCCAGAGTTTGGGCAGTTCCGAGGTCCACGCGCTGGCTGAAGTTGTTGAATTCAAGCGATGGCACGCTGAATGGAAGCAGAACACTCTGACCTTCATCGAACACAAGATTCGTGTCATTATTCAGAACACCTGTTGGCAAATTCAGGATCTGCAGATTGGTCAGCTCTGCCAGTGTCGAAAGCGTCGACGAAGCGGCTGGCGCGACTCCCGTGTTATCGAGTCTCAGAATCTCCAGTTCCTTCATTTCAACCAGAGGTGAAATGTCGGTGATGTTCTTGTGGTGGACCAGATCCAGAGATTTCAGTTGGGACAATCCAACAAGTTCACCGGCCTGGGGGCCAGACGTGAGACGTCGCGGGGCAAGGTTGGCAAGGTCTTTATTGTCGAGATTGGCAAAGCCCGGTTCATCCTTTACCGCAAAGACGAGGGCTGGAACGTTCGCAAAGACGGGGTTGCTGCTGGTGAAGTACAGTTCGTTGCCTGGTGTTGTCGTGAGCGACGTCAGCACAAGCCCGCGATTGCTGTCCGGATTATCAATCCAGCGCTGAATGACTGAGGCAGGTATCGTGAATGCGATTGCCCGATCACCGATCGTACCGGAGTTCTGAGCATATTGGATTGTCTTCGTGTCGAGGATCGTCGAAGAAACAGACCCAGACGGAGGACCACCCGGAATATTTGACCATGTCGAGTTGTCGTTCCAATTGGCAGTCGATTCGCGAAGTTCGACGGTCTGCGTCGCTGTGCCGACCGGGAGATTGTTAAACGATTGCACGAAGAGCCCAAGAGTTACATCCCCAGTCAGCTGGCGGCCTGCCAGAGCTCTAAGGTCGAAACGGATCAATGGCGTGGATCGATCACCCAGGCTGCCATTGAGGCGCAGGACGAATTCTGTCCCGTTCGATGTGGCTGGACTTGATTCGGAGATGAACGTGTCCCCGACGTTGACAGGTCCCGCTGAAACCAGGGACGGATTCAATACGATGGTCTTCGTTGCTGCAAAACCAGGGACGCCTCGGAGGTTCAGCGAAGTCAGATTGACCATTCGCTCAAGCCCTGTCAGGTCATTCAGAGGAATGAAGGCTGGACTAATGCTTTCAATTGATGCGAGGTCCGTCGATCGGAATCCGCCATGAACCACAGGCACCCGCAGCGGAACATCCTGCGACCACTCTGGCACATCGTGGGCTGTCGAAAAGACACCATCGAAGCCATTGGTCGAACTGTCATAAACTTTCGTCCCAAAGCCTTCTTCGAACGACCATTCTCCGACCAGACCAGCCTCAAGACCTGTTGAGGGCAGGTACCGTCGCGATTGAATTTCTTCAACTGGCAGGATTCGCTCCCAGATAGTAACGTCATCCAGTTTGGCGAACAGCAATGAGCCTCCGAAGTTGACCTTGTTGGTTGAGCCGCCCAGATCAAGCGTGAGCAGGCTGGCGTTCTGCGATCCAAGCGAAACTCCGTCCACAAACGCTTCCACTCGATCGTTCGCATCATCTCGCACAACCGTGTAGTGGTGCCAGTATCCTGGGAGAACGGCCAACGGGAGTTCCCATGAGTTGTTCGCCCCGTTGCCATGCTCAAGAATGAGCGTTCGATTGTTGCTGATCTTAAGGCTCATTCCACTGGGGCTGATCAAATCCGTTGAGATGATCGGCCGATTCACTCCATTGCCATAGTCGAGGCTCATCCAGAATTCGAACGTCAGCGTACTGCGTCCATGAAGTACATTCGACGAAAGCTCAACTTCGCTGTTTCGCAACCGAAGAGACTGATGCAATCGATTCGTGACCGGTTGTCCAAGTGCCGCACCGACAACGGCTTCAAGCTGCGGATCCAGAAAGTCCACAATTGGATCAAGTGGACGAGCGTTGTTCCCAAAGCTGGATTCGCTGGAGATCACCGTTCCGAGCGGACGATCACCGATATCGCTGTCGCGGACTTCGATCGGTTCGGCTGTCACGCGGTCGGCACCGCTGCCAGCGAAAATCTGGTCGATGTCGTTGTTGCCAAAGATCGTGTCGTCGCCGTCGTTACCGAAGATCACGTCGCGATCAGGCAGTGTGCTGGATTCATGAGTCTGGCCGCGAGCCGGCGCTTTCACATCAATAAAGAATGGACTCTTCGTGCCGTCTGTGTCGTAGACTCGCAGGAAGTACGTTCCGGCAGGTGTTGCCCGCAGATCAAAGATCTTTCTGCCGACAGAAATGACAGAACCATCGACTTCAACTAGGTCAGCCTTCAGACCGGTGTCGGCACCGTCGGTCGTGACTAGTCGGATGGAATCGCCCGCTTTGCCATCGCCCAGAGTGCTGAACCGGAACCAGCGATCGGCGGGAGTACCAATCGTGAATGCGTCTGAGCCGTTGCCAAACCGTTCTGGTTGCCCGGTTCCTCGATCAACGACGAATGAGCCGCTGCCGGGAACGGAGATATTTTCAAGCACGTCGAAGGATGTCGAAGGAGTGATCCGAGTTTGACTTCCGTAGATTGAGTAGATCCGGCCCGCGTTTTCAACCTGACCGTTCACAACGCCAACGGCACCCGTTGATCCAATGAGCAAGTCATCGATGTTGTCGCCATTGATGTCCAGCCCCGGAGTGTTCGCCAGCGACGAAAAGGTTGTCGTCTGGAATTCCTGAACTCGAAGCGACAGATTGACGCCTGTTTCTGTCGCTGTGAACCTGAGCCGATTGCCGGACGCGGAAGCCACCAGTTGACCAGCAAGAGCCGTGGCCGCAATCTGAGCATTGATCTTAATGAGCAGACTGTTCAGCGTGTCTGTGGTTAACGAATTGACCGAGATCAACTGATTGAACGAAAACGGAGTCAGCGTCGAAAGAACCGTTCCGCCGATTGTCTGGCTCGTTGCTTTGGTTCCGGAAAACTCAATCTGGAAGCCAGTATTCTTCGCCGGTACCGTCACGAGGTCGGTCCGTCCGGTTGTGCTCACTGTCAAGGCTTTGGGCACGATATCCTGAACAATAGCCGCGACGGGCAACTCAAATCCCAACGGCCTTGCGACTGACGGCATCGTCCCTGCGAACTGACTACTGAATGCTGTCCGCTGGATCAATGCGGCGGCCGATGCAATCGAGTTATAGACAAACGTTCTGTCTGTTGCCGTATCGACAATTGCCAGGTCCATTGTACCGTCGCCGTTCCAATCGCCTGATGTGACGCTCACCTGTGAAAAATCGCCGAAGCCCCGGATGGTCTTATCGGGCTTTTCGAAATTCATCTGAGCAATGTCGGTCTTGCCGAACACCACTCCGAGATCGCGTCCCTTGCGTACGGCGACGTCGTCTAAACCGTCCTTGTTCAGGTCACCAACGGGATGCAGTTCGAGTCCTCTGGCGGCCACGAGGGACGTGTTGATTTCGAACGAGACATCGGTGAAGTCGTTATCCGAATCACCTGCGCTGTTGTTATTGCTGGCCGCACGGGACAAATCTTCAAACGCGAAGAACGTCTTGCCGTTGCCGACAAAGGCGAGCATCTGATCCAGTTCGCCAGGATTCGCATTCGGGAACGAAAACAGCGGCGCGTCATTGGCGGGGTAGAAGCTGTTCGAGTTTCCAAGGAAGTCCAGAACAGTCGCATTGGGAATCAGGAAGAACCCAATCTCCGTTCCAGCCAGGATGTTCTTCGTCACCGTGGCACCCGGATTACTGATCTGGTCATCAAAGATCAGCGTGTTGAAAGCAAGTGCCTGTTCAATTGCGGAAACTGCAAACTGCCGACGCTGCGTGATCGGATCGAAGGGAACCAGAGCGACGTCGAAGTAGCCGAACGAGAAGCCGTAGAAGCCCGCATCAGACTTCAGCGTAAACGTCAGTGGAGTGGAGCCACTTGTTCCCGGGACCACGAATGAACTGGCTGCCGATTCGAACGCATCGTCATTGCCAATTCCTGCCGTATTGAGCAACGTTCCGAGATCTTTCGCGGGGTTCGTCGTTGGTCGCAGGTCTTTGCGAGTCACCACGTCGTTCTTAATTAGACTTTGCCGATTCAATATCAGATTACCCGGTCCGGTGAAGACAACATCGTCGCGTCCGTCGCCGTCTACATCGCCAACAACCTCCGTGTTAAACGACGATTTGTCACGAAGTCCAAGCTGTTTCCGTGTGAAGGTGAATTCTGCTTCTCGAACATCGACGGACGTTGTGCCCGGCAATGTCGGCAAACCGCCCTCAATGTCCTGTCCACCGAAGATGTAGCCAACGTTGGCAGGCTCGTAGCGAACAACTCGGTTGGTTTGGTTGAACGGATCCGCATTGTGAAACAACCATGTGGAATCGCTGCGACCGCTGGAGTTCACCAGCGCCGTGGTATTGCTCGTCCCCGTCGCGATCCGGACCAAATCGACCCCATCGAATCGCCAGGTGTCCGCTCCTCTCTGAACCAGCAGAACTCCGTCCACGCTGACCAGCGATGTCACACCACCAATGCCCTGTTGCTTTGAATCCAGCACGCGGCTTATCGCGCCGATGTCGGTACGATTCGTCATCGGCCCATCCGCCGGAACATAGCGCCACAGTTGTTGGCCTTCAGGACCGCCGGTCGCAGTGAAGTAGACAACTCCATCGACGATGGTAAGGCTCAGAGGCTGCCCAAGGAGCTGTTGTCCAATATTTGCCCCGGCAGGCCCGGGAAGAATCTCCAGCGGAGTTGATATTGGTGAAAGTGGATTGGAAACATCAATTCGCCAGAGTTCATTTCCTGTCGCCACGGATGTCGCAGGCATATAGAGGAAGTTGTCAGTGGAATTGGCAAGGACAGCGTCAAAGATATTGATCGTCGGTCCACTGTTCTCAATATTCTGCAGGTAGATCGTCTTCGCTGGACCCGTAACTCCATGCACCAGCGGGTCGAAGTAGATCAGATTGTTATCGAGCTGATTCAGAAGGTTCGTGCCGGAGATGAACTTGATGCTGTTTCCAACCGGCAGAGCGGTGTTGATGATCACCTGAGACGCATTCGCGATCTCTGTCAAAGCTCCGGTGGCCACGTTGATGTGATAAACTCGGACATCGACATTCGTACCGTTTGTTCGTAACCCATAGAGTTCCTCATTGCCAGTCGCTGAATCCGACTTCAGCGAATAGAGCGTTCTGAAGAAACCCTGAGTGACGAGACTCGTGACCTGTGATGCCGTCAAATCGGCATTAACGCGGTAGATGTTTCCAATACCGGTGCCCGTGTCAAAGCTCTGCGTGTAGACCGTGCCATTGACGGCCGTCAGCGGGAAGTACGTCTGGTCATTGGTGATCAACCCCGGCAAACCCGTGACAGGCGACTCGCCATTCTCATCGACACGGACCAGGTTCGTTAACGTCGGATTGTTGCCGGAGTTTGATAAGCCCCTGGCAACGAACAACCGGTCATTCGCAACCACTTGAGCCTGACGTCGCACAGGTTGTGAGAAACCGAGATTGTACTCACGAGTCGCTGTGATCGTCCCCGTCGTTGTCGGAGCGGACAGCAACAAGTCGTCTCGATTGTCGCCGTTGTAATTCAGTATCTGAGCTTTCACGTCGTTTGGAGACAGCTGGCTTCCATCCAGCGTGAACGTGCGGCTGTTGGTGCTGTTCAGCACGCTTGTGGCAAACGACGCATCCCAGGTGCGGGGCCAGAGGACAGTCTGAGCGAGCGTATTCGTGCCGGCCGTTGGGTTGCCGAAGATGACCGTGACTTCTGTGCGATTGAGCGCGTTCTTCACAAAGACCAAATCGGCTCGTCCGTCTCCGTTGATGTCACCGAAGCGCTCGGCTGGTCGGCCCAGCGCAGACTGATCGATGATGATCTCAGACTGAGGAGCGACCGACGCGAAGTTTTCGAGGTTAATTGGACCGAAGAGCAGGTAGCTCTGAGCAGTGCCTGAGGCAAGAAAGTCCGTCTGCCCGTCGCCGTTGAAGTCGCCGACTTCGGTCAGGTTCGACAATCGTTCGCCCGGCGCGCTGCCGTCGAGTCCGAATGCCTTGTCATCGAAGTTCGCAATCGTGCCGCCGGCGAGAGTAACGCCTGCCCGAGCGGTCGATGGAAGATTGAGGAACGGAGCCGCCAGATCATAGACGTAGGCTTCACTGACCGCTCCGGCCGGAAAGCCCTGCGGCAGAGCCTGTGGCGCCACAGGATAGGCCGTCAAGCCGGTTCCGACTGCTGGCGAGTGACCAAACATCTGATCCGCACCACCGCCGCCGAACAGGTTGTCGTTGCCCAGTTGTCCGACGAGATAGTCGATTCCGGAACCGCCTTCGATGGTATCGTTCAATGCTCCGCCAAACAGGAAGTCGTTGCCTTCGCCGCCATCAATGCTGACAGCACCTTCGGTGGCTCCCTGTTCGAAATGGCCGGGCATGATTCCATATTCATCAAACGATGCTGCGTTAGCGGCTGGGTTCAAAATGAAGCCCGGTCCGCTGGCCTGAATCGGCAGGAACTGGAATCCGGGATCTGCATGAACGACATCGTTGCCCGATCGCGTCACGAACTGGGTATTCTCGACATCGCGTGTCTGATAATACAAGTACTGCTGTTCATAAACCGTCAGCTCTGTGCTCTGCTGCGTATTGTCGCTGTTAGTGTCGATGAACGTCGTTCGGAACTTCTGCTGACCGATATCCCACACCAGACTGCTGAATTCGTAACGATGCAGCCCGATGTTATAGGTCACGGCTGCAAAGTCCGGCACATCAAAGCCACGCCGATCCTTATCTCCGCCAAGGAACAGCACGCGATCGGTTCCGGCTCCACCTATGAACTGATCACTCGTGGTTGGTATGAAGGTTCGTGTTGCAGGATCAAACTGAGTGTTTGATTGATTCCCCAGCAGTGGCCTTGCATCCGGGATGATCTGGAATGTGTCATTGCCATCGCCACCAAACAGCAGGTCGCTGGCCTGGCGATCGCTACCGCCGGTCAGGACGTCATTGCCAGCCTGTCCGAAGATAAAGTCTTCACCCGATCCGCCCTGAAGAATATCATCACCCGTGCCGCCAAGAATGAGATCTCGACGTTCGTTGCTGCTTCTCACGGCAAGTGGGCTCGTTGGCATGCCCGACAGTTCGGACGGAACCGCGGTGCCTGACAGATTCAATCGCAGGTCATAAATCGTTGGCACCAGTTTCGGGCTGTTGATGCGAAGCAAATATCGTGTGTTCGCCAGAAGTCCGTTCAGCGAAATCGACCCCGCGTTGCCGGTGGCTGTTGCGGTACTAATCTGAGTGCCCTCTGTCCCATCCGCGTTGACGTTGAACAACGCCAGTCCGAGGTTATCGATGACCGATCCACTGGCCAGTTCAAACTTCGACAACGCACCAGCAGCCGTCGCCAGCGAGAAGCTGAACCAATCCACATCAGCCGCAGAATCCATCGTCAGGCCCGCGAATAGAGCTCCTGCCGAAGTGCCAGCGGGCAAAGTTCTGCCAGCGAACGTCTGAGTTGAGGTTCCAACAACCTGAGTAAGCTCGAACGCCTGTTGAGCGACGTCGTTGCGGCTTCGCAGCCTACCATTTGGCTGGCTGTTTTCGGCTTTGTCTGACAGGATTGAATTGCCCGGCTGAATCTTGACGACATCGTCGCCAGCCCCGGCATCAATCCAAACAGACTTCTGAACCGTCGGGCCAACCTTGATGGTGTCGTTGCCATCCAATGCGTCGATCAGAATGACCTGGAAGTCACCTTCCGGCGGCAGCAGTCCAGCGATCAGATTCGTTTGTGCAAGGGCGATTTGACCCAGCAGTCCGCTAACTTCACTGGCGTTGCCTGAAGCCTGAGCGGTGAGCAGTCTGTCCAGCTCGAACAGACGATCTCGAGCATCCCAAATCGGCCTGCCTTCACTGTCTGTCGCGTTGAAGTCGAGCTTTACCTGAGCAGCAAACGAGACGTTGCCGTTGTTGTTGGTCAGTCGAGTCAGCAGGTGATGATCGGCCAGCAGACCCGGTTCCGTTACGAAGTCGATGTTGATTTCATCATTCGCATTGGTGCCGCCAACGTACCAGATCTGATCCGATTCGCGAGCGTAGTTCTTCCAGTCGTCTCCCGCGAAGCCGCCATCGAGTGATTCAAGAGATGTCCCGTTGGCTCGGAACAGCGTGTCGATACCGCCATTGCCGTACAGGAAGTCCAGAGCTGTGCCACCGAACAGACTATCAGCCTGCTCGTTGCCGATCATGCGATTCAGACCGGTGGTTTCCAGCACGAACCCGGGCAATGGAACCCCTGCAACCAATGCGTCAACGCCTCGAAGGATCGCTCCGGTCGATGCGTTGAAGTAGACGCCAAACGAGCTTGTAGGTCCGCCGGAAATCAGCCCAGCGATGTTGCCCGCATTGAACGTGGCTCCCGGCGTCGGAACCAGGCGAGCTTCCGGAGCGATCGACCACGCATACAAAGCATTTCTGCCAGAACCACCGACCAGATCATCATTGCCCTGTCCGGCAAACAGCACGTCGAAGTCATTGGCCGAGCCGCCACCCTGATCGCCCCAGAGACGATCGTTGCCAGCGAATCCGTACAGCACGTCGCTGCCGAATCCTCCGTCAAGCTGATCCCGACCTGCGCCGCCGATGAGCAGGTCGTTGCCGCTGTTGCCTTCGAAGACGCCGACGAAGTCGTTACTGCGACTCGCGAGTGCACTCAGATCAAGGGCCTTCGAAGCTCCAGTCGCAACCGGATTTGTGATTCCGGCAGGTAACTGAGTTCCGGCAGTGACAAATCCGATGGTGTCGTGTCCGGCCAGACCAGCGATCTGGAACTGCTCGATCAGAGGCTTACCTGTCGAATCCAGCGTCGTCAGAGTTCGAACTGCTCCGTTGAAATCAAAGCGAACCTGACCGTTGACTCCCAGCTGCTGGCTTAGAAGGATCGTGTCATTTCCTGATGTGCCGTTCAGCACAAGGATGTCCGTTGCGTTGTCGTCGGGCGTTGTATCGCCGACCGTGTTGCCACGATGTCCATCAATCGTGTCGTTACCAGCAAGAGCGCCCGTCCAGATCGTGAAGATGTCGATTCCGCTTCCGCCGTACGCGATATTATTTCCGGCCTGAGGATCAATCAGGTCTGTGCCCGCCCCGCCCCAGATCGTGTCGGAGCCACCGCCGCCGAGCAGTTGGTCATCGCCACTGTCGCCGTAGAGTGTGTCGCTGCCGCCGACGGTTGCCGCGTTCGAATTGTCTGCGTAGCCAGCTCCTGAGAGTTTGTCGCCCTGAATGAAGTCATTTCCGCCACCACCAACAAGAGTCTCGCCGGCAATGTTACCGTAAAGGAAGTCGCCATCGTCTTCGCCGAAGAGCTGATCACCGCTGGTTGATGCTGTCGTCGCGAAGGCGTTCAGAGTGTCCCGACCGGCACCACCCAAGAGCCGCTGGCCCAATTGACTGTTGCCTGTACCAGCATCCCCAAACATCTGATCGTCGCCGCCGTCGCCGTAGAGCTGATCGATTCCATCGCCGCCCGTCAAAGCGTCATCGCCGGCACCGCCACGAATCACGTCGTCGCCCTGGCCCCCAGTGACCGACGTGTCGTTTCCTGCACCCGCATCCAGGTAATCCGCATCGGCTCCTCCGTCCAGACCGTCCGAATCCGATCCTCCGAACAGAACGTCGTTGCCCGCGTCGCCGGTCAATGTGTCCTTGCCATCGTTCAAATCACCATCAATGGAAACACCACCGACGATTGTCGGAGTGATATTCAACGCCGGAACATACGGAGCAACAGGATACAGAGCATTCATCGCCGTAAACTGCGGCGGCAGAGTGAAGTCGGCTGTGCCCAGTTCATAGTTGGTTCTCATTCCAATCGCGACGCCGCCGAACAGAACGTCGTTTCCAAGTCCCCCGGTGATCGAATCATCGCCGGTTCCGCCCGTAACAAAGTCGTCGTTGTCACCCGCGTTCACAGTATCGTTACCGCTGCCCGCATCAATGTTGTCGTTGCCTGCATTTGTGGTGATCGAATCTTTGCCGCCGCCCGCAGCGACGGAGTCAACTCCGTTGCCCGTTGTGATAGTGTCGGCACCGTCAGAAATGCTTTCGAGCGGTGACATCGAAACCGGAAGTCCGCTGATAAAGTTGACCGTTCCGTTGTCGGCCAGCACGAAGTGATTGCCGGAATCCAGCGTTGTGCCTGCATGCGACTTGATGATATCCGCACCTGAACCACCGACGAACGTTTCGTTTCCGATGCTGCCCGTGATTGTGTCGGTGCTATCACCAGCAGCCGCTGCTGTCGTCACAGTGCGAATCACGCCACCGACCCATGACACATTCGCGAGGTCGCCGATTAGCACGTGATTCGTTCCACCGGTCGCTGTGAGGAAATCGTTTCCGAGTCCTCCGACAGCCAGCGCAGCGCTGGCTCCGACGGTGATCGAATCGGTGCCGTTTCCATCAACGGATGTCGCATCGAGCGACGAGATCAGATTGCCCGAGAACACCATGACTCCCAAATCCGCTGCGATCACATCACTGCCACCGCCGCCGGAAATCGTGTCGTTCCCTTGTCCGCCGACGATGTAGTCTTCAGCAGCACCGCCGGTAATTCCGTCATTTCCACTGCTCAACGAGGCGATCGTCTCGATGCGACGAATGATGCCATTGCCCAGCGTGACGATTCCACGATCACCCAGCAGGATGTTGCGTCCATCACCGCCGCTGATCGTGTCATTGTTCGGACCACCGAGGAACACGTCGTTCCCAGTTGTGCCCGTCAAGACGTCCGCGCCACCCTCATTGGGCTCAGTCGCTTCAACAGACATTACGATGCCGCCATTCAGACTGATGACTCCAAAGTCACCAATGGCGAAGTTATTACCGGCACCCGCGTTAATCGAGTCACCGCCCGCACCGCCGATCACCAGATCATCTCCTGTGGCCCCCGTGAACGTATCGGCGGCGCCTGAACTTCCCACAGACTCGATTCGACTGATGGAGCGACCAGCAAACGTCACGATGCCTTCGTCGCCGACGATTGCGTTTTGCCCGCCAGCGTCTGTGAAGGTATCGCTACCGAATCCACCGAGAGCCACATCACTGTCAGCGCCGAGCGTAATCACATCGTTGCCGCCGACAGTTGGTTCCGTTGTCGCGACTGAGCTTGGCAAGCCGTTGGTCAGAGTCAACAAACCGTAGTCACCCAGAACGATGTCGTTGCCCGCACCCGCGTTGATCGTGTCGATTCCAGCACCACCGATGACCCAGTCACTTCCCAGACCGCCGGTGATCGTATCACCTGCAGCACTCGCCGATGACGCACTTGTGACGGATGCCACCGACGAACCACTGATTGTGATTCTTGCGTCGTCGCCGATCAGCAGGTTCGTTCCGTCCGTGGCCGTGATGGAATCCGCTCCCGCACCGCCGATGACGATGTTCTGACTTCCGCCCTGAACCGTGATCGTGTCGATCCCACCGACTGCGGAATTGGTCGTTTCGAAGCTGGAAAGATTTCCATTTGTGAACAGCAGCTTGCCATGATCGCCCACGACGATGGCTCGGCCGGTGCCTGCGTTCAGCGTATCCAGTCCGCTGCCTCCAAGAATCAGCGTGAATCCAGCCCCCGCCGCGCCGCTGGAGATCGTGTCGTTGCCGCTGGAGTCCGTCAGAGTCGAAACTTCGACCAGCGCGTTGCGGTTCAGATCGATGTCAGCCGTGTCACCGACAAGGATGTCATCTCCGCCATTGCCGACGATCGTGTCATTGCCCGGACCACCGATCAGCCAGTTCGCAAAAGCATCGCCAATCAGCGAGTCATTCGCAGCACCGCCGATGACTCGTTCGATGTTCGAAACAGTGCCGCCATTGCGAACGCCGGTTGTGAGATTCACGTGCACCACGGTCGCGGCTGAGAATCCCGAATAATCCAGCGTGTCAATTCCGCCGCCACCGCCGCCACTGGTCAATCCGGAGTTCGCGAAGGCTTCGCGATAGACGAACCGATCATTCTGAACGCCGCCTTCAAGACCTTCGAACAGCGAGAACCCGTAAACGTTGTCGATGTTGCCCGAGTTGTTGCCGGTAATGTTCCAGACCGTTTCCGTTCGTCCTTCCAAAACCTGATTCGGCACGAGAAGCCGGTCACTGTCGGCACCACCAAGGAAGTCGATCCTCGGAGCCGTCAGTTTGCCGCCCACAGTCACTGTGCTGCCAATGGCATTGGTCGCGCCATCGTCGCCAGTGACCAGAATTTGATTGAATGCCGTGATGACGCTGCTGGCTCGCAGATCCACATCATTGAACGCTCGCAGGAACGCATTGGCTCCTGTGTCCACGGTACCGAACACAACCAGATTGTCGGCGGATGTCAGCGTGACATTCTGAGTCGGGTTGATGACCTTCGCGGCCGCAAGTACTGTGAGCGTATCAGCGGCCGCCGTTTCCGTGGTTGTCAACACCAGCGTTCCGTTCGTGACAACATCTTCCTGAATCGTCAGCGGTCCGCTGGTAGTGACGTTCACTCCGCCACGCGTTACGAGCGGAATCAGACCAAAGAGGTTGAACGTTCGATCGCTGCCGCCGCGAAGTCCAACAGTGCCGCTGATGCCACCGATCGTGAGTCCGCCGACATCTGCAACAAACAGGCCGCCCAGACCAGCATCACCTTCCAGCCGATTCACGGCCAGATCAATCGAATCGAGGGAGCTTCCGATGCCATCGCCTGCGATCAGTAAAGCCGACCCGCCGATAATGTCGGTTCCCACGTGGCCGTCACGAATTTCTCCGCCGTCCGTCGTTTGGAATGCGACAACGTTAGTCGCACCAGCCGTAATCGTGCCTCCCAGCACGAAGTCCACGCTTCCAGCCGTCGTCTCATTGGCATTGAAGACCACATCGCCGGCAGCAGTAACCGTCTGCAGATTGGCCGTCACACTGATCGATGTCTGCGAGGCTCCCGCAGAATTGACCACCGTCTTGATACCGTCATTCACGCGGATATTGACAGAGCCCGACGTTGAGGTCGCCCGGACGATGTCCACGCTCAAAGTATCGCGGCCGGTGATTGCCGTGACATCCAGAAAGACGCCGCTACCGCCGCTGGCTTCATCGATTCGTGCCATGGTACTTGTCGGCACAGGCAATTGCACCGGTAGATACGCCCCAGAACTTCCCAGTGCACCCAGCGTCGCGATCGCTGAGAAGTTCCGAGCGACAACCAGCCCCGACGGAGCCGCAATAAAGTCAGACCCGGCTGCACTGGTTCGCAGATTTGTTGTTCCGCGAGCATTGTCGATCCGGCCGCGAAGAGTCACATCACCTGTTCCCGTGTTGACAATCGAGACAACGGTCGAGTCGGCGTTCGTATTCACCGTGGTATTAATAGTCGTGAAAGCTGCGTTAATTCGGAACGTCGGACTGTTCGCAGAGGTGCTATAAACCGAGATCGCTCCCACGGAAACACTTGCGTTGGATCGATTGATGATATCGACCGTGTCGAACGCAACGTTGAAGTTCCACGTCGGCGTACCGGTCACTGTGCCATATTCAGCCGTCATGCTTCCGCTGCCACCGCCTCGATTGACAATATCATTGACGATGACTGGCCGACCTGGCACCAGAGTCTGGTTCAGCGTCACAGGCCCGACGCCATCGGACAATGTGATGCCTTCCAGTCGTATGACTCTTCCAGTCGCGTCGATCTCAACAATCGGTCGAGGAGTTCCCGCACCAAGATTGACGATGGAGTTAAAGTTGATCGTATTGTCGACCTGATTGACTCCTAGATACTTCGTCTCGTTCTCAGCGCCCAGAATCTTGCGCACACCTTTGGAAACCGTTTTCTTCGCAGGCTCTGGATCGCAGCCGAACAGCCAACAGGCGGCATCAATGATCGCGTTACCGACGGTCTCAATGCCCTGACTGACGTACTCCGTTGCCGTCTGAGCGTTGGTTTCTGCCAGTCGGAAATAGGAATCGTCCTGCACAGTGATGTTAATCGCTGTCAGCAAAGCCAACTGGTCTGGAGTCAGTCCCAGGTGGGGTACGAAAGCCACGATATCCAACCGCGCCGTGTTGATCGTCGATCCGGTGTCCGTGATCACATCGGCATCAATCACACGATTGTTATCAGCCGTGGAATACATATTCCCGGAAAGCCCCGTGGTGGTCGCTTTGGCTCGCGCCGAGGTGAAGGCTCGGATGGCGGAACCGCTTCCCGGCGACCCGAGCGGGC
>JANMEV010000058.1:0-2245 GCA_031377305.1 Planctomycetota bacterium | reverse complement strand
CCTCAGGCTCAGAAGACACAGCGAGGCGTAAGGTAGCCCGGTCGCTCCATCGACCTGAATCCGACGAGCGATTTACTCCGCCTTCAGCGGCCGCTGCATCAGCTCAACGGTCGCTTCACGAGGCGACTTGCCCTCAAACAGAACCTTGTAAACCTGCGTCGCGATCGGCATTTCGATGGATTTCTCGAGCGACAATTGATGAACGCTGCGAGCCGTCAGGATGCCTTCCGCAACGGCGTTCATGGAATCCTGAATCTGGGGCAGCGTGCGCCCGCGGCCAAGTCCTTCGCCGACAAATCGATTTCGGCTGTGCAAGCTGTTACACGTCGTCACAAGGTCGCCCAATCCCGCGAGTCCGTAAAATGTTTCTCGATCGGCACCCATGTGAGTTCCGAAACGCACCATCTCCGCCAGGCCTCGCGTAATCAAAGCGGCCTTGGCGTTGTCTCCAAATTCCAGTCCATCGCAGATGCCAGCAGCGATCGCAATGACGTTCTTCAATGCTCCGGCCAGTTCAACTCCGGTCTGATCGGCGTTCGCATAGATGCGCAGAAACTCCGTCGACATCAGCGATTGAATTTGTTCGGCCGCAGACAATGAATCACAGGCCGCGACAATGCTGGCGGGCTTGCGGCGAGTAATCTCTTCCGCGTGGCACGGACCACCCAGAACGACGACAGGACGATCGCCGGCCACCTCCTGAATGATCTGACTGGGCCTCAGCAGGCTCTCATTTTCGATCCCCTTGATCGCGCTCACCAGCAGCGCGGAGTGTGGAATCAAATCGGCCATGCTGCTCAACGCATCTCGCAGGCCTCGAGTGGGCACGCAGACGATCACAACGTCCGAATTAGCCAGAGCGGCAGCACGATCGGCGGTGACGTGAATGTTCTCCGGTAAGCGAACCCGCGGAAGCAGTCGACTATTCTCGCGAGTCTCATGAATGTGCCGGGCGAAGGTTTCGTTGCGAGCCCACAAATGCACTTTGCATCCCGGCTGCTGAGCCAAAATCCACGCACAAGCGGTGCCCATTGCACCGGCACCGAGAACAGCAGTTGTTGTCATTGAATCATTCTCTTGCTGATTTTGCAGCCCATTGCTTCCTGCGGAATGGGTTACGATAAAGAACGTCTTGCTCTTTGAAAATGCATGGAAGCATCACACATCATCGACTGCAAACATCAAGGCAATCCGTTGAGCTTCCGAATCACCCATTCGGACATCAGCAGTGTGAAGAAAATCGCCATCACGAGCCAATGATCCCACAGAGTTCTCTCCTGACTTTTCTGTTCCGGCTGATCTTTGGGTTGAATCAGGGAAACGAGCCTCTGAGCATCGAACGGCTCGACCATTTCGCCGCCGCTGAGCTGTGATAATTGACGCAGCAAATCGCGGTTGCAACTCACGTTCGCGAGTTCTGCAGAAACCTGCCGCTTCACGAGCAATTCCGTCGTCACCGGCTCCTTCGATTGCAACGATCCACCCGTCACTTGCAGCGTGATCTGCCAGGTACCGGCGGGAAGCTGTGGAAGTCGTCCTGAAAAACGTTCGGCCGATTCCGATGACGACTGGAGCCGAGTTGAAAAGCGTGACTCGGGTTCCGAATCTCCCGTTGTTGCGTTTTTCTTGCCATCGGCACCGGCTCTATTCGCATCGACGCCGGAGCTTGGAAACTTCGAAGCAGGATCGACCGGCGTGGCGACGACCTCGACAGTGGCTCCTTCCAGTTGAGGCAACAACTTTGAGTCCCAGCGGACAACAACTTCAGCACTTTCCGTTTCGCTCACGATAGCCTCGGAAAGAGATAGTCTCACATCGCTATTGCCGGCGGACGCTTTGTTTCGTGCAGCCCAGCGAATGAGCTGGCCCCAGAACTTGTAGTGCCATTCATCACCGGCCCGGCGACGCCATCGCCAGGTACTGTCGATACCCATCCACACAACCTGCCCAAAACCATAGTCATGATGAATCAACGTTGGTTCGGGCTGCATTTGCACTCCGGTAATTGAAGCACTCGCCCAGACGCTGGCCCCCGGCTTCGGCACGCCTCCATAAATCCATGGATGTCCCGGTAGAGCGGAAAGCGATGTGTCTCGCACTTCCAGATTCTCAGACAATTGAAACATCGGGAGAGATTGTGCATCAGGAGTCAGCGTCAGGTGAAACGTCGATTGTTCAACATCCGGCGCGGATGCTTGGAACTGCTCAGCGAGTCGTTGACGGAACTCCTTCACTGGCAAAAGCG
>JANMEV010000034.1:0-4068 GCA_031377305.1 Planctomycetota bacterium | reverse complement strand
GAATGGTATTTGCTGGTGAATGATCCATGGCGAATCGCGATGAGCACTGATCATCCCAACGGCGGTTCGTTCCTGGCGTATCCCGAAATCATCGCGCTGCTGATGGATCGGTCGCGGCGTGAAGAATTTATGAAGCGGCTTCCTGAGCGAATTCGTCAGCACTGCACGCTGGGCGAATTGACTCGTGAGTATACGCTGAACGAAATCGCCATCATCACTCGCGCGTCACCGGCTCGGATGCTGGGGCTGAAGAACAAGGGCCATCTTGGTCCCGGGGCCGATGCCGATATCACAGTCTACAACTGTCAGGACGACCTTGAAGAAATGTTCCGGCTGCCTCGCTACGTCTTCGCGCGGGGCACGATGATCATCGACGATGGCGAGATACGAGCCGTGACAGAGGGCGACACGCTGATGGTTCGCCCGAGTTTCGACGAAGACACCACGCCCGTGATTCGAGAATGGTTTGAGCGTAATTCGACGGTGCAGTTCGCCAACTTTCCCGTCGATGAGCACGACGTGGGTGACAAAGTCACCGTCTTCGGCGAGCGAGTTGGTGATTCCACTACAAAATGAGCCGCAAGGCGCTAGCCGCGGGTGTTTTCCATCGGTTCTTCACCCGCACCCTAACCCGCAGCCTCAGCAATCGCTTTGCGCCACTCACCGTGATCATCCGTGTCCATCTATGTCAAAATCAACCATCTGACCGGGAATCTGCGAACCTCGCTCATTGCAATCGTTTCTGCTTCGACAAGAATAGCGTCCACCGATTTAGCCTGTCACAATTCAACTTTTCAACATCAATCAATGGTTTTGCAAATGACGTCTTCAGAAGACTCGCCGCTTCACTTTGAAACTCAGTGCGTTCACCGCGGAGTGCACAAGGATCAGCAGTACAACAGCGTGACCACGCCGATCTATCCCACGTCGACGTTCTACTGGGACAATCTCGAAAAGAGCGCCGGGTACGATTACACGCGATCGGGCAACCCGACTCGGACGGCTCTGGAAGAAAACATCGCGACCATGGAGGGAGGCGTCGGCTGTGCGGCGACGTCGTCAGGAATGTCGGCGATTCATTGTGCCATGTCGCTGTTTTCGCCCGGCGATCACATCATTGCACCGGTCGATGTTTACGGCGGGACCTTTCGACTGTTCGAAAAATTCCTCAGTGTCAAAGGGCTGTCATTTTCGTTCGTCGATATGACCGATCTGCGCAACATCGAGGCTGCGTTCACTCCCGCGACAAAGTGTGTTTGGATCGAAACGCCCAGCAATCCGCTGCTTAAGATTGTGGACCTGGCGGCCGTGACGGCTCTGGCGAAAAAGCACAACGTCATCACCATCGCCGACAACACGTTCATGTCGCCCTATCTGCAGCGACCGCTGGATTTCGGAGTCGATATCGTCGTTCATTCGACCACCAAGTACATCAATGGCCATTCCGATGTCATCGGCGGTTGTGTCGTTTCCAAATCGGAAGAGCATGCAAAGAAGATCGCGTGGATCTGTAACGCTCTGGGCCTGGCCTGTTCGCCGTTTGACGCGTGGCTCGTGCTGCGTGGCGTCAAGACGCTGGCCTGTCGCATGGAGGCTCAGCAGAGCAACGCGATGAAGGTTGCCCGGTTTCTCGAAACGCATCCGCTGGTCGAACGAGTCTATTATCCTGGCCTGGAATCTCACCCTCAGCACGGACTCGCAAAGACTCAACAGCGAGGCTTCGGTGCGATGCTTGCTTTTGACACAAAGGATGGCCGCTCCATCGCCGAACGCGTTTGCTTGAACACCAAACTTTTCGATGTGGCGATTTCTATCGGCGGCATCGAATCGCTGATCTCGTTCCCCACAACCATGAGCCACGCATCGATGACTCCTGAAGCCCGAGCCTCTGCCGGGATCACCGAGAAAACCGTCCGAGTCTCCGTCGGCCTTGAACACGCCGACGACCTGCTGGCTGATCTAAAGCAGGCACTCGACGGCCCAATGTAACGGACCAGTATGTGGAGCGACGCTAAGATGCGGCTTTCGATGAGGAAGCACGAACCGGTCTTCGTTCCGTGTCTACAGTACCCGCTGTCGTTGGCCAATGGCATTGACTTCCAACAGAGTGAGAAACGTCCAGCGTTTTGCAGGTCCTCTCACCTCTGCATCCCGGGCGATTTCATCCCGGACGACCGGATTGCCCCTTCCGGTTTCCTGACACTCTTTGGCTCTGATCGCGAATGCATTCTGTCAAACCAGGCACACCCAACATCACTAAAACAGGCACCCCGGATGCCCGGAAACCTCTGAAGAAGCCGGAACAGGCGGGTGCCTTGTTCCGGTTTTGTTCGGGCCTCTAAACACGAACCTCTTCCGCTGTTCCCTTGAGATCGGCGGCGTACTTTTGACGGATGGGTTCAACGCAATTGGCGATGAATGAATCGACCTGTTCCGGCGCGCGGCCGATGTAAAGCCGAGCATCGAGAGCACCTTCCAGATCAACGGCTGCGAAGGCTTCATCCTGCTTCAGGCGGGAGATCAAGTCGTTTGCTCCGCCCTGCAGTTTCACCTGATCAGCCGCCAGTTGGCTGTGGACTCGAATGGACTCATGGAGTTCCTGTCGATCACCGCCCAATTGCACTCCCGCCATCAGGATTTCTTCTGTCGCCATGAACGGCAGTTCGGCGTTGAGATTCCGCTCGATGACTTTGGGATAGACCACCATTCCGTCGCTGATGTTTCGATACAGAATCAGGCAGGCATCAACGGAAAGAAACGCCTGAGGCATCGATAAACGGCGAATCGCGCTGTCGTCGAGAGTGCGTTCCATCCACTGAGTCGCCATGGTCGCATCAATGCCGGACTGCAGGCTCATGGCAAATCTCGCCAGAGCACACATGCGTTCGCTCCGCATTGGATTGCGTTTGTAGGCCATCGCCGATGAGCCGATTTGCTCCTTCCCAAACGGTTCTTCGACTTCCTTTCGATGCTGCAGAATTCGAACGTCGCTACCCGCCTTGTGGCAAGTCTGCGCGATCCCGTTCAACACGGCCATCACCTGTGAATCGATTTTGCGAGAGTACGTCTGCCCTGTAACGGGGTGGTATTCGCGGAAGCCCATTCGCTCGGTCACCATTTGGTCCAGTGCTTCGACTTTGCCATGGTCGCCGTTGAAGAGGGACAGAAAAGTCGCCTGAGTTCCGGTTGTCCCCTTGACGCCGCGAAACCGCAGCGTCGCGAGGCGGTGTTCTACTTCCTCAAGGTCGAGCACAAGATCCCAGCACCACAAAGTTGCACGCTTGCCCACGGTCGTTGGCTGAGCTGGCTGGAGGTGCGTGAAACCCAGACACGGAAGGTCCCGGAACTTCGCTGCGAACTTTGCCAGTTGATCGATCACCTGAACCAAGCGTCGGCGAATCAGTTGCAAACTGTCACGCATCTGAATGAGTTCAGAATTATCGGTCACGAAGCAACTGGTCGCGCCCAGGTGAATGATGGGTCGCGCTTTCGGGCACTGATCTCCCCACGCGTGAACGTGAGCCATCACATCGTGTCGCAATTTTCGTTCGTACTTTTCCGCAGCATCGAAATCAACGTTGGTCACATTGGCCTTCATCTCCGCCAATTGCTCGTCCGTGATATTCAGGCCAAGCGTCTGCTGACATTCGGCGAGGGCGATCCACAGTTTTCGCCAGGTGGAATGCTTGGTCTGCGCCGACCAAATGGTCGCCATTTCACGGGAGGCATACCGAGTAATCAACGGGTTTTCATAGATTTCGTGGGACACAACGATGGCCTTCTGTTCAATTCGACGCGATTAACCGACCTGTTGCATGCTCGCAAATTCCAACGAGCGGCTCTGGAAAACGGCAGCGATATCCCTGGAATTCTTTGAATCCGCAATTCTGTATAACGTTTGGCTGTTGGCCTCAGTCTCCCGCGGTTAAGTCGCGTTGTCGGCTGTTGATTTAATGGGTTTTCATAACCCGAAACGTCAGTGAGGGATAAATTTTGCGGCGTTTTTCAACAACAATCCCTCGCTGACGCTTTTTGAAGTTGCGCATTTTCAGGCCCGGAGGGCCGACA
>JANMEV010000009.1:0-13822 GCA_031377305.1 Planctomycetota bacterium | reverse complement strand
TGAGATTCGGACGGATGAACATTACGCTCGCAGTCTGCAAAAGTTCTTCCGCATGCGGGAGCGGCAGCGATGAGTCGTGTGCATTGGGTGATGTTGCGTCTGGCAAACTGGGTATGCATGGGCCTCGTTCTCGTTTTAATGCAGGCTGGTTGCGGCCGATCCAAAACTCCTGAAGCGCTGAACGCAACAGCGGAAGCGATTGAACGCACGACGGAAAAAGGCCCCGTGAAACTGACTTTGCGAGTGACTCCCAATGAGCCGCGGTTGTCGGATCTGGTCGAAATGGATGTCGTCGTCACCGCGCAACCGGACGTTGAAATCAAGCCGCCGGTGTTTGGTGAAGCGGTCGGCGATTTTCTGGTTCGCAACTACAGTGAAAGATCGCCGAAGCCCACAACACCATCGGCAAACGGCGAGATAACTCGCGTCTTTCGTTATCAGTTGGAACCGGTTAAGACAGGAATTCATCTGATTCGTTCGCTGGCCATTGAGTTCGTCGACAATCGTGCGTCGTCGGAATCCAAAGGCAAGTCGTTGTTTATTGAATCGGAACCAATCGAAGTCAAAGTGACCTCGGAGCTGAGCGATCAGATTCCCGACCTGGCAGCCCTTGAGCCCATGCTGCCGCCTCAGGACGTTGATCAATCTGGAAAAGTGTGGTGGTGGCTCGGACTGTTGGCGGGGCTGGTCGTGGGGTTCCTGTTCGTTCTTCGCCGCCGTCGTAAAAGAATCCGCGACGTTCCCGTCGTCCAGCTTTCGCCGGAAGAGATGGCCCACACGGCTCTGAAGACTTTGTTGGCAGAAGATCTGCCGTCGAAGGGATTGTTCAAGGACTTTTATCTGCGACTGACCAGCATCGTGCGAATCTACATCGAAGGAACGACCGGCTTACGGGCACCCGAACAGACGACGGAGGAGTTCCTTCAGGAAATTCGCAACCGCGAGGTCTTCACTGCGGAACGTTCGGTTCGCCTGAAAGAGTTTCTGGAAGCTGCCGACATGGTCAAGTACGCCGGCCAGCAGCCCGGCGCTGATCAAGTGGCAATGTCGATTCAGCGAGCCAGCGAGTTTGTCGCCCGGGCCGAGAATCCGCCCCATTAATCTGGATGATAGGGTACACGCGTCACTCGACTTGAGTAATGACTTGAGTAATTCTGTCACAAACGCTGGCGACGTTTTCAGTTTCGTCAGGAAAACGCCTCCATCGAATTGAGTGGACTCGTTCCATCTGACATGCTTCGCGCGGGCGAACTTCACGTAAAGCAGAGTAGAATTTCATGGCAGCGGGAATGAAAGCGGTTGTACTGGTCAGCGGCGGGCTTGATTCAGCAACGGTGTTGGCGATTGCAAAGAGCGAAGGGTTCGAAATCTACGCACTGTCGTTTGACTATGGCCAGCGACATCATTTCGAACTTGAGGCCGCTCGTCGCGTGTGTGCCGCCCAGGGAGTCAAAGAACACCTGATCTTCAAAGTCGACACAGGCATCTTTCGAGGCTCCGCGCTGACGAATGATATCGCCGTGCCGCACAACCGCGATGAAGCTCAGATGGCCGACGGAATTCCAGTAACCTACGTGCCGGCTCGCAACACGATTTTTTTATCCGTTGGGCTCGGCCTGGCGGAATCCGTCGGCGCGAATGACCTGTTCATCGGCGTGAATGCGGTCGACTACAGCGGTTACCCGGATTGCCGTCCGGAGTTCATCGCGGCCTTCGAAGCCATGGCGAATCTGGCCACCAAGGCTGGGGTTGAGGGGCACAGACTCAAAGTGCACACGCCTCTGATCCTGCTGACGAAGGCGGAGATCATTCGCAAAGGTCTCACATTGAAGGTCGACTATTCGCTGACTCACAGTTGCTACGACCCGCTTCCGGACGGCTCGTCATGCGGCGAGTGTGATTCCTGCCAGATCCGACTCAAGGGTTTTCGAGAAGCCGGTTCAGCCGACGCAATCTCCTATCAAGACAGCCATTAATTCTCACGGGCTGTGCGCGAAATCTGGTGCAATCTTTCATAACTCAAAAAGTGCCGTCGAAGTTGCAGTCTGCTTCTGGCACGCGTGCGATATCAATCCCATGATTGCGGGACCTAAGAAGAATCACGGAACCAACCTCCACCGCTCACTTAATGTCGTCGCACGGAGCATTCGAGGTCCCTGCTTTCTCGCTGCAACTAATGCCATCGGAGCGACCGGCACATCCGCACCGCCGAACATCGTTCAACTTCTCTGCTGTGGTTTTGCGAGTTGACTTTTGATCGACGATGACCGTCTTGAATGTCAAGCCCTTCCTTCGCCAAATTTCATTGGGAAAAGGCAATCAGATTCGCTACGACCGTTCACTCTGACTCGCCGCGCCAAGCGGACGATCGGAAGGGTCTTGCTGGATGCTACAGACGTCAGGTCGTGACAGCCCGGTGACTATTTGAAACACCAACCCACATTTTGGAACAGCCGACCAAAGTCGAAGTGGTAGTGTTGCCGCAGGGAATGAGTTTGTCGCCCCGCCCTGAACGGATAGTGATTGAGGCCAGACTCCTCGCAGACACGCCCTGAACTCATCCTGCCTGGAAATTGAATAGAAACGAAAAGGCTAAATCCACCGTGGACACAGAACGACTCAAAACCGACTTACTCGCACTGGGGCTGCTGGCCCTGGTTGTGTTTGTTGGTTTGAGTTTTCTCAGCTACGACCCTGCTGATCCTCCTTCAACGCTTGTCTTCCCGGTTCGTTCCGCACCCACCAACATCTGCGGTGAAGTCGGCGCGGCGATCGCGTTTCATACTCGCCAATGGATGGGCTTTGGAGTCTGGATCGTTCTGGCCACGCTTATTTCGTGGGACTTGAAACTGTTCTCTCGTGAAGTATCACGCAGAACAATGCCAACGCTGATCGGGATCACGCTACTCATTATTTCATCGTGCGCGCTACTTCATCTTTTCGCGCCAGGGATCTCATCAGGCTCGACATACGGTGCTGGAGGCCAAATTGGAGCATGGACCGGGTTGATCCTGCAGAAGAAATTTTCTGCGGCGGGCGTCATGATTTTCGCCTGCAGTCTTGTGGCTGCCGGTATCCTGTTGACTCCGCTGTCAGACATTCTTCAGCCAGTGCTTCGGCTTGTGGCATTGCCGGCAACCGCGATTCGTGGAGCGAGCACCTATTGGCATCGACCTCCTGCACGCAGCTTAAAAACGGAAAAGGTCGCGAAGGCTGGCAAAGCAGCAACCGATTCGCCTGGCACAATTCCGTTTGCCTTGCCGGAAGCTCAGAAGGCCGAAGCGGCGGTGGCTGTGGCCGACGCCGATGGTCGATCGATTCGAATCAACCCGCCAGTGGCTTTATCGCTGCACAACCCTGACGGCTTGATGACGTCGGAACGTCGAGGTTTCTCGCTGCCCGATATTGGGCTGCTGATGGAATCCGAAGAGTTTCCATACGAAGAGCTGGCGAAGAAGGCTCGCATCGCCGCGACAACTCTGGAGAACGCCTTCGAAGAGTTCGGGCTGAACGTCAAAGTTGCTGAAATCGACACTGGCCCAGTGGTGACTCAGTTCGAACTGGAACTTGAACGTGGCCTGCGATTGAACAAGATCACTGTGCTGGAAGATGACCTCGCAATCGCCCTGCGAGTTCCCTCCGTACGCGTCGTCGCGCCGATTCCGGGCAAGAACACGGTCGGCGTGGAAGTTCCCAACGACAAACAAGTCATGGTGCGGATGCGTGAGCTGCTTCAGGTGTCCCGTTCGACCTGGGACGACCTGCGCCTGCCGCTGTTTCTCGGCAAGGATGTCAGTGGTCGGCCGCTTGTCGTCGACATGGCGAAGATGCCTCACTTGCTGATTGCCGGTCGAACGGGAACGGGGAAGAGCGTGTGCTTGAACACGCTGATTCTGTCGCTGCTGATGACTCGCACGCCCGACGAAGTGCGGATGCTGATGATCGACCCCAAAATGGTGGAACTCAGCCCGTACAAGAAAATTCCGCACCTCATGCATCCCGTCATCACGGACATGAAGAAGGCGGAAGCCGTGCTTGCGTGGGCCGTCGACAAGATGGAAGAGCGATACGACCTTTTGGCGCGTATTGGCGTGAGACATCTGGATAGCTACAACAAACTTGGCAAGCCGGAAATTCTGGAACGGCTTGGACTGAAGGAGTCCGATCCGGATGCCGCTGCGATCGCCGAACGCATGCCGTTCATCGTCATCATCGCAGACGAGATGGCCGACCTGATGATGACATCGGGCAAGGAAGTGGAATCGCACATCATCCGATTGGCTCAGAAGTCACGAGCGGTCGGGATTCATCTGGTTTTGGCCACTCAGAAGCCAACTGTCAACGTCATCACGGGTCTGATCAAGTCAAACCTGCCAGCTCGTATTTCGTTCCAGGTGGCCAGTGCGATGGACAGTCGCGTGGTGCTTGATGAAGGCGGTGCCGAACGTCTGCTGGGCAGCGGGGACATGTTGTATCTGGCTCCATCAACCAGCTACCTCACGCGTGCTCAGGGAACGTACGTCAGCGATGAAGAAATCAACGCGGTCATCGACTTCTTCAAGGATGTCGAACCGGAATACAGTCCTGAGCTGACCAAGCTGACCGCAGCCGCCACGGCTGGCGCAGCGGGTGGAGGATCGGGCGACGGAGCCGCTCGAATCCATGACGATCTTTACGATCAAGCGGTGGAAGTGGTGATTCGTGAAGGTCGAGGCAGCGTGTCTCTGCTCCAGCGGGCACTCGGCATCGGCTACGGCCGCGCGGCTCGAATGATCGATTACATGGCGGAAGACGGCGTCGTTGGCGACCACAACGGCGCGAATGCTCGCGAAGTGATCTGCACGATCGAAGACTGGGAAGATCGCAAAGCGGACCGAGACGATTGAGCGCGGTGAATCGCAAGTCGACCCGTGAGCGGCTATTCTCCATGCGGTGAGAATTGAGGCGAGCAGGGGACGTGAGTTCCCTGATTCATTGAGATGGCCACAATCAGGGGATTGACAGCCCCCGCTCGCCGAAGACGGGAGGAATGGAGTCGGGTTTTGACACGCTCACCGCTTTTCATCCAGCGGCCTGCAATCTCTGGAAGGCCGCACCCATCGTTGCGACAACGACTGTGAAAAAGAACCGACAAATCTCAATACGGAAACGATTGCTGTTTGGGCTGACAGTGACGCTCCTGTTCTTCGGTTGTCTGGAACTGGCACTTCGCCTGCTTGGCTTCGAACATGGGACTCAGATTGAGACCATGCGATTCACGTTTCCAATTGACGACTACAATGACAACTCGCCCGAACCGTTTCTCGAACGAGACCCCGTTCTTTTTTGGAAGCCTCGGCCGGGTGTACTTGAACATAACTCCATGGGCTGCATCGGGCCAGAGTTTTCGCCAGATCCGAAGCCGGGAGTCTACCGCATCGTTTGCCTCGGAGACTCCTGCACTCACTTTGGTCCGGATCCCTACGCGTCAATTCTTCAATCCCTGCTGGACCAGGAGGCCGCCGGGAGATTCGAGGTCATTAATGCCGGTGTCATCGGCTACACGTCCTACCAGGGCTTGCAGTTGCTGAAGTCAAGGGTGGTGCAGTGGAAGCCCAATTTGGTGACCGTCTATTTCGGCTGGAACGATCACTGGCTGGCAATGGACAATTCAGACAAGGACCAGAAGCAATCTTCACCGTCATTGGTCAGTCTTCGAAACGCGTTGGACAAATTCCGGTCTGTTCAACTCATGAGTTTTGCGAGGACTGTGTTTGCTCCACCCAAACGGCCAGGTTTCCGTGTCGAGCCATCAGATTACGAATCCAATTTGATGGCGATGCACAAACTCTCCGTCGAGATTGGTGCGGATCTGTGGTATCTGACCGCGCCTCAGGCACTTGACCTTGGGATTCCGCCGTACCTTGTAACGTCTGGAGAAGTCGACGATGTCGGTTCGCTGATATCGCTGCATGAGCAATACAACAGCAGAGTCCGCAATGTCGCCGAACAAACGAAGTCCGTGTTGGTCGATCTGGAATCCGAACTTAACAGGGGTGATAAAGCATCGCTGTTCGATGACGACCACATTCACCTGTCGGCCACTGGACGTCAGTTGGTCGCGGCGCAATTGCTGGCGAATCTACATCAGCACGGAATTCTCCAGTCAGCCGATAAACACGAGAATCGCGAAGGTACAGAATGACCTCAGCATGTTTTCTGAGATCATCTACGCGACTGTCAAATACATGAAAAGCCCCATTTGATACGACGCCACTGACGTCGTCACCGGGAAAATGATCTTGCTTCTGTAGATCCACATCGCCAGCAATGTCGAAACGACGACGATCGTTCCCGCAATCTTTGTACGAACAAAGATTTCGATACTGCCATCTCCAAGTTTGATAAGCCAGAACCCCATTGGGTTCTCTTCCATGTGGTAAATCTCGCCCTGAAACAAGACGATCAGATACGTGTCGTACAGTGACACCGCAGAGATGATCGCAAGCGAGATAGGAAACCAGTAACGACGCAGGAAGGAACGCGATATCAGATGACTCATGGTTCAACTCCTTGAGTGTGCTTTCAGCTCATTTCGAATGAGCGGTCGCGAGAGTCAAAAAGCAAAGGCCGCGCCAAATCGTGTTGCGACAGGAGGGGGTTAACCGTAGTTTCAGAGATTGTTGATTGACTCTGGACAGTTGTAGCGGATTCGAATGGTGAACAGCGGTCAGGAAAGCCACGTCCACAAGCAGTGTTGCTCAGTGAAACGGCGTTGAGCGGCCAATTGCCATCAATGAACTTCAGTGGGCCTTGATCACTTCCCTCTTGCGAGAAGCCTGACGTCGCTTGCTCCGTGGGCAGTGCTGTCCAAATTAAAGCAGCGGGCCTCGGATTGCTGGCAAAAATTGCCGGTTCCTGATGACCGCATAAGAAGGACAACCAGGATTCGGAGGATGGTCGGATGCCAGCCAATCGTCACGGATCGTTGATCGAGCCGTCTCATACGCGTGTTTCCTGAACCATCAGAGTTCGTGCGACTGTCAGGAGAAAACCGCAAATGGGGCGAGTTTCGAACTGACAGCGAGCGAGAACTCAAATATCCTCCACCAGACATCGAATTAAAATCTCATCTGCAACCCCCAAATGTTCAATTCTGTGTTGTAGTCTTCCAGCAAACTTCAGAATCAAGCCTATGGCAACCTCCCAACCTTCTGAAAACGCACCAGTACGGCCAGCGGACCTTAGCAATCTGCGGATCGGTGAATTCCTGCTGTTGCGGCGACTGGGAAGCGGAGGAATGGCGGATGTCTACCTGGCTGAACAAACATCGCTGGGTCGCCAGGTGGCCGTCAAGATCCTGAAGAGCGACGCGATTGCTGGCGGTGTTGACGTCCTGCTCAAACGATTCGAACTGGAAGCTCGTGCGGCTGGCGGACTGAATCATTCCAACCTTGTCCAAATCATCACAACTGGCCGTGAAGGCGACATCAGCTACATCGTTCAGGAGTACGTCCCGGGACTCAATCTGAGCCAGTGGATGAAGAAGCACGGAACGCCTGATTACGGAACCGGGCTGAAATGGATGCAGCAGGTGGCGGCAGCGTTGCGAGCTGCGTCCGAGGCTGGTGTTGTCCATCGCGACGTCAAACCGGAAAACATCATGGTGACTCGTACGGGCATCGCGAAAGTCACGGACTTTGGACTTGCTCAGTTGAATCAGCCCAGCAGCCCCAAGATGAATCTGACTCAGGTGGGCACGACCATGGGAACTCCGTGGTACATGAGCCCAGAGCAGATTCAGGGCGAGAAAATTGACTATCGCAGCGATCAGTATTCGTTGGGCATCACGTGTTATCACATGTTTGCAGGGCGGCCTCCGTTTCCTGGCAAGAATGCAATGGCTGTGGCAGTCCAACACCTGAAAGAAGATCCGATACCGCTGGGTGCTTTGCGAGGAGACCTGCCGAAGGAATTGTGCGAGATCGTTCATCGCATGATTCAAAAGAAGCCAGCCGACCGCTTTCAATCGGCCGCTGAATTGGAGACGGCTCTTGAACGACTCAACCTGGTTTCCGTGAATGCAAAGCTAGGCGAGCCCGCTGGTTTGTTTGATCGCATTTTTCGGTCGGGTGATCTTCGCCGAATGGCAATCGCTGCGGCCGCATTGTGCGCTGTGACATTTGTGGGTGGACGACGCTTGCAACGTCCCATCACACTGCCTGAGATTCCTGAGGTCGACGCCGTCGTTAAGGAAGAAACGGCCGTTCGCCAGTTCGCTGCGGCAATGCTTCAGCCGAATCGCGCGGCGGCCTGGGAGGCTGTGATGACGCACTTTCCAGGTTCACCGGAAGCAGACCTTGCAGCGCTCAAGCTGGGAATGACGCTGATGTCGGGCGTCGTTCCTGACGAGGAAGGCGCTTATAAGATCTTCACCAACCTGCGAAATACGGGTGAGCTTCCGGGCAAAGAGCATCTTAGGCTGTTGGGAATGATCGGCCAGGCTTATGCCCTTCAGGGACATGCACGACGACCAACAAGAGACAGGCTCGACAAGGCCATCGCTGACATCAGTGCCAACGTTCCCGATGAAACCGAGCTGGCAACGATACTCGATCGAGCTCCAGCCGAGCTGCGATCGTTCTATCAGCGAATCCAGCTTGCCGAACAGCGTCTGGATAACGGATATCCATTCAACAACTGATCCGAGTGACTGGTCCGCAGGGTTTGGCAATCGCCGCAGTTGTTATTCGTATGCCAGCCGTAGTGCGATGGCGGGTTGTTGGTTTAATCCCAACCCGCTGCGTCAGCGAGGGATTGTTGTTGAAAAACTCGGCAACGTTTGTCCGTCACTGACGTTTCAGGTTGTGAAAACCCATTAAATCGACAGACCGCGGGCACCCGGTTTTCTGCAAACATGGGGCTACCCAGTCAGAAGGCGGAAAGTCGAAGGTCGACCAATTCAGCGGATGTGGAATCCTGAGTTTCGTTGGGCTTCACGACTGAGACGAAGCCGCCTCCACGTCGCGTGTTTTGAATCGCCCGGCCAGGAATTCCTTTGTCCTGCGATGCAACTTCCACTGGAAGTTTTCGACCAGCATCGCCGTGATCCTGTTGACGCTGAAACGGAAGTTGCTGTTCCCCATCTTCAAAGCGGTGGATATTCGAAGTGTGGCCCTTCGGCTTCTGCTCGGACGCTGAGTTGGAGGGGCGAATTCCAGAGTCCACCGCTAACTGCAATCCAAAAAATGGCGAGCCCGAGTTACTGTCTATGTTCATGAAGGAGCGATCGTACTGACACCCCGCAAGTGACGAGGTAACCAGAAACGCTGTCATGAGTTTTGCAGTTGTTCTCAACATCCGTCTGAACCGCTTGATTGGACTTCCTGTCCGACGCCGCTCACAAAGTTGTTCTCAAGTTGATGAGCCGTCGTTTCCCGGTTGCACTGCGTAGCAGCGTAGCTGCTTTCCGAAATCATATCCAGAGGCAAACCGTCGTCAAACGACTTGTTGCTGCCTGCCACGGCGAACAGATTCGACCGTTGACTCCTGACCGGCTCATAAACGCGCAGATTCTGCCGATTCGCAAGGTGCAGAAAAACACCCTGAACGAACAAGTGCTCGATCAGGGTGTAAATACGTCGCGTGGGCTGAGGCGAGCGGGAGACGTTAGCCTCGTGGTTCTGCCTCACGCCGGTCGGACCGGACAACGGTGGCTCCGACGTCTTGCGACGCTGCCAGAACTTCGTCCACTAGCCCTTTGCTGCGGCGAATCGGCGAGCCACTTCGGCCCAGTTCACAACGTTCCAAAATGCTCCTACATAGTCAGGACGGCGGTTTTGGTAGTTGAGATAATAAGCGTGTTCCCAAACGTCCAGTCCAAGGATGGGAGTGCGACCTTCGGACAGCGGTGTGTCCTGGTTCGCGGTGCTTTCAACAACCAGCGTGCCGTCGGTCTTGACGCTCAACCACGCCCAACCACTGCCAAAGCGAGTCGCTGCGGCCTTGGCGAACTGTTCCTTGAAAGCCGCGAAACTTCCGCAAGCCTTGTCGATTGCTGCGGCCAGATCGCCTGCAGGTTCACCGCCACCAGTTGGTGACATCAGAGTCCAGAACATGGCATGATTTGAATGTCCGCCGCCATTGTTTCGAACGGCCGTGCGAATCGCTTCCGGAACTGTATTCAGTTCGCGCATCAGGTCGTCAATCGCCTTGCCAGCCAGCGGTGAGCCTTCAAGTGCAGTGTTTACGTTGTTGATGTACGCCTGATGATGCTTGGTGTGATGAATTTCCATCGTCCGAGCGTCGATATGTGGCTCCAGCGCATTGTTCGCGTAGGGAAGTGCAGGCAATGTGTAAGGCATGTAAGAAGGCTCCTTGATCCATTCAACACGACACAGAAGTTTGAGAACGCTGAACAGTCAGCATTGAAATTCACTACTTCTGGTTCTGCCGCATTCTAGAACACCCGCACCGAGGCTCAACCGTCAGCGGCCAACAATTTCCATCCCAGTGACTTGAGATTGTCCTTCACGAAACCGCCTTATCCAACCATTTACGCCTTCGCTGATGTGCGATGTTTGTCGTTTCAACAGTGTTTTCGCAGCCTGGCTGCCTGTTTCATCCGCCAAATCGGAACTATTCTGCGCGCTGTCGGCAGTGATTTCAGTCTTCGCAGGCTGTTGATTTAAGCCTAATCCTGAGCGTCAGCGAGGGATTCTTGTTAAAAAGCGAGGCAAAGCTTATCCCTCACTGACGTTTCGGGTTGTGAAAACCCATTAAATCAACAGCCTGTTGGGAAAGCAGGGGAATGTGAATTCCCTGATTGTGAGTCTCACGGCGAATCAAGGGACTAACGTCGCCCGCTTACCTCGATTCTGCCCATGCGACGACTGTCAGGAGACGACTGCCAGCATCAGTGAAATGTCCCGATTCGTTTTCCCGCCTCAACGTCCGTCGAAACCTCAACGCCCCACAAAGACTGTGCACACAGATGAGACGATTAAGCCGATTGCTGACAGGAATGATGCTCGTCATTGCGATGCTTGGCTGTCTCGCCAACACCCATAGTCAGCAATCGTCGGTGATCTGGGATCGGGAGATTGCTGCTCAGCCCTTCGACAAGCAGCCGTTCCGCCAGATTGCGATTCCTGACTGGTTGCAGGAAACCCTGGGCTGCGGCTACACGCTTTCCGTCATGGGTACCGAACAGCGCGAGCTCGCGGCGAAGCATGGCGTTCGTCTCAGCGAGATGGGCTTTGTCGATCCCTTCTACGCGTACTACGACAGCAAGCTGCTGAAGCGACGAAATCCGCATGTCACGCTGGATCGACTCGCGAAGGACATCGCCGAGTACAAGCGGCTGGGAGTTCGAATCCTTGCAGTCTATCCACCGTGTCTTCAAGGCGAAGCGTACGAACTGCACCCGGACTGGCGACGTATCGCGACGAACACGACTGAGATTCCTCAGACTGACATGGTCAAGTTTCCTCACGGCGGAATGCTTTGTCTGCTTGGTCCGTATGGTGACTTCTTCATCGGTGTGCTCGCCGAGATCCTCGAAACGTTTCCCGATGTCGATGCCTTCAGCTTCGACGGCCTGCACTACGGCGGAGTCTGTTACTGCGAGCATTGTCGAAAAAACTACCGCGCTGACACGGGCTCAGAAATCCCCAACACGGATCTCAACGACCTCGAGTTTCGAAAGTATCAGCACTGGGCCGACCGGAGAATGGAAGACCTGGTGAGACGCATGCAAACGCGTCTCAAGGGAATCAAGCCCGAGGTCGCTCTCGTGACATGGACTACAAACGCTGGACGCTACGGTCACTTTCTCAGCGTTCCTCGGAATATGCCGGCTCGCATGAATCTGCTGCTCGATGTGCCCGACCAGGAATTCTGGATGGATGAATCCAATCGAGGCACCACGATTGTGCCGGCCTTCGCCAACGCCTACATCTGGGCGTGTACGAATCATCGAATTGCCTTCAGTGAACCGTACATCCTTAGCCACGGCAATCCGTACGGCAACGACAGCTTTCCGCCGTCCGAGATTCAGCGTCGCATGCTGCTCGCGGCCACATACGGAGCCACTCCCAGCATCGCCGTGATTCAGGCGGAAAACCTGCAGCAGGGATTGTACGATTGCATGGACGAACTCCAGCGTCGCAAGGAATGGCTGATTCGAAAGACTCCCGAACCATGGGCCGCGATGGTCATGAGCGACAATACTCGCAACTTCTACGGACGCACCGCCGGACAGGTCGAAGAACGCTACATGGCCAACGTCTTCGGTGCCTTTCGAGCCGTCGTGGAAGAACATTTGCCGACAACCGTTATCAATGACTGGAACCTGACTCCGGAAGATCTGGCCAGATATAAGGTGCTGATCCTTCCGAATACCGCCTGTCTGGATGATCGACAAGTAGCCGCAATACGAGACTACGTGGCGAATGGCGGAGGACTGGTCGCGAGTCTGGATACGTCGATGTTCGATGAATTCGGTTCGCCCCGAAACAACTTCGCTCTCGCGGATGTCTTCGGTGCCGAGTATCGAGGCTTGCTGTTAAGCACTGGTCAGCCGGATGAGCAGCTCGATGTGAACTTCGCCAAATCGATCGGGCCAGACTACTGGGAAAAGCGAAAGAACGTGTTCGACTTCCGCCAGGATCCGGAGTCGTTTTTGAATCAGGGCCGAATGCGAACTTACGTCCACAAGCAATCGGTGACGTTCAAAGGTCCGGCCGTCAAAGTGCAGACTCAAACCGCCGAACAGAAAACGCCCGCGCTGATTCGAGTGAAGAACTCTGCGGAGGCCGTCGATTCACCGGCCATCGTCACGCAACAGTTTGGCAAAGGGCGAGTCGTCTACTTCGCCGCCGGCCTGGATGCCAGTTACTACCTTTATTCATATCCCTACCAGCGACTGGCTCTCAAGCACGCGATCACGTGGGCAGCTAACGAATCGCCTCCAATTCAGGTCACGGCGCCAATGTGCGTTCACAGCACTATCATGCGGCAGCAGCGAGTCGAAGGCTCACGGCTCATTGTGCATCTCTTCAACGACCTCAACACAACCGCCCACCACGCGTTACCCGTCGATGATGTCCCGCTGCGAGAAGAAACCGTGCCCATCCATAACATCCAGCTCACCATCGATTCCCGTTACAACGTGTCCCGAGTCACTCAACAACCCGAGGGAATCAACATGCCGACAACAAAGACTGCCACCGGCGTCACCGTCACCATGTCGACGCTCGACATCCACTCAATGGTGGTCATCGACCTCTCAAACTGAGAACTTAGTTCAGCGAGCGATCGTTTCCTGTAGACTACTCGGAAACCGACATTCCGATTCGATACTGTTCGTCGATACTGTTCGGACACACTTACCGCCGTGGTAGACTGTGTGGGCAGTTCACTAACATGACGGCGAAACAAAACCGGCCGCAGAAAGTGCGGCGTTATAGTCTTCTGGATAATTCAGATTCATCAACGTGGACAACTGCGGATCGACTTGGCGAAGTTCATCCACGGGGATTTCTCGAGTCGGAGCTTCTTCCAGCAGAAAGCTGGCCCGAAGTCGATTCTCGCTTAGCAGTCGGTCGACAACGCTTAGAACGATTGGTCGATAAACAGCGGCGAGTGGATGACAAAACTTACCGTCGCGAGGAACGACGATGACAGAGTCGCCGAGGTAATCGAACATGGCGGACACGAACGCTGGGACGAGCAGTGGGACATCGCAGCTGGTTGCGTAAACTGCCTCGACAGATTTCGGCAATACGCGCAGGCCAGCGGCAAGTCCTTCGAGCGGTCCACGATCAGGGCATTGATCGGTCGT
>JANMEV010000015.1:0-6387 GCA_031377305.1 Planctomycetota bacterium | reverse complement strand
TGACGGGCCAGTTTCGTCCCTATCGAGATTACTCAGGCGGCGGAATGACGGACTGGGGAGCTCATCGTTTCGGCGCGGCGCTGTTTGCGACGGGGCTTCATCACACAGGACCGGTTGAGATTCTGCCACCGAACGGCATAGACATTGAACGTCTGACTTACGTGTTCGAAAATGGAGCAAGGTTCTATCACGGCGGGACGGACAACATTATCTATCGCGGAACGGAAGGCGAAATTCCCGGCGTTCACCCGTCGATGCTCGCGCGAGTCGATATGGAAGGCTACAAAGGGTCCGGTGGGATTTTTGGTGACTTCCTGCATTGCGTGAAGACTCGCGAGTTGCCGTTCCGAGACATCGAGATCGCTCATCGAGCCGTCAGCGTGTGTCACCTCGGCAACATCGCGTACTGGCTGAATCGCCCGCTGAAGTGGAATCCTGTGACGGAAGAAATCATCGACGATCCGGAAGCCAGCCGCTGGCTCGACCGGCCCATGCGAGGATCGTGGAGGTTGACTTAAAACATCCCCATGAGCCACAAGACGCTAACCGCGAGGCCTTTGTTTTTCTCATATTTCCCCGCAACTAACGCTTTGAGGCTCACAAATTCAACAGACCGCTAGCTGCGGGAGTTGGTTTCATGAAACTCGAACCCGCGGCCAGTGCCTTGCGGCTCATCATGCGAAATGCTGAAGCGTTTTGCCCGATCGAAACACTCGATCGACTTTCTCGACCTTTCATATATGGCAATTCCTGTGATCCGAAACCGCTCCAGACTCCTGCTTGCCGTCAGTGCCTTGATCTTGAAACAGATGGCGTCCTTCGTGCATGGAGACGACGCGCCGTCGCTCAAGGGGTACGCTCAGCACGTTCAGCAGTTTGCTGCCGACGCCGCTGACACTCGCTCGAATGCTCAAACGGCATGGCAGGACATCTGCTTTCAACTGGGCCGTGAGGAATTCAACGGGCTGCGGAAAGAGGCGTGCGAGAAAATGTGTGCGTCGCTGACATCTGGTCAGCCACTGGAATCCGCGTTGTTCATTCTGCGACAACTGGAACGCATCGGCCGGGATGAATCGGTCCCAACGTTGCAGCATTTGGCCGCCCGTGAAGACACGATCGTCTCTGATGCCGCTCGACGAGCATTGCAGAACAATCGATCAGACGTGGCTCACGATGCAATCGTGTCGTTGCTGGAAACATCAACAGCGGAAGCCACCCGGATCAATCTGATCAACAGCCTCGGATATCGCGCTGAGGCGAAGTCGTTGAGCGTTTTGACGAAACAGCTAAATGATCAATCTTCGGCCGTACAGGTTGCTGCTGCGACTGCATTGTCGGGCATCGCCGCTGAAGACTCTACCAGGGCTGTCGTTGCCGCATGGCGAATGGCGTCGGGCAAGACTCGGGATCAACTGGCCGAGTCCGTCGTTGCCATTGCGATGTCGATGATCAAGCGTAATGAGCGAGCCGAAGCCGCGACGATGCTGAACGACGTCTACGAAAAATCCGACGTTCCGGCCGTCAAGGCTGCTGCGTTTCAGGGACGACTAATCGCTGCAGAAGATGCGTCTGTCTTGCTGATCGTCAACGCGTTGAATGGCACAAGTGCACTTGAGCAGCAGCTCGCCGTCGGTCATGTGCGCCAACTCAAGGTGGAGGGCATCGCTTCCCTGCTGAAGGCTTTGAATTCCGTCCCACCATCCGGTCAAGCCGCGATCCTGGTCGCCCTGGGAAATCGGCGTGAAAAGTCGGCACTGCCAGCGATTGAAAGTGCATGCCAAAGCAATAACCCAATCGTGAAAGTTGCTGCGATCACCGCCCTTGGTCATGTCGGAACTGCGTCTAACGTGCCGCTACTTCTGGACCAGCTTTCTGCAAGTGACGAACTTCGCGCCGCTGCTTCTAAGAGTCTTTCGAAACTGTTCGACGACAAGGTTGATGCGATTCTGCTGACACACCTGTCAACCTTGAAGACGGATGACAGTCGAGCGGAACTCATATCCATTCTGGCCGCTCGAAATGCCATTGACGTGGCGCAGGTCGTCGTCGATTCCAACGATCTGGTTTCGCCAAATGAGGAAGCTCGCAAGCGTGCGACGGGCGTTCTCAATCGGCTTGGCAACGAGTCGCATATTCCTGCTCTTGTGACCTCGACAGGCTCCGAAGGAGTTCATTGATCTGTACCCGCCGGAGAAAGTTTCGCTGCCGCAACCGTTTCTGCCGGAGCATCCTTTTGACATCGGCAGCAACAGGATTCGCGACGAAAGACTCTGCCCGTTCCCGCGAACTGAATTCAATGTGAAAGCAAACCGCTTTGAAGTTTCGCATTTCGTCAGTGCTGAAGACACGACATGTCGCCTGACCGCGACTCGATCTGAATCAAGCGGCACACTTGTCAGTTGCTGACTCCGGATCGACACCCCGATTATGCGCACGGTAGTCGCCCCTGAACGCCGAGCAGCATCCTTTCACGTGGTCTTCGACCTGACAGGGATCCAATTCGTTGAGTTGACGCAACCGGGCACGAGTTTTCTGAATTCGTAACCTTGACCGCAATCCTTTGCAATCACAACCGCTGTTTCTGTTCCGCAGCCCCGGATTCCGGGCGATTGGCCGGCAACAGGAGTCCGCCGGAAGACTGAAGTTCAATCCAGGTTCTTATTTTCTGTCGAAGGGCTGTCATCCAGGACAAGTTTCGGATTCAACTTTCGAAGAACACTATTTGGCAGACTCCGCGTTGCGGGCTTGACGTATCAAAAGCCCGAACGAGAAACTTACGAGATTGACGAGGCCGCAAGAAAGAAATGGATTCACTACGAAGTGCCAAGAATCCAGCGAGCGGTCCAAAAAAATCACCGTGCAATCCTGTATTTTCAGGGCGAATCAAATAGTTCCCTCACCGCGTTCCCTGGGAAAACCTGGGCACCGTTCGGCAAAACGCCCCGAACTCATGCGGAAAGTGTTCTTTCAAGGAGTTCTGGGCGAATCGGTTTTGCGTGTGAGGTCACCCCAGTGGTCAACTCAGTGGTCAACTCAGTGGTCAACTCAATCGAGTCCCGACACAATGTTCAAACCATAACCACCAAATCCCACGGAATTCAGAATCCAACGCCGTCCTGATTCAACCGACCGCTAGTCGCCTTGCGGCTCACACTTCAATACTGCCGTCACGGCGTCCTTCGATGCCAGTCCGTCAGTTGTTGAAACTGATGAGCCGCCTGAAGTAAGCGAGTTTCCTGAAGTGCCGGTGCCTGCAGTTGCAATCCGATCGGAAGCTTCGACATCGTGAATCCGCATGGTACAGAAATGCCCGGCAGTCCCGCCAGGTTCGTGCTGATCGTGTAGATGTCGCCAAGATACATTGCCAGAGGATCGTTCAGTTTTTCTCCGAGCTTGAATGCAGGCGTTGGGGCGACCGGCCCGGCGATCACGTCGACCGACTCAAACGCTTTGTCGAAGTCTTCACGAATCCGACGTCGCACCTTCAGCGCTTTGAGATAATACGCATCGTAATAACCGGCCGACAGAGCATACGTCCCCAGCATGATGCGGCGTTTTACTTCCTGACAGAAACCCTCGCCACGACTTTGAGTATAGAGGTCGACAAGGTCACCAAACTTGTTTGCTCGATGACCGTAGTGGATTCCATCGTAACGAGCCAGATTGCTGGACGCTTCGCTGCAGGCGATCAGATAGTACGTGGCGACGGCGTACTTCGAATGGGGAAGCGAAACGGGATGGACGGTTGCTCCTGCGGATTCGAAGACTCGTATGGCTTCGCGAACGCTCGCTTCAACTTCCGCATCAAGACCTTCAGCAAAGTACTCTTCTGCCACGCCGATACGAAGTCCATTTAGCGATTGTTCCAGAGGTGCAAGGCAGTCTGGACGATCGATCGACAGCGATGTTGAGTCTCGCTTGTCGTGCCCGGCGATGCACTCCAGCAGCAACGCCGTGCCCCAGGCATCTCCGGCCAGCGGGCCAATCTGATCCAGAGAGCTGGCGTAGGCCACAAGTCCATATCGAGAAACTCGGCCGTACGTCGGCTTCATTCCGACGACGCCACAAAAGCTGGCAGGCTGACGAATCGAACCACCCGTATCCGAACCCAGCGACAGCGGAACCATGCCGCTCGCCACGGCAACGGCCGCACCACCGCTGGAGCCACCGGCCGAACAATCGACGTTCCACGGATTATGGGACGGACCAAAGATCGACGTCTCGGTTGACGAGCCCATTGCGAATTCATCCTGATTGACCTTGCCAATCAGAATGGCGCCTTCAGCTCGCAATCGTTCAATGACATGCGCATCGTACGGAGGTCGAAAATTCTGCAGCATTCGACTTCCGCATGTCGTCGCCATTCCCTGGACGCACATGTTGTCTTTCACCGCAATCGGAAGGCCAGCCAGGCGACCGAGCGGTTCTTTTTGCTTGCGGCGGCGATCAATGTCGTCCGCTCTTTGCAGCGATCCTTCGGCATCCACTGACACGAATGCGTTGAGTGAACCGTTCAGCTCCGAAATTCGATTGAGGCTGGACTCAACGAGTTGGCGAGCAGTGATCGCTCCTGAACTGAGCTGCGAAATCAATTCACTGGTGAATGGGCGGTTCATCAAAAATCGGATCTTTGGAGGTGTTCAACAAATCAATGATACAAATACAGCGACCCGCCCGAGCCCGAAAAGTGTCAGCGCGTGCGGTTTCGTTCGGATGCTACCAAAATCTCCGGACGACGCGAGTCGCGGCCAGCTGGTGAGCAACCAAAGTAGCCATCTCACTCCGCCGAGATGAGCCTTGATTCTTTTACGTTGTTTGGTCAATGCCCGTCAGTACGTGCTTCGCCGCTGGCATTGGTTTTCGAGATGATCCGCGGCTTTGGTGAATTACGTGCACTCTGCAAGGCTCGTCTCGGCGGAGCGAGACGGCTACTTTTGGTCACGACGGCGACCTGCCGGTGGCATCAGTCGACAAACAGGAATTCGTTCGAGCACAGAAGAACCTGCGCGAGCTGTTCCAGCGGTGTCAAACGTTCCGAGATGTTACGAGGAAAATCGGACTCCGAATTCCATGCGATCGATCGATTCGATTCTGCGGCGGAGGTCTCGCTGATCTGACATCGCCAAAAATATTGATCGGTGTTCAGCACGTCGCCGATGTCGACTACGAAGTCGATCGTCTCACCCGCTTCGACGGCCATGGAATCTACGTTCATTGGCACCGTCTGCTTATGAGCTTTTGCCGCCTGCAAAACGCCGGTTCGTGAACTTACGATAAAGGTCCGAATGCCATCGCCGACTTCGGGTTCATGGACCACTTCGGACGCGATTGAAATTATCATTGCCTTTGGGGCCGTCCAGCGTCGAATGGCGGCGTGTTGACGATCATTTCCGGGATGGCCGCCGGTGGCGCTCAATTGGACCCAGCCGAGAGCCGCGTCGGGAAAGGCAGGGCCGCCCTGCCAGGCTGTTCCCGTGAAGTGCGGCAGCGGAGTAAACGACGATACTTTCCTAGCAGCTTCATCCAACGCGCCGAAACCGTAGGACCATTCTGCGGCTGTTGCAGGCGGCTTGTCGCTTTCGGGCACTTCTGATGACAGCAGTTGCAGCGCGTCGGCCAGTTGTTCGGTTGAGGGATTTCGCTGGAAGACTTGCTGGTACATCTGCCGAACTTGACTGGCTGAATCAGTCGTTTCAGAAACCAGCTTCGCCAGTTGCTTCGCTCGTTCCAGCACCAGCGGATGATTCATCAGAAACAGAGACTGCTGCGGAACAGTCGTCTCACTTCGCTGAGGAATATGCAGGTCTGGATTTGCGAAGTCGAACATTCGCAAAGTGCCCGGCAGGAATTGTCGATCGACGAGGCCATACAGAGTCCGTCGCACCGGGAAAGGCGGCTTGAACAGCTCAGTCGGTTTGCCTCCGAGAGAAGCATCCAACTTTCCGGACGCGGCCAGCATGGAATCTCGCATCTCTTCGAACGACAAGCGGTGAGCGTTCATGCGCCACAGCAGCCGATTCGCTGGATCAAGCTCCTGAGCCCGTGCGAACTCAGCGGCGTCATCGGGCCCGCCGGAGCTTTGTTGAAACGCGGCGGACAGTACGATCAGTCGATGAAGTTTCTTCAGACTCCATCCATCTGCGATGAACTGAGTCGTCAGCCAATCAAGCAATTCCGGATGCGACGGCGGATCCGCTCGCAGGCCAAAGTCCCCGGGCGACGATACAAGTCCCTTGCCAAAGTGATTCGCCCAAACTCGATTCACGATCACTCGCGCGGTCAGAGGATTTGAAGGATCAATGATGGCTTTCGCATGTTCCAAACGGCCGATGCCATGTTGAAACGGCTGACGATCTGACCCGCTCAGCATCGCAAGAAACTGGCGCG
>JANMEV010000671.1:0-23947 GCA_031377305.1 Planctomycetota bacterium | reverse complement strand
GCCCAGGTGGCATCAAATGAGCTCGCGGAGTTTCTTAGTCGAGCCACGAAGCTGATGCACGGTTGAACTGCATGAACGGTTCACACAGAATCCATGGTGCCCAAATTTTCCTCCAGGGAGTTGATGGCGATGTTTGAAGCCGAGATCATCCTCAATGAGTTTAACCGCCAGTATTTGACTCGACTAATGGCTGGTTTTGAAGAACAGGATCTGGATGTTCAACCGCATCCTGATCTGCATTCCATGCGGTGGATTCTGGCTCACCTTGCCATTGTGGTCGACTACGGGATGAAGCAGCTTGAGCTTCCGTTTGTTTGTCCGCTGGCGTGGCATGCAGCCTATGGTCCCGCGTCAAAACCGGGGACTTCCGCAAAAGTTCGACCCACCGCTGAGGAACTTCTTTCCTCAATCGAACGCGGCTACGCTCAGCTTTGCGAAGCCTTAAGGTGCGCCCGAGCTGACCAGTTGGATGTTCGGCACGAAGTCGATCTGTTGAAGAATACGGCGCTCATCAGCAAGCGAGATCTTCTCTCGCACATCCTGGCCACTCACTTTGCAACTCATCTCGGCCAGTTATCCACACTGCGCCGAATGGCTGGACATCCACCGTTGTTCTAGGAAATGAAAAAAAGAAACTCGCCCTGCCGCACCATCGTGATGTTGCAGGAGCGAGTCCCTCTGGCAGTGATTGTTACATCAGGCAGCGAATGTGCTCTCCAGTGCTCTCACATTCAACTCCCCTTTTCTGCTTCGAGGCTTGGGCCATTCAAAGGAAGCTGACAGGATCATTTAGAACCGAGCGACACCGCTGCGTGATTCTACAGGAGCCTGCAGCGACCTTCGTGGCGACGAATTCCAGTCATCGGAACTGTTTCGTGAACCGGGCTGTGTTCGCTGACGTGGTTCGAAATCACGTCGCGAGTCACTGCCAAAGTATTCTGATCTCAGATCAAGATCGTCCTGACGGTAGCGAGAGTCAAAAGCATCGTTCAGTGGAGCAATTGGGGTACGCTGAACCCACTCGTTGTCATCTGACAGCGCTCCGGAGCGGCGAAACGGATCGGTGGGTGCACCTCGGTAGCCGGTGTTAACTCGCCCCTGATCGAATCCCTGTTGATAACCGCCGCGGGGATAGGCATTGGTCGCACTGCCGAGACTTCCAGTTGGACACCTCCCGTTTGCACAGGCTCCGGCTGAAGATCGGCCGTTTTGGTAAGCAGCATTTTCATACTGACCAAACTGAGGCCGGCTGGTTGAACATTGGCCATTTGCGCAGTTTCCGTTTTGAGACTGTCCGAAGCCATAGTTGGTCACTTGGCTTTGGCTCAGTCCACATTGTCCGTTAGGGCAATTCGATGCGTTTCGAGCGGTACCGTATCCGGTCGAATATCCGGTTGGGGTCGCCATTCGTGGGGTACCCGTATTTCGATATCCCGACCACTGTTGAGGCACGGGCAATCCGAACAAGCCTCTGGCTGGTGCGGCGTTGTAGCCATAGCCCTGCATTGGTGCCGCGTATCGCGGGTCTTCAGCCTGTGCAGTCAGACTTAATGCACCGAGGAGAAGTGGAAGTACCGCAGTGAGCAAGTTTGAAGTCTTCATCGCAACGCATTCCTTTGATTGTAAGCACCAAAATGTTGATGATCGTCGCCAGAGTTTGTCAGGCCGAGGATCACCACCGAACGTTGTCGAATCCACACCGGAGTCGTTCGGTTGATGCTTAAAAGGAAATGCGAACAGCGTGCCAGAATTAAAACAAAATCGCCGAAGCGAATTCATCGAAACAATTATTGCAAACCTCAGAACTCAGTCATCTCAGAAGACATCATTGTGATGACGATTGCCGTCGCAAAGACGGCAAGCCGCTTGAGGTTCGAGTAGAATCTGCAACAACCGTCCGCGACACAATGTAATTCCTACAGGCTAAAAAATGGGAATTACGGTCAGGCAGTTTGCGAAGGACAGATCGACTGGCGAGGGTTCGTCATTGAATCGATCGGTTTTAAATTCACTTTGCGGCGAGGCGTCTTGCAATGCTGATCGCACCCACGACAGGCTCAGGCACAAGAACAATCTGCTGCGAATCAACGCCAGCCGAACGGACGACGCTTGACCGAAACTCGGGTTGATGCATCAGGACTCCGCCGGCCAGCGCCAATGAGAATTCCATTGGAGGAAGACTTAGCTTGACAGCGAGAGCCGACACCATGTCGGCGAGATCAATAGCGGCCACGGAAATGATCCGACTTGCAACATCATCACTTTTGGCGGCGGCAAACACAACGTCTACGCAGGCAGCGATTTGCTTGCGAGTCAGAGCGGCCCCATAGACTCGTTCGATCAACGCTGAAGGAGTTGCAGCGTCGAGACGCTGCTGAAACGCGTCCAGAAGCGCCGTCTCGGGGCCTCGACCATCGCCAGCCCGCGCTGCGGCTCGCAGTCCGCTCAACGCAATCAGATAAGCGCTTCCTTCGTCGCCAAACAGTGGGCCCCATCCACCTGTTCGGTCGATGCAACCTGCCGCGTTGCGTCCCCAGGCGAGCGAACCGGTTCCGCAGATCAAGGCAATTCCGGTGCTCTCTGGTGACGCGGCGGCGAGGATTGGTTCAGCATCGCCAGTGACGACGATTCGATTTGCCAATTGCAGTGACTCGGCCCATTCTCGCAGTTGAGCCTGCTCAGCACTTCGCCCCGCGCCGGCCGCACTCAGACAGAGGCTTTCAACTGTGCTCCGAACGAAAGCTGCGTTCTCGAATGCTCGCGAAATGGCTAAACGTATTTCCTGCTGAGCAGCTTTGAACCCGACAGCGCGAGGATTTCCGGGCCCGGCTTCACCGACGCCGAGCGGCTCCGAGGATGAGTCATCAACCTTCGCGATCCACGCGGTGGTTTTTGAGCCGCCAGCATCGACGCCGATCACAAGCACTTCAGAATAGTTCATGGAAGCGATCCCGTTGGGGATTCACTGGACTCTGTTGGAGTTTGAAGAGCGAGCCGCAGTTGTCCGCCGCATCGACGCAGAATCTGGCGAGCCGTTTCCGCATCAACGCGAAGCCGCGATGTTACGACGGCGGTTTTCAATTCGCCGTTGCATTCCGACAACGCGGCTTCCGCCTGGTCCTCCGAAAGCTGAGTCAGCCCTGCCACAATGCGTCGACTGCGAGCGACGAGCTTCGAATTCGTTGCACGGACGTCAACCATCAAATTGCCATAAGTCTTGCCAAGCTGCACCATGACGCCGGTTGTCAGCATGTTCAACGCCAGTTTTGTCGCTGTCCCAGCCTTCATGCGAGTTGACCCGCTGATGATTTCGGGACCGACAACAAGCGTTATCATCAGATCCGAAAAATCGGCGATCGCTGAATGCTCATTACAGCTCAGGCCAATCGCAAACGCGTTAATACTTCTCGCGTAATTAAGTGCCCCGACGACGTATGGCGTCCGGCCGCTGCTGGCGATGCCAACCAGCACGTCATTCGATGTCAGGTTGATCCTTTTGACATCTGCCGCACCGACTTCAGGATGATCCTCAACTCCTTCTGCCGCTTTGCGAAGGGCCGAATCCCCGCCAGCGATGATGCCAACTACCATTTCAGGGGGCGTGTTGAATGTTGGAGGACATTCAGATGCATCAAGGACACCCAGCCGACCAGAGGTACCCGCTCCGATGTAGATCAATCGACCACCGGACCGGATTCGATCGGTTATGACCTCAATCGCCTTCGCGATCGACGCTTCAGCTTTGGCAAGTGCCATAGGTACCGTTGCATCTTCGGCATTCATCAACCGAACGAATTCCAGAGTCGAGAGTGTATCGATGTTCGCCGACGCAGGGTTCGCGGCCTCAGTGGTCAACTGATCAAGAGATACGGACCTAGTGGCACGGTTCATGGTTATTGGAATTCAAATCCGCCGCAAAAATCAGAACGCGGCTTGTTTCGATAGAAAGCGAAAAATGTGTCCGCTACGGCCCCCTGTCACAACAGTCTTGAACGAGCTGTTTGGCAGATTTTGCGGCAGTCCGGGGTTTCGAAGAGTATCCGTCTTGAGGCTAAGGCATTACAACTGTCCGATACAGGATTTTCGATCGTCAGAATAGTACACGCAACTGCCATCGAGTTAAGGACTATGCCAAAGTTGGGCCTGATTGATAACGTCGTTCTTTGCTTGTTGCTTTTGTTGTCTGTCGTGATCGGATTCTGGTCCGGACGCAGGAACAAGGATGTCGAATCGTACATGCTTGGCGGTCGATCGATACCGTGGTGGGCAATTCTGGGATCCATTGTGGCCACGGAAACAAGTACGGCCACGGTACTCAGTATTCCCGGAGCGGCCTATGGAGCAGTCGGCATGCGCTGGTTGCAACTCGCGATGGGCTTTATCCTGGGGCGAATGATCGTTGTTCGAGTCTTCCTTCCGCTGTACTTCAAGGGCAAACTCTTTACGGCCCATCAGGTTCTGGGAGAGCGGTTTGGTGGAGCCACAAAGATGGCTGCATCACTGCTTTTTCTTGTCACTCGCAGTCTTGGTGACGGCCTGCGTTTGTTTCTGGCGGGGCTTGTCATCCATACGCTGATCGGCTGGCCATTCGCGCTGAGCGTTCTGGTGATGGGGGTCATCACCGTGGCCTACACAGTCTTTGGTGGTCTGCGATCGGTCGTCTGGAACGACTGCGTTCAGTTTGTGATTTACATGGTGGGTGGAATTTCTGCCGTCTTTATCATCGCCCATCAGGTTCCGGGCGGATGGGACCAGATTTGGACGTTCGCACAATCTTCCGGCAAATCGAGAGTGTTTGAGTTCAACTTTTCGATGTCAGATCCGTTCAACATTTGGGCCGGTCTGATCGGCGGCGCGTTTCTTTCGATCGGCTCGCATGGCACTGACCACATGATGGTCCAACGTTACCTGAGCTCCAAAAATGAGCGAGAAGCCGGACGAGCTGTCTTCCTGAGCGGAGTCGTTGTGTTCCTGCAGTTTGCTCTGTTCCTATTCATCGGCATTGAACTCGCTTGTTTTTATTCGCTGGATGGCAACACGGCTCCCGCTGAACCGGATCAGGTGTTCGCTCACTTTATCGTCAACTACTTCCCGAAGAACACCGGACAAATCGGATTGATGCTGGCGGCGATTCTTTCTGCGGCGATGTCAACGACTTCAAGTTCTCTCAACGCATCAGCCTCAGCACTTCTGAACGATTTTTATCTTCCAAACTGCCGAACTGAGCCTTCGCCTGAGTCCCAGCTGAGAGTCTCACGATGGCTCACGGTTCTGTTTGGCGTGATTCAAATCGGCATCGGAATCTGGGCGATCAATCTGGATGACACCGTTGTGAAGAGCGCGCTAACGATTGCCGGGTTCTCGGCAGGTTTGCTGCTGGGGATTTTCGCGCTAGGAGTCCTTTCACAGCGAGCCGGACAGGCAGCGGCGCTCGTTGGCTCGCTGAGCGGACTGGCCGTCCTGTTGTTTGTCCAGTTCAAAGCACCCGACTACGGCTGGGAGGTTGCATGGCCATGGCTGGCGGTGATCGGATCGCTGACAACATATACTGTTGGGGTCATTATCACGTCCGTGCTCCCTGCCAAAATGGAATCCGTTTAATGTCTTTGAACTTCCGATCGCTTCTCGGCCTCGTCATTGCTGTTTTTCTTGCTGCTGCCGCTGAGTGCCGCGCCAAGGATCCAGTCCTTTGCGGCATTGATGTGTTGCAGCGAGACGGATTCAAGCAGCTCGCTGGACAACGGATTGGTCTCATCACCAACCATACGGGCTTGACGGTCAAAGGTCAGAGCACGGCTCAACTTCTGCATTCCAGTCCGGATGTCAAACTGACTACGTTGTTTAGCCCCGAGCATGGTATGGAAGGCAAACTTGATATTTCGAAAATCGATGACGGCACCGATCAATCGACCGGTCTCAAAGTTTTCAGCCTGTACGGAAAGACTCGACGACCGACCAAAGAGATGCTCGACGGAGTCGACATCATCGTCTTCGACATTCAGGACATTGGAGCGAGGTTTTACACCTACGTTTCCACGATGGGTGAAGCAATGCATGCTGCCACTGAGCACAAAAAACGCTTTGTCGTGCTGGATCGTCCCAACCCAATCAACGGGGTCGATGTCGCCGGTCCGATGCTGGATCCTGGCAAAGAATCTTTTGTCGGATTTCACAGCCTGCCGGTCCGCCACGGCATGACGATTGGTGAACTTGCTCTGATGTTCCGAAAGGAACTGAAGCTCGATCTTCAATTGGAGGTCATTCCGTGCGAAGGCTGGAACCGGAAGAATTTCTGGGACGCGACTGGGCTGCAATGGACCAATCCGTCCCCGAACATGCGATGCTTGACTCAGGCGTTGCTGTACCCGGGTATTGGGATGATCGAAACGTCCAATATCTCTGTGGGCCGCGGTACCGACACGCCGTTTGAGGTCATCGGAGCTCCATGGATCCAGTCGCGACAACTCGCCGCCGCGTTGAACGAGCAACAGATTCCCGGAGTTGCTTTTGTGCCAATCGAGTTTACTCCTTCATCCAGCAAGTACGTCGGCGAACAATGTGGCGGCGTGAATATTATCATTACCGACCGAGCCCAGTTCGAACCGCTGATTGTCGGCGTCGCGATCGCGGCCTCACTGCAGAAGCTATATCCGAATGACTGGACGGGCGGGAAGGCAATCACTCTGCTGGGAAATCAGCAAACGCTCACGGCAATACTGGCGGGCCAGTCGGTGCCTGAGATTCAGAAGCAGGCCGCAATGGGAGTCGATAACTTTCAGCGACGTCGGAATGAGTTTCTGTTGTATCCGGCTCAGGGACAATGAGCCCCCTCCTTTTTGCATCACCTGCGCATCCGCCGCTACAAATTTCAGCGCAGACACGGCTGAGAGGATGCTGTCGAACAGCGGCCGCCGACTCGCTCACCATGTTGAAACCGATTCCATCACAAGAAACAGCGCACCAGTAACTCCAAGATGCCAGCGATTTTCGAATACTCCCATTGCGTACTGCCAAAAGAGATCGACGGCCTTGGGCATGTGAACAACATTCACTACATCCGCTGGATTCAGGACGCCGCAATTGCACATTCGGCCGCGCAGGGATGGCCGATGGAAGCGTATTATCAAATCGGCCAGGGCTGGGTTGTTCGATCGCACACCATCGAATATCTCGTCCCTGCGTTTCTGAACGACCAGATCATTGTGCGAACGTGGATCGCCGACATGAAACGAGTCACCTCGCTTCGCCGGTATGAGTTGATTCGACCTGGCGATGGGAAAAAGCTGGCAGTCGCCGCGACCAATTGGGCGTTTGTGAAGTTCGACACTCTTCAGCCGTGTCGAGTCCCAGTAGAGGTCACAAATGCGTTTGAATTGGTGCCTGATGGGAAAGTCGGCGGAAATCCCATAGACTAAATTCTCTCAATTCGACGCATTCGCCTCATAGTACCTAAGTCGCATCGTACTTCTCGCTGGCCAGTTTGACTGGCAGGGAATTTTGAACATTTGCCGCGCAATGCACACCAGAGCACAGACATGAACTCTCCGGACGCCACCCTCGACGGGTTTTGTCAGAATCTGCAGCTTGCAAACCCATTTGACGACAACCGAGTCACGCAGGTTGAGTCGCTCACCGGCGATATACCGCAAATCCACGACGGCGCGTTTGAACAACTCAAACTTTATGCCCAAAAAACCCGTCGCGCTGACAAGGGACGTGGCGTGGTTGTCTCAGGACCGCCGGGGATTGGAAAAAGTCATTTGTTGGCGAGGTTCGGTCTTTGGGCCAGCGCTGAAAAATATCCGTTCGTCTATCTGATGAACCTGCAAGCCGGCCCTCAGGACATTCTGCGAACGATCCTGAAAACATCGATCAGCATTTTGACTCGCAACTTCCACAAGGCTCCGCAGAGAACCAGGCTTTACAAACTGGTGAGCATGGCGATTAAAGAGGCCATCGCCAGGCATGCTCCCGGCGAGGAGCCCACACTTCGGAAGTGTCGGCAGATTTACCAGAAGCTGCTGAGCGATCTCAATCAAACCGGTGTCATTTACGACGTGCTTTGGGAGCTCTTCGAAGACATTCAGCGGCGAGCGATGAGAATGCCGACGACCGGACGTTCGGCGCTGGCTGTGAAGTGGCTCTCGGGCGACTATCTGGATCCCGAAGAAGCAGTGACGCTCGGATTGCCGCCAGCTCGCGAATCCGAGGACGGATGCGTCCTGACTCTTGAGGACATGAAGGAAGTTCTACGCATCCTGTGCCAGTTTGCCGGGTATCGAGATCGGTGCTTCGTGCTGTGCTTTGATCAGGTCGATACCCTGAGCGAGGATCAGGTGCAGACATGGACGGCGACTGTTCATGCGTTGCTGGATCTGTGCCCCGGCCTTCTGGTGATCACAAGCGGCGTTGATGAGACATTTCTTCGATGGACGTCTCGCGGTCTGGTCAGCAAGGCCAGTTGGGACGACAGGATTCGACAGTTTCCGCTGTTGCTGTCGGGGATCGATGCGAACTTTGCAAGGCAGATGATTCAGAATCGCCTGGACATGTCATGCTCGCCCTTCGATGCTGTTGCCGAAGTCCAGGTCCTGAAATCAGTCGATCGATGGTTTCCCGTCGGTAAAAAAACGGTGGACCATATCCTGCTTGAGCCCGATGGATCTCTGCGAAACGACCTGCGACCTCGCGATGTGATTTCCCGAGCTGGTGCCGGCTGGGATCGGCAAGCGAGATCCCTTCAGAGGCTGGGAATGCAGCAGTGGCTGGCATCGTGGAATCCTTCGAGCGCGCAGATGCGGGTAGATCTGGATCCACATTTGGTCGTTGTGAATCCGTACACAGACGCCGATGGATTCAGTATCGGACCATCCGACGAGGCGCGAGTTGACGAAGGCCGGGATTCAGCAAACCAGGACTCGCCGAACACGATTGACTCGATCGACGCTGTGATTAATCGAAAACTGGCTGACCATGTTGCGACGCGAAAACAGCGGCCGGAAGAGCTTCCTGTGGATTCTGGAAATCTGACCGGGCTGTTGCAGAGTATTCTCAACGCTTGCACTACGTCCCTTCCACAGTTTCGAAACATGCTCTACCGCCATTTGGCAACTGCAACTTCCGCCGCACGAAAAGGATTAACTCGGCAGGCATTTCAACTGCTAATTACTCGCCGTGAGACCGACGGCACGACGCGACGTATCGGCGTAGCCGTTGCCGATGCCCAGTCGGGACTTGCCGCAACAAACATGCTAAAACGTATTCTCAATGAACTTTTAGACCCGGACGAAATTGACGAAGCGATTCTCATTGTCGATTCGCGTGCGCCCCTGAATCTGGCGACTGCTGGCAAAGCTGCGATGTCTGAATTGGTGGGTTTGGGACGACGGTTTTCCACACAGGAACTGTCCTTCGATCAGTACGCGGCCATTGACGCACTGGAAAGTGTTGTTGGGCTTGCCCGAGCCGGTGACCTCGTCAGGATCGCGGAGGACGGTTCCAGTCGTGCGATTCAGGAAGCGGAAGTACATGACTCACACCACCGCCACCAACGTTACCTTGACATGCCGCTGATTGACCGCCTCGTTGGTAAACGCCCCTGGACTAAAGTTGACCCGACGGTTTGAATTCGCACAACGTGTCTGGCCCGGATCTCATGCAGAAATTTCCTGAACGGAACTGTCCCTGTGTGAAAAATCCGTCAGCGTTCAAACTTGGCGGCTTCCTTTGTCCCGGGAATCCTGTGACTTGCATCTGCTCGGCAAATTCGCTTCCATTCGAACTTCGTTGGACATCGCCACATTTTGATCAACCGTAGTGCAACGGCAGTTTCTCCATGAATAAAACAAGGAAAAAACTGGACGCATTGCGTTCCGACTGATAATCCGAAAATGCAGCGATCCGGGAACCATGGAACTGTCCAGTTGATTACTCTCGTGTTAATGTCTGAGACGCAATTCGAAACCGCCTTAGCAAAGCCTGTCTGACTGACCGGAAGTCTCAATCCAATTTTCAATGTGATTTTGCAATGCGACCCAGTTGACCCGTTTACTGCCTTCCTGACCACTGCCGCGCACTTGACATTCCACCGAGTTTCACATTCCTGGGGCACTTTATGAGCTCACTTAATCGACGTCGTTTCCTTAAATCGTCTGCACTCGGTGCGTCCGCGTTTCTTGCAGCGCCGGTAATTGGCCGAGCCGGGATTTCCGCAAACGACAAGCTTGGCGTGGCAGTGATTGGCGTCAACGGCCGCGGTGGTGAGCATATCAGCAATTTTCTGAGCGACGATCGCACTGAGATTCGCATTGTCGTCGATGTCGATGAAGCCGTGGCGAATCGTCGTTGTGATGATATCGAAAAGAAGCAGGGAATGCGGCCGAAACCCGTCGCCGATATGCGTCGGGCATTCGACGACAGTTCAATCGATATGGTCAGTACCGCTACGCCGAACCACTGGCATGCTCTGACCGGAATCTGGGCGATGCAGGCTGGAAAAGATGCGTATATCGAAAAGCCCGTTTGCCACAACGTCTACGAAGGAACCGCGCTAATCGCTGCGGCTCGCAAATACGGACGCATGTGCCAGGTGGGAACCCAATGCCGATCCAGCAAGGCGATCACAGAAGCATTCGCCTTCATGAAAGGTGGCGGAATTGGTGAAGTGAAGTTCGCGCGTGGACTTTGCTACAAACGACGCAAGAGCATCGGTGCTCGTGGTGACTATGCAATTCCTGCGACCGTGAATTTCGACATGTGGAGCGGCCCCGCGACCTTCACCGATCCAAAATGTACTCGCGAGAAATTCCACTACGACTGGCACTGGCAGCGACACTATGGAAACGGAGACCTCGGTAATCAGGGGCCGCACCAGACAGACGTGGCTCGCTGGGGCCTGGAAATCGACACGCACCCTTCGACGATTTTCACGTACGGCGGACGATTAGGCTATCAGGCTGAACGCAATGATTCGGCCTACGTTGATGGAGGCGACACGGGAAACACAGAAGTATCTCTCTACGATTACGGTGACAAATGCATCGTCTTCGAAACACGAGGGCTCTCAGTTGATGACAGCGATGACGAGGAACTAAACATCCTGTTTAACAGCAAAAGCGGGAACAAAGTCGGCGTTGTATTCTACGGCAGCAACGGCTATCTGGTTCAGGACCAGTACGACCACTGTTTCGTTTACGACAAAGACAAAAAGATGGTTCAGGAGTTCAAGGGTGGTGGCGACCACTTCAAGAATTTCATTTCCGCCTGCCAGTCTCGTAAGGTAGAGGAACTGAATGCCGACGTTCGCGAAGGACATCTTTCAGCCGCCATCAGCCACCTCGGTAACATCTCATACTACATGGGCGAAGAAAATCGAGTGGCCATCAGCGATGTGTCAGCGTTTCTAAGCGACATCAAATGCCTTGACGACAAAGAGGCGACACTGCAGCGAACTGTTAAGCACCTCACAAAAAACGGTGTGGATCTTGAAAAGTACAAAATGTCCCTCGGGGCCTTGCTGCAATTCGATCCCGACAAGGAAGTCTTCACCAACAACGATTCCGCAAATGCTATGCTAACTCGCGAATACCGCGAACCCTACGTCTGTCCGCTGGCGGACAGGGTTTGATCCTCAAATCATCCACGATGGCACGCCAAAGTTTCGAAGCCCGGCAGTGAATAACTGCCGGGCTTTGTCATTTGCTGAGTCGCTGGTTTTCAAATACGTGCAGCAGAAACGGCGGATCGACTGGTTCTCCGATGAAGCAGCCAGCGACGACATCCAAATCGCCATCCTCGTCAATGTCGCTCACGGCCAGCGATGCATAGATTGGAAGTCCTCGCTGAATTACATGGCGTGCAAAACTGCCATCAGCAGACTGTTCCAGCCAAATCAATGCTTGAAGATCCTTCAGTGTTTTCCCTCGTATGGACTTTGATGGCAGGAGTGCAGCGGCAACGATGTCCTGATCGCCATCACCGTCCAGATCGGCCCCGACGGCACGGTGCACACCGGGCATGGCGGCAATACGTTGCGGTTCAAACCGGAGCTCACCGTGGTTTCGCAGCAACCAGATACCGTGGTAGGGTTTGATCAGATAGGAATCAAAGGTGTCACCAACTGTGTACAAAATATCGGCGTCACCATCGTTGTCCATATCAGTGAGTTCAATGCCGCTTGACCCGTACGACGGATCCGGAGCGGCGTGGATTCGGACTTTCTCGAAACCGGTTTCCCGGTTCAGGAACGCCTCAATGACTTCATGTTCCTGGCTGATCAATGCCACAAAATCCAATCGACCGTCGCCATCCAGGTCAGTCACCGGAACATGAATTGTGCCCGGCCGTGAGTCCAGTATCAGATCGCGGAAAGTGCGTTTTCCGGTTTCATCAAGGTCATTGAACAAAACATGAATCCCGCCCGTTTTGTGCCAGCCGAATTCAGCGACGACAAGATCCTGATCGCCGTCATTGTCCAGATCTCCGGCCTTCACATCGGCAACTCGGCCGATGGCATCGAGGATCACCTCTGGTGATGATCCTGTCGAGTTTCGGCCACCGCCTCGCATCCAGAGCACTTGCCCCTTTTGATGATCCTCCGGAAGCAGACTTCCAAGGTCTGCCACGACGAGATCGAGACTTCCGTCCTGATCGAGATCAACATCACATGTCCCAGCTGGATTCAAGCCAATTGGAAAAGAAGAGGAACTGGCAGGATCATTCACGTCACATCGTACCACAAGTCCGCGTTGCATATCGCTGACGCAGAACTGTGAAGGACCTAAACTCGAATCGAACAACCGCACGACGGACACGGCAGCGGCTTCAGCAGGGGCCACGCCCACGTTGACAGAACGCATTTCAAACCTAAGTGATGGACCAGGAGCTTCGGACTGTTCAGGTTCGGCAAGCTGATCTGTCGCCTGTTTCTGATACCACGCAGCGACAGCCGCCTGAGGTGGCGGCTTCAGATCCTGGCGGCCGGACTCGTAGTAGAACTCGAAACCGCGTTTCACTTCGTCGAACCATGCCTGTTTTGGAAAACTGTCGGGCAGCGGTACAGTATGACAGGCGCCGCAGAATGCCTGAATCTGTGACGTCAATTCTGCATCCGACGCAGAAGGTGCAACGCTTGCAACAGAAGATTCCGAAGTCGTTGGACCATCAATCTCCGCACCTCTATCCCTCGCGTCGTTTGTGCAGCCAGATGACGCTAACACCGCAACCATCATCGCGACGGCTTGAAACGTCGTCTCGAAGGGATGTCGATTGATCGGCTGGAGAGTCATTGCATTGTGCTCGGGGCGTCGTCACGACGAGGTTACTGTCGAAGGAACTTTATGATTTTATCAAACAGCGTTATGCAGTTGACTCGCGATTGCAGTCGATTTCAAGTGACACGGCCGCCCCTGATGTTTTCAAGATGCCACAGTTTGCTTTGACAACGACTGCTGTTACCATTAGGCACCAAGGGCTGTTCGTTGCAGCAGACCGAAGCAAAGTGCGACGTCGGAGCTGTCGGAATGCGGCTGTTCAACATGATGGGCAGAAAACCAATCCGCAGGATATGTATCAGCCTTGTCACCATTGCCCTCTGCGTTGCATCTCCGGCCCTCAGTCGGATGGTTCAAACGGTGCTTGCAGAAAGGGCGTTGCACCAACAACGTGTCGAAGCGGCCATCGGATGGCTCGACTCTATTCCGCAATGGAACCGCGATGGAAAGACTCATCTGTTATACGCAAAAGCCTATCGGAAGCAAGGGAAGTTCGAACTCGTTCGCACGCAGCTTCAGGCAGCTTTCGACGATGGCGTTTCGGTGGAACTCCTTGAACGTGAGCAATGGCTGACCCAGGCCCGGGCGGGACAGATGGGTGAGGCGGAACCGCATTTTCGGCAACTGCTGGAAGACCCGCGTGACGACGGTCAGGATATTTGCGAATGCTTTGTGACCGGTTATCTGCTCAATTACCAGTTTTCAAGAGCTGCCCCGGTTCTTGCTGCCTGGGAGGCCGAGTTTCCCACTGATCCGCGTCCGCATGAGTTGAAGGGATCATGGCTACAGGATTCCGAGCAATGGAGCGCGGCCGTAGAGTCCTATGAGAAAGCACTAGGGCTGAACCCCGGTAACACGCGAATTCGCTGCGACATGGCCGTTTGCCTCACAGAGTTGCACGACTACGACAAGGCAAAGGTACGGTTCCAGCAATGCCTCAGGGAAACGCCGGACGATAGTCAACTGCTGATTCAGTGGAATGAATGGTTGCTTTTGAATGGCCAGATGGATGAGGCGAGGGCCATTCTGCAAAAGGTCCTGAACCTGAGCCCTGCGAATCAGGATGCCAGATTCGCAATGGCAAAGACTCAGTTGATGGATGGAGCCGCCGAGACTGCCGTGCAGACACTCGAACAGTTGCAAAAGGAAAACCCGTATAGTACGCCGATCAAGTATTCGCTGGCTTCTGCATTGCAGGCCTCTGGAATGACAGAGCGAGCCTCGGAAATGTTCAAGCAGGTACGTTCGAGCGAGGAAACCCTACGGCGGAAACAGCAGTTGGTTGACAGTCTCTTGAAGAGCCCAAATCAGCCTGACGTGAGGTACGAAATCGCTATGATTTCAATGTCTCACGAATCCCCGGTAGAAGGGCTTCGCTGGCTTCTTAGCGTTGTCGATCTCAATCCGGAGCATGCGGCCGCTCATGAGGCTCTGGCCGATTATTATCACGGTATTGGCAAGGTCGAACTGGAAGAAAAACACCGCAGGCTCGCGGAGACTTTTGCAAACCACAAGACGGAATAAAAGGCGTCGGTGCCAGACTTGAATGAGTGATCTTGTCGAGGAAAATAGCAAACTTGTTTCGCGACATTGGCAATGATTTCGTAGGCTTGTTTATCGGGCGTGAGCTTGAAAACGCCGAGCGTCGCATGAAGAAGATTTTGCGGCTGCGTAAAGACGGGCGAAGTTTTGATTCCTGCTGGCAGCATTTGATCGAATTCACCCTTTGAGTTTTATGTCCTCTTCAGCTCGCGACTTTGGCATGCGGCATCGGGGTTTCCCGAATTATTTCCACGACAAGACGGTTTCAAGAGAATAGAGAATAAGGATACGATCAACATTGGAGCCGCTTGACGAACACAGGCTTTGTGCCGCATTCCGAAATTCAACGGAGGCTTTGGTTGTCTCCTTAACGAACGGCAGCCAGTCAGCGGATTGCAGATCCAGCATCAACCGCCACAGCCTTTCCATGATATCGCACACGCATTCCTCGGTCGCTTGTCGATCGACCGGGGGGCACTCCTGCCGATTTTCGTTACGCTTGCCTCAACATATGTTTCTGGCGTTTTGGCTTGCGGTTGCACTCCCTGGATGCACATCCGACCCTCCTGAAACGGAAGTGAAGCACGATCCCCAAACTGCCAGCGAAGGAAGCACGAAAGCCAGCGAGCCAGAGACGACCAGGACAGTGCCATCGATCGCCGATTTTGTCGACATGGCGCCGAAAGCCGGTATCAATTTTGTCTATCGCAATGGCGAAGAATCCAACCACTTTGCGATTTTGGAGTCTCTCGGAGGAGGCGTCGGAATGATCGACTTCGACAACGATGGCGATGTCGATCTTTTCGTGCCGGGTGGGGGACGCTACGAATCGGAGAAAAAGACAACGGGGCTGTCGCCGGGGCTTTTCAGAAACCTGGGCGACTGGCGGTTTGTGGAAGTTTCGGACGCTGCCAGAGTAACTATGGCGCCCTGGTACAGTCACGGTGCAGCGGTCACGGATTTCAACAACGACGGATTTTCCGACGTCCTGATAACCGGGTACGGTGGCCTTTTGTTTTTTCAGAATCAGGGCGACGGCTCGTATGTTGAGATCGCTCGAGAATCAGGGCTGACGGACTCCCAATGGAGCACCAGCGCCGCGTGTGGCGATGTTGATGGCGATGGCAATCCCGAGATTTATGTGGCTCATTATGTGAACTGGTCGCCCGACAACAATCCGTTCTGTGAGGGCCCAAAGCCTGGCCTCCGGGAAGTTTGCCCTCCTCGCCGGTTCGAACCAATACAGGACATTATCTATCACAACAACGGCGACAGCACTTTTTCAGATTTCACAGAAAAATTACAGCTCAGGAATGATGGTAAGGGGCTGGGTGTCGTGATGGCCGATATCGATCTTGACGGTCACGTCGATGTCTACGTTGCGAATGACACCGTGCCCAATTTTCTGTACCGCAACAACGGCGACGGAACGCTGGAAGACGCTGCAACCAGAAGTGGTACCAGCCTCAGCGATTCCGGGATGCCGGAAGGCAGCATGGGAGTCGACGTTGGCGATTACAATCTGGACGGGCGACCCGATATTTGGGTCTCAAATTTTGAACGCGAAAGTATTTCACTCTACCGAAACGATGGCAACTTTGTATTTCAGCATGTGAGTCGTTCAACTGGTATAACAGCCGTAGGAGGGCTGGCTGTCGGTTGGGGAACAGTATTCCTGGATTTCGATCGAGACGGTGATGAAGACGTTTTCGTGTCGAACGGGCATGTCATTCGATATCCGACGAACGCTCCACTGCGGCAGGCTCCGCTCTTATTCCAGAATGAGCAGGGATCACGGTTCTACAATGTGGCTTCCGAAGCTGGTGAGTATTTGCAGACACCTCATATGGGGCGAGGCGTCGCCTGTGGTGATCTTGATAACGATGGGGACCAGGATTTGGTCGTGTCCTGCACCAATGAACCATTGGTGGTCCTCGCGAACAACTCTGGCACAAATCACTCCCTGGTAATCCGGCTGATCGGCACCACAAGCAATCGCGACGCTGTGGGGGCGTACGTCAAAGTGCGAGCGACATCAGAGCAGCAGGAGTTGCTTCGAATGGTGAAGGGCGGTGGCAGCTATGCTTCGTCGAATGATTCAAGACTTTTCTTTGGTGTCGGAACGGCCACCGACGTTTCAAGCGTTGAAGTTCACTGGCCTTCCGGCGTTACCCAAACCCTTTCGGGCGTTTCTACGCTGGAAACTCTCGTACTTCGTGAGCCAGATGTGGATCCAAATGCAATCGTTGAGTAGTTTCACATACTAAAATGCGTGAGATGCAATCCGAGAAACGGTGATCACGAAATCGGAAAGTGTAATTCAACGGACTTTGATTCAAAGGGGATGGATTTTTAGGCAGGAAGTCCTGCTGAAGCCTGTGAATTTCCATCAACTTGGCCGATCTGCCTGAAAATGATCAACGGTGAGGTCCACGCAGAATCGCACAAATCAGTGAATTGCGGCACCGTCAGCAACGTGGTAAAAAAAAGGATGAAGCACGAAGACTGCTGCGGTCCGCTCCAGGGTTCCCCAAGAATTTTCAAGGGCGATCTGCTTCAGTGAAGATGCTCTGTTTCTGCCTGCAATGAAATGCCTTGCGATGAATTCAACAGATATGAAATCGTGGTGGCGAGGCACTTTCTGGCCAACGCTGAAACGCAGGAGGTTTTGCTCCACGCTCGTTGTGATGCTTCTGTTGGTTCTTGCAGTCATTCTGACACAGTTGACGGGACGCGATCCTCAAGTGCTGTTTCAGGCGGGCATGGATGCTGCGAAAAATGGTGATCAAGAAACCGTCTTTCGTACAGCTCGTCTGCTCCTGAAAACCCCGAAATTCAATGGCCACGCGCACATGCTGCGGGGCATGCTGTTTCTTGAGATCGGAAAGTACGCAGCCGCGGTTGTTGAGTTTCAGCTGGCGTCAGACAGTCCGACCACACGAATCCAGGCTTTGACGCGGTCCGGTGAAGCGTTCTATCGGATGCGTCGATTTGTCGATGCCGAACAGGTGCTTTTGCAGGTGTTGGAACAGGATGAAAACAATTCTGACGCTCGTCGATGGCTGGCATCCGCATATTACGATCTTGGGTCGATGGCGCTTGCGTTAGAGCATCTCAAGATAATCGGTGACACGAATCCTCAGGATGGGAGGCCCTTTCGCCTGCGGGGCCGGATTGGAAAGGACTTTCAGCATTATGGCGAGGCGATTGTCGACTATCGTGAAGCACTTCGTCGAAGTCTCCCCGATTCAGAGCGAGAGGCAGTGATATTGGAACTTGCTGACTGTCAGATTCAGCAACTGCGGTACTCGGAGGCACTTGAAACTCTGCAAAAAGCAGAGGCGTCGGCAAAGGCACTTTCACTTCAGTCCGCCTGTTTGGCCGCGTTGGGTGATACAGCACAGGCAACTCGCAAAGCAGACGAAGCATTGGCCCTCTCTCCGGAGCTAGTGCCGGCAATTCTCACTCGAACGGCCATTGACTTGGAGGCAGGAAGACCAGAAAACGTCATTGGCATGCTGGAGAAAGCAGCGGCAAGGGAGCCCGGAAACTTCGACATTCTGTTTCAGTTGGTGAAAGCTCTCCGTCAAGCGGGACGCAACTCAGAAGCTGATTCGAAGTCCGCCCGCCTTGCCGAACTTGAACAATTGGCTGAAGAATTCTCGCGACTTAACGCGGCCGCCTTTCGAAACAACGACGATGCTAACCTGCGATTTCGGCTTGGGCAGATTGCACATCAAATGGACCGTCCCGAATTGGCTCGATTATGGCTCGAGGCTTCGCTCGCCATCACCCCGGATCTGGTCGCCGCAAGGGAATTGCTAGAGGAGCTCCAACGGCAACATCAATAAGCGGCTGCCTTCCTGTGGGATGTGAGTCAATGAGTATTCTGCCCAGACTTCCATGACACGTTGCCGGCAACTCTCAGTTGATTCTTCGCGGGAATATCAACATACTGCTCGGTTCCAGCATGCCAATTGTCCGATTTGTCAATGTTGTGTTGTGGATAGTGAAGAAGGAATTGAAACACAAAGAATAGAATGTCGTGGCTCCGAAATCAGGAAAAAGTGTGCTTTGCAGCTTCGAGGCCGGAAACTTGGCAACGTTGTTCAAAAAAAATGGTTGAACCCTCAATAGTTGGATTGACGTTTGGACGGAAAATCTCATTATTAGGATATTCTGTCGGTGGCAGGCGGATATTGATGAAGAACAATGTCCTGTCACTTGGATTTACTTACTTGTTTGATTCTGGATTTTGCTTTTCGGCAGTCAAAACTGACTGAAGGCGTGTTGTGAAAATTGAATGTGCATTGGGCTGAATGTCCATTTTCTGTTTTTCTCTTTCTAGGAGATTTTGATGAAAACCTCGAGGAGTGTTAAGCGTGGCTTCACACTGATTGAATTGCTGGTGGTCATAGCAATTATTGCGATTCTGATCGCATTGTTGCTTCCTGCCGTACAGCAAGCTCGTGAAGCAGCGCGCCGTACGCAGTGTAAGAATCACCTGAAGCAACTTGGGTTGGCTCAACACAACTACCATGATGTGCACAACCAGTTTGCCGGGAACGGTATGTTTGGTTGGGGAGCGAACTTTTACAAAGGGTCACATTACACCCGATTGTTGCCATTTATCGAACAAGCCGGGCTTTACAACACGCTTGATTTCAACACACAACAGGGTGACTGGGATAGCCCGAATAGCTCACTTGGAAGAACTCCAGGCGGAGCACAAAAATGGATGCAGACTCAAATCAGCATTCTCCGTTGTCCAAGTTCTCAAACGGAAAAAGCGATTGGAAAAGGCTGGGGCGGGGACTGGAATCAGGCACAGTCGTCGTATGGCTTTTCGATGGGTGCTCAGCGAATGGACGCCGGTAACGGCTGTACTCAGTATGGTCCAAATTCCCCCGAGCACAGGTGGGGCACGCCTCCAGTCGATCATGACGGCGGCTACTTCAATGACGGACCGGAAGCACACGGAAATTCAAGCGACCCTGGTCGTATCTCCGGCCCGTTTTCCCGAATGGGTTTCTCGGCAAATTTCGCTCAATTGCCAGACGGCACGTCCAACACGATCATGATGGGCGAAACAATGCCAGAAATTGAGTGTACCGATCACGGCTGGAACGGCGCGTTCTCCAATAACAACAATTGGTTCGCCACCACAGCCCCGATCAATTTTCGAACTTGTTCAAACCGAGGAAATCGTTATCCGGGCCTTTGTGGCCAGGAGAATAGCTGGTCAACATCTCGAGGATTCCGCTCGGACCATATCGGTGGTTCACAGTTTGTGCTGTGCGATGGTGCCGTCAGGTTCATCAGTGAGAACGTCGACTACGGGACCTATCAGAGGCTGGGTTCCAGAAGAGACGGCCAGACCGTAGGCGATTTCTAATTCAGTAAGTGTTGAAATGTTAAAATCCGCCTGCAGGCTCAGGGGCCTGCAGGCTTTTTTATGTTGGGCCCTACAGCGGCTTAGGTCGTTTTTTTGAGCTACGGAGTCGTGTAACATGGTTCGTCGTCGTTCACTGCTGTTTTTTCTCTTTACCTTTGTTCTCATCGGTTGCGGAGATAGTGCTTCAAGACCCGCTCTGACGCCAGTGACTGGAACCGTCATTTATCAGGACAAGCCAGTCGAAGGGGCAACGGTCACGTTCTCCACCGAGAGTTCATCCCGCTCTTCCTCGGGCGTGACGGATTCAAATGGAAAGTTTAGCTTGACGACCTTCGATACGAACGACGGCGCTCCAGTTGGTCAGCATGTTGTCACCATTGCAAAAGCTGAGGCTCAAGCTGATTCCAGCGCGTCTTCAACAGGGCTCGGGAAGAGCCCTGAAGAGATGAAAGCGATGATGGCACAGCAAAAGGCAAAGATGCAGGCGAGTTTCGCTGCCGGACCTGCAAAGATGGTCCTGCCGGCAAAATATGCCGATGCCAAAACGTCGGGAGAAACACGGACGGTCGCTGCCGGTGATTCTAATGACTTTAAGTTTGACCTCAAAGACTAGTCACGTGCCAACCGGGGTGGCTTCCAAATCGGCTGCTTCGGACAATTGGTGATTGAGGGCTTGAATTCTGAGGTTGGGCGGGTTGTTACCGTCTCTTGAAAACTCATGATCTTTGGAAGAATGTTTAGCCCGCGTTTTAAAGTTGGATCGAGGAAACGCTGCACTCACAGCGTTAAACCTCCGCAACGTTGCTCCTCTTCGCGATGATTCAGTACGGAGCATCGTCGTTTTTTGTTGCAGATGCGTAAAGATTTCTTGAGTTACAGTTCAAGACTGAACGTAGGCGTATACACGTCACACGACTTCGGCTTTGGGCGCGCAAGAGCAATCCGCCCCTATGAGCACAAGTCGATTCAATCTGAAATTGATGGCCTCGGTCGTTCTTGCAGTGACGATTGCGGTTGTTGCTTGGTTTTGGTTCAGGGAAGTTCCAACCGAAGTTTTTGCTCACGCCCTGGAGGCGGTTGAGAAGCAGGATTTCATCGAAGTCGCTCGGGCGGTAAAAACGCTTGAGAAGCATGCGGGTTTTCAGCAGCACGCGACACTCCTGCGAGGTTGTGCATTTCTTGGTACCGGAAAGGTATCCAGGGCCTTGAGCGAGTTTTCGCGTACAAAGCCAGAGGGGACAATCAGATTTCCCGCCCTTCTGTATGCTTCGCAGGCGCTCTATCGCGATGGAAAGCTCTCTGACGCAGGGCAATTGCTGGCGGCTCTTGTTAGCGAAGATCCCGACAATTCAGAGGCACACCGCTGGCTTGGCGCCGTCTATTTTGATCTCGGAATGTTGTCTGCAGCCGCCGCTGAACTTTCCGCAGCCATACGTCTTAATCCGCTCGACTATCGACCGCATCGTCTTCTGGGCTCGATTTACACCGAGCAATCACTTTATGCTGAAGCAATCGAACACTACCGAAAGGCCTTGGAGCTAGGGGGAGATGTTTCTCAGCCGGATATAGAAGCAGATCTTGCAGCATTGCTTATCGGCCGGAATCAGTTTGCTGAGGGTTTGGAGTCATTGAAGAACTCCAATGCAACGTCCACTGTTTGGACACTTCGAGCAAACTGTTATGACGGACTTGGGCAGCCGGAGAAATCACGGGAGGCTGTGACGAGGGCCATGCTGGCAGATGCGAACGATCCAAACGCACTCCTTCTGCATGGGACTCAGCAACTCTTTGATGGTAACCCTCAAGGCGCAATCGAGCCCCTAACGAAATTGCTGAAACACGATGCCCATCATGTTGCGGCACGCTATCAATTAGCTATGGCCTATTTGAAGCTTGGGCAAACGGAGGCATGGCAGCGTGAAATGGAGAAGCGCGATGCGTCGAATAAGTTGCATGAGCGTTTTCGTGAGGCTGTGATTGTGGCCGCTAAGGAGCCGGAGAATGTCGAGATTAGAGAAGAACTCGCCTCCATTGCCGGATCCCTTGGGAAACTCGACGTTGCCAGAAGATGGGAGATGGCAGCTATCGCCTGCCGAAATGCAGTTGAAGATCTAAAGAAGCAAGGTAACTCTGCGGGCAGTGAGAACGAAAGTCAATAGGCCGGGAAACCTCCGAAGACCTACTCGGTGTTGTGGACAACAGAGGAGTCGTCCCGAAGCCCACGACTCCTGATCAACACAGTGGCCATTGTGATCGTGGCAGTTGGTTTCATGAATACCCATTCTCCGGGCGAATTCAAACACAATCGAAAAGCATTCCTTCTGGGTGCGTCGATCTGTGCTGCAGTGAGTTGCTTTATCGTGCTCCGCATGGCGCAGCCTGAAATTCCGAAAGGCGTTTCAACGTTGGACTATGAAGAAGCTGCGGCGACGTACAGACAACTCTTCAACCGCGATGGAGACTATTTTGATGTGCTCATGACACTTGCGGAAAATGCCGCGAAAAAAAGACTTCGAGAAAGCCATAGCCTGCTATCAGCGGATCCCTGCGAAACATACTCGCTATGGTTGGTCGGCCCGTTATGAGGAATCGCAACTCTTTGCGAAGACCGATCAGATTCAACGTGCGGAGGACAGTTTTGTTGAGTTCCTGCAGTCATTGGATCGTGGGATCCAACTCAGCAATCATCAGGTGGCCCATGCAAGGCGATGGCTGAGTCTCATCTATTCTGTAGAGCTGAGAATCAAGGAGCGACGAACGATCCCGGGCTCGTGTAAACGAGTCCGATTGTAGAATGTTTCGATCCATTGAAAGATGCTCTGACGAGCTTCTTCACGAGTCGCATAATCCTGCTGATACACCAGCTCCTTTTTCAGGCTCGCAAAGAAACTCTCGGACACCGCGTTGTCCCAGCAGTTGCCTTTCCGACTGCATGCTGCAGCGCAACTCATGATGAGCAAGCGCCGCATGAAACGCTGCACTGCAGTACTGACTGCCACGATCTGAATGCAACAAAAGATTGTCTTTCACGCCGAGTCGTCCAAGAGCCATCTCCAACGCCGAAAGAAAAACGTCCGTCGTCATCTCATGGCTCAGCGATCGGCGCACTCTGCATCGGCGGCGGCATGGGCATCGCGGCGTTGCTGACAGTGCCGCGGGTGAGGCAGGGAAGTTAAGTTCAGGCCGCATCCGTCGTCAATGGGATGAAGTCCTCGGCCAAATCACACGCCGCTCTCAAAAACAATGTGGGTCAGGATGAGCTTGCCGAGTCCGGCACAGGGTATCCGCTATTCCATCGATTCGTACCGGCCGTCCTTCCAAATGAATGCTTGAGTTTTCACAGTATGACATCGACAACCAGCATCTTGTCAGGATTGTTGCTTCTTCTTTCAGGCGCTGCTCAGGCTGACGAAAAGTCGAAGGCCGCTGAAAAGAAGTCTGACGAAAAGTCGATGTCGCAGCGGATGGCGGCGATGCGACTTGAATTCATGAAGACTTCCGTCAGCAAATACGAGATCCTGCTCGGCAAGGAGGAAAACGCCAAACTCTCTCTCGTTCCGGAACCACTCCTCCGGTTCACGAATCCTGTCAGCCGGGCGTTCATCGGAGCTTCAATGGGGCCGCCGCTCTTCAGCGACGGAAACACGGGGCCGCTAAGCGAGTGAAAACGCTGCGGACACTGCTTCAATGGGGCCGCCGCTCTTCAGCGACGGAAACAGGGCCAATGCCAGATGCCGTG
>JANMEV010000667.1:0-3243 GCA_031377305.1 Planctomycetota bacterium | reverse complement strand
CTAAACGACGGCACTTTTGCCTATCAGTACGATCCCGAAGGCAATATCACTCGTCGCACCACGCTGGTTAATGGAGCGGCAACAGGAGCTTACGTTCATTATTCGTGGGATAACCGCAGTCAATTGACCAAGGTTGAATTCTTCAGTGCTCCGGTCAACGGAACATCAACACTGACGAAGACGGTCACATACTCGTACGACGATGGTCGCAATCGCATTGGCAAGATCGTCACCACAAGCGGCGGCAGTACGGGCGAGTACTATCTGTACGACGGAGACCAGCTCACCACGATTCTGAATCAGAACGGAGTCATTCAGCATCAGTACTTCGACGGTCAGACGATTGATCAGGTGTTTGCTGATCAGTCCACGCTTAGCGGAGTGCTGTGGCCGTTGGAAGACAAGTCGGGCAATGTGCGAGACGTAATCAGCACGGCAGGAGTGAATCTGGATCATCGCAAGATGAACAGCTTCGGAGTCGTTACGACTCAGACCGGGCCGACGGCGGACTACAAACAGTTCTTCAGCGGGCTGGAGTGGGACTTGGACAGCCAGTTGTACTACGCCCGAGCTCGCTGGTACGACCCGGCGGCCGGGAAATTCATTGGCGAAGATCCACTGCGGTTTGGTGCGGGAGATGTCAATCTCAGCCGGTACTCGGCCAATGATCCGGTCAACTTGTCAGACCCAAGCGGCCTGTCGTGGCTCAGCAGTGCGTTCAAGCAGGTGTCGCACCCGGTTCGCGAGAACTTCGAAGACGCCGGAGACTTCCTCAACGAGAGCTGGGACAACGGCGATATCCAGAAAGGCCTGCTGATCGCCGGTACGCTGGCCTCGGGCGGAGTACTGGCGTTTGGTGGTCTGGCCGGAATGGGACTCGTCGCAGGCTCGCTAGGCTTTGCTTCCGGAGCAGTGAATTCGTACGAAGTGTTCTCCGGCAATCGAATCGGTGACGGCACCTTCAGCCGGACTCTGGGTGCATCTGCGGCCATCATTGGCGGCTTCTTCGGCGGCTCTTCGTTTGGTGCCTTTGGACGCAATCTCAGTCGTACCAACGGTCTTGTCTCCGGCTACGAAATCGCTACCGGTGACACGATTGGCGACGGCACACTGTCGGCCGTCTTCAACGTGACCAATCTGGGAGTCAATCAGGGCAGCACACTGTTCGACCCGAACGCATCGGGTGTTCGCAAATTCGGAGTCGGCCTGAATATCGCCGCCGGCACCGCTTCAGCGTTCAGCGCTGGCGACCCGGCTCTCCAACAAGCCCTCCGCTCCCTCAGCATCTCCGCCGGCCTCTGGAACACCGCCAGCAGCCTCCATCTCGCCGCATCGACGACAAAAACGGCCATCAGAGCCGTGAATGCACAGGCGGAACCGGTGGAAGAAGCGGCGCCAAAACGAACACGAAGCCGTGTAAAACAAGTAAGTTACGCAGCGGAGAAACCAGAGCAATCAGAAGAGTCGGCACCCTGGAGTGATCATCTGCTCTTCAGGCCAAGCTCAAGTGGACTCGAAGTATACTATCAAAACTCTCAATGGGCTCCGCTCAATTGGATGTTTGGTGGTGGTGGTCCTGAATTGATCGGGATCATTGATCCGGAGAGCGGCTTTGTCATGTCTCCCATCTTATATGACAAAGTCGACCCCAACGGCGACGGTATTGGAAAAACAACCTACAGGAAATGGACGTCCCTTGGAACGCTGACAGCGAAAACGGACGAGTGGGCGACTGACGACTGGGCGACATGGTGGGACAGCGGTACTCGAAGTGATCGCGTCTATGAGCAGCGCCCAGATACATTGGCCAACGATCAAAAAGGAATTGTCGCATGGCGGGCAAATGTCCAGTCGCTCTCTGGAACCCCGCTGACCTCTGAGGAGTTCGATACAATTCATGAGGGCATTGAAGGAACGAAAATGTTGGCCAAGACGGCAATCGAGTTTTACGCGACTGCTCCGCTGCAAATGTCAGGACAGATGCGTACGATTCGACAAATGCGACACATTCGTACTCCGGGCGTCGTTGGCAACACCGGTGTTTCATGGCTTCCTGGTCGAACGACTGTGGGAATAATGGGACTGGAAGAAGCTGCAATTGCGGCACAACCCGGAGCAGCAACGAACATTACTGCCCGACAATTCCGGTCGTTCGAGAAGACCATAGAGTCCATGGGCTATCAAGTAGTGCGAAATGGAAACCTCAAGAACGCTAAGGGCAAACTGCTACAGGGAACCACTGATACTACTAAGAAGGTTGTCTATATCAACAGCAAGCATTGTTCACAGCAAGCGTTGGTTGACGAATTCTCGCATGTGTGGAATAACGTGAACGGAAGAGGAACGTTTCTCTCAACTGATGAGGCTAGCAATCATATCTATACTGGCAACAGAGCACTTCGGTACGGGACAGCTAAGCTTATGCCGCTCGAAAACTACCAATTTCATCAGATGGAGTTAAAAAATTTCATTCAATCTGGCGTTGAACGCCCCGATTTCTTTCAGGGCGTCACTGACGATGCAATTAATGAATTTCTACAGTTTAAACCTTAGTGGAGGTACAGTGATGAGTCTTCCAGGTGTGCAAAGTATTTTGAACTTGGTTGATCTGGTCCACCTTGGACAAATGTGTGATCTTGATTGCCTTAATTCGATTCGAGATTTCGTTGGTGGTGCTGCTCTTTTTGATCGCAACGTTGCGTTTTCTAAGTGTTCGCGATACCAAGCATCACTGCTTGCGGATTTGTATCCTCATAAGGGACAGTTTTTGATGGCACCTTACAACATTGAAGATGCGCCAAGTCCTAGCCCTTTCCTCAGCCGCACGGATGCTTTAGCCGTGATTTGTACTGAAGTGCTCCATGGGATTTCCATCTTTGATTCGGATGATAGCCGCAGAGCAACGGCAGCTCGGCTTGCAGACTTGATTGTATCACCGATCCGGAAACCCACGGCTCCGTTCAATGACGAGGATCCGTTTTTCGAGCCTAAGCCTTAAACTGCACTTTCTGACATCTCATGAAAACCAACGGAGCCATCCAAAATGAGCTGACGGCGGGTGGTCTTTTCGACAACTTCTCAGTTGTCAATCGGCAATTCTGGTGGGAGATGAATGATGGCGCGGGTGAATCGGCGTGAGGTTTTGGCGGATGGGGAGATTCAGGTTGTGCACTGTGTGAATCGGTGCGTGAGGCGTGGGTTTCTGTGTGGGGTTGATGAGCTCACGGGGAAGAACTACGAGCA
>JANMEV010000697.1:0-16485 GCA_031377305.1 Planctomycetota bacterium | reverse complement strand
ATTGACGATGGACATCAGAATTCGCGTACGTTCCCGATTCTCCTGCGTAGCATCGCTCGCTCGAACATTTGAGCAGCTTCCGCATCTTCTCGCTTCTGCAATGACTGAAGCTCGGCCGCCCGCTTCTCCGCGCGGGCCTTCGAAAGCGATGAGCCAACATACTGAAATCGATGCACGGAAATTGGTCTCTCGACCGTCACTCGCCCCTGAACAAGCTCAGTTCGTTCGCCGAGATTGGCTAGCAATTGAAAATCGTCGTCGGTTCGACCGTTTCGCCATGCATACTGATGCACAATAATTGTGAAACGCCCTGTGGGGGCCGTCCGAGACAGCCAGCGAACATTCTCCACGGGTTCTTCAGAAACAGTCTTGTTCTCCGGCGACAACAGGCTGGACGCGTTCATATCGACATCCAACTCTCCTCGACACTGCGATGTTCGCTGGCTGTACCAAATGCGTTCTCCAGAGGGCGCGATCACATGCAGGTCGACATCGTTCAAACTGTGCCATGCCAGCGAAAACTGAACTTCACCTTTTCGCCCACCAGCATTGGCGACTCGGCCCTGAATTCCGGAAGCGATCGCGGCGATCCCGGTCGGCAATCCTGCACCGGAGGCTTCGCCGTCACCGGGGACAAAGCTCGACAAATCGATGGACTTCTCTGAGTCCGCCGCTCCTAAACTGGGCATTGTCAAAGACGAGGCGACATCGGGATTCGGCATCGTGGACTTCTGTTCGATGATTTCCGGGTCCAGCAGTTCGACTACGCCATCTTCGACTCCTGGCAACTCGACGAATCGAGCCTCCGTTTGCAGTGGCTCGAAGGTTTCCCGTTGAGACATCGCGATCAGACTCAGCACCAGCAGCACCACGATGTGCAAAGCCAGGCTGGTCCCGCTGCCACCTAGCAACCGACGAGCAGTCGGGCGATCCAATGCCACCGAGTCGATTTCGCTCGCTGCAACGATCGGCAACCGTCGTTTTCGGGGATCGGAACGTTCTGTCATGTCCTCATTTTGCACAACGGCAATGGCAACTCACAAGTGACGTTTCAGGAATCGCGATGAATGACCTTTCAAAAACGATGGCTGGGCCTGTGTTGACTTGGCCTGGTCGGCAAACAGCGTCAGCGGATAAACTTCCCAATATGATCGCGGATCGTCCAGCCATGCTGCCGCAACAGGTCGTTATGTCCGGCTCCGGCGAAAACATGAATGGCCTTCGCGGTCCCGTTTGAAGATGTTTCAGGGGCGAGGTCGTGAAGCTTCTGAGCAGACTCCAGCGGCACTAGCGTGTCCGAATCACCATGAAACTGCAGGATCGGACACTGAACGTTCGCGATATGCTGATCGGACCGATAGCGGTCCAGTAGAATCATGCGTACGGGAAGCCAGTAAAATTTTCGACTGGCGACATCGACCATCGATAAAAACGTCGCCGACAAAACAAGTCCAGCGGGTGGAGTCTTTTGTCGACACTTTGCTGCCGCTAACTGAACGCTGACTCCTCCTCCAAGCGACTCTCCGACAATCACAATTTGCGAAGGCTGATATTTTAGTGCGTCGACGGCATGCTTCCACGCTGCTTCCGCGTCGCTGATCAGTGCCGATTCACTGGGCGACCCACCGGAATCGCCATACCCGTGATAGTCGATTGCCAACACATCCGCATTGATGGACTTGGCGATTGTGTACCAATGTCCCCGACCGCCTCGATGGCCGCCGTTTCCGTGGAACAGCAGGATCAGTCGGTCCGAATTCTCGGGTCCGCATTGCAGGTGCCAGCCCTTGATCGTGACTTTGTCACTGGTCGTCAAAACTTCATCTGAGGCAGAATGGAAGTTTTCTGCCAGCTGAGGAAAATTGCTCACTACCAGCGAAGTGGCCTGGCTAGCCGGGTACATGAGTTTACGTTGCAGGAATGCGAACACAGAAATCACAATCAAACAGGCGAGCAGGATACGGCGAACATAGTGCATGGCTCGAATCCTCCATTTGAGGTTTGGTGATCGGCTGCTCATGACGACACCATTAGATCCTGAACTCGGCAAGCCGTCCAGTGGCTGGATGAAGCATTTGCCAGACGATCAAACCGGACTTTCAGTCTGTTGCTGCATTGTCAGGCGACGGTTATTCTGGAATGAGACTCAGTCGAAACGTCTGGGGGTCAAATTCGTAAAACGCTCGGTCTGAAAACTCGGCCTGCAGCAGTGCAAGTTCCGATTCCGTCGCCGGCTTTCGGCAAACCAGAACTTCACTTTTCAAGTCTGGCGGATTCACGATGTAACTGAGCTGCACGTCCGAGCCGCCCTCGTCGACCATAACAAGGCACGGATGCTGTACCTGCCCAGACTGAGTCAGCCGGTTGAATTGCTCGAATCGGACTCGCGAGAAACTCTGTTCGCCGACGGCTGCGCTGACTCGTGACGTTCCCCAGAATGTACTCGAATCGAACCAACTGGGCAGAAGACAAGACGCCACCAAAGTGAATAACCACGCTCGTGTACTGCGTTTGCCGAGCAGCGGCCGAAGCACGTCGTCCGCATTTCTCAGCCCGAATGCACTCAACATCAACATCAATGGTGCTGTTTCAAATACATAGTGCCAATGCAGAATGCCGTCGTACCAATACGGAATATGAACCGCATGCAGGCTGACGACTGACAGAAAGAGAAGGGAAACTCGCGAGTTTTCCCATCCGTAAATGCATGACGGAACCCCGGCAATAATCAGAAACAGCAGCGCCGGAATCCCAAGTGTCCACTGAGCGCTCGCGATGAGTCGATGCTGTTCGTTCTCGATGGCCTTCTCGAATGTCAGATTTGTCGCCCAGCGGTCGTAGGCTTCCAGCGTTTCCGGGCCCGCCAGCTTCGAACCGATCTCCACGTTGTTAAATCCAAAGCGATGTCGAGGCGTCCAGGTATCTGTATAAAGCTGGTACGCCGACCTGGTCCACGAACCCGTGATTTCATGATTCATCACCGTCAGCACAACAAAGCCAGCCGCAATGGGAAGACCCATCGCAAGCAGTAATCGCCAGGAATACAGTGTCGCATGGCCTGACGCCTTCTTCGACAGCAACGATCGGATCATACTTATGAAAAACCACGCCCCGAACGGAAACGCAAATCCCGCCGCCGTCATTGGACGCCCCAACATCGCCAGCGAAAGAGCCGTTCCCGCGATGATCGCGGACGACACCGAGGCCGAATCCATCATGCGAAGAAAGGCCCAAAGAAAAATGGACAGGGCAAGCATTGTTGGATGATGAGCCAGCAGCAAGTTGCTGAAGACAGCAAGCCCCGGGCTGACTGCAATCAACAGCCCACCCACCAGTGCCCAACGAGCCGCTATCATCATCAACAGGCATCGATGAAAGAAGACACACGACAGCGCGCCGGCGATCCAATGGCCGAGATACGGTTGTCCCATCCTTTCAAACGGCGCGATCCAGAGACCAGTCAGTGGAAAGTAGCGGCTTGCCGTCGTTGGGTGATTCAATACATGGATCTGGTGAAACAGATCTGGCCGCACCTGCATCCCAGGCCAGGCGATTCGTCCGGCCAGAAAACTTCGAGCCTGCAACAGATAGCTGAATTCGTCATGGTATGCGGGCGGCAGAGCCATGAATTGAACGTTACTCGTTTTTGCTCTTAGCGACGTCGAGGCCTGCAATTCGATACTCCGCATGCCGATCGAAGCACTGCAAATCAGGCTCAGCAGGAAGAGTCCCGACGAAGTCAGCAGACCGCCGTTGAAGGTTCGAGGCGACTCGCAACTGTTTGCGGAAAGGGAGTCAGGTCGTTTTGGTTTTCCTGACGAACGACGTGCGTCGTGAAACCAAAAGCAAATGCCGATCATCACCGGAAGGGCGAAGAAAACGACGAACGGCAACGTCGTGTCGATGCTCCAGTTGGCAAACCAACCCAAAGCCCCAGCAGGGGTTTCGATGGAAGCTGTGAGTCTCGAGAACTCAAACTTCAGACAGAGCAAAAACGCGGCCAACCAACCGAGACACACTGCAGCCAATAAAAATCTGCGTTCCCAGCCGACACGGTCTATCTCTGATTTCGGATCGGAACCCGTCATATCGTCCAGTCGTCGGAAGCATTGTTGATCCGACACTTCGAAACTTCACAAGTGCCGACTAACTGGATGCGTACGCAGAATCATGCGGCTCGTGAGGTGACATCTTCACTTTTTTTTTCGTAACCAGCCATTCGGCTGAACGCACCAAGTCGCCCGGTGGCTAACAACATCAGGAAGGACGGAACCATGATCGGCCGAATCACGAACGTATCCAGCAACACCCCAAGAGCCAGTGCGAAACCCAATTGATCCATCCCCACAAGGCTTCCGGCCATCAGCGACGAAAACGTGCCGGCCATGATGATCCCACAGCTGGAAATGATGCTGCCGGTTCGCTCAAGCGCAACAGTGATCCCCTTGACAGGCCCATAGACAACCTGTTCTTCCTCAATACGAGCCATCAGGAAAATGTTGTAATCTTCGCCCACGGCAATCAAAATCGTGAACAGGAACATTGGCACTTTCCAGTCCAGCCCGGAAAAGCCCGCTGGATCCATCGCCCAGAAAGCGAGATAGGTAATTCCAAGCGTTGCCAGATAGCTGTAGAAAACCGTGAACATCAGGTACCCGCAAACCCCCGGCTTTCGCAGCAACACTACGAGAATCAGGTAGACACCGAACATCACCAGCGTATCAATTCGAACCTGGTCCGAGTCAGTGACAGTCTTCAGGTCACTGATGTCAGCCGTATTTCCAACAAAGGACAGCGTTGAATTCTTCAGCCCTTCAGGAAGCTGCTCACGGATATGGTCACGCAGATAGCGGAATTCGCTGATGCTGCTTCGCGCAAACGGGTCGTTTTGGAAAATCAGGTCGACTCGTGTCACTGCAGGATTTATGGAGCTGACAAAGTATTTTCGAGCGTGCGACTTCTGGGCGGCCCGAATTGCATTCGTCATCTTGCCCTGTTCTCGCTGCCCCTTCGGCGATGACAGTGAGCGAACCGACTGCAGTCCAAGTTCCTGACGCTTTTCGACCAGATTGCTGGTGAAGGTCTGGATCAGCTTCAATGCTTCGCCTTGAATCGGACTAAAGTCGATCGCCGGAGACTTGAGACTGCCGGACCATGCGCCATTTTCCTCGCGGAACGCTAAGTCGTAGTCTCGATCGTCCTGGTGCCAGATTCCTTCAGCCGATTTTCCGTCGGCCGCAAGCTTGCCAGTATAGGTCGCCTGCTTGCGAGCCAAAGAGAATTTGAGATCACCGTTTTCAAATGTGACATCGTCCAGAGGATACACGTCACCGCCTTCATCGAGGCTGACCATCTTCCATTTGGCGGCTTCACCTTCGGCGGTCGGTTCCATTCGGAACCGGAACTCAGGACTGCCGGCATCGACAAGAACTGTCAACGGAGCGACTTCGCCAGCGGGGAAATGCCGCTGCACGGCATCAGCACCGTAGACGCTAGCCGCCGTGTCGGGCAGTTCGGACAACAGGCCGTAGCTCAAGTCGCCGAAGAACACAATTCCTACAATAGTAAATGGCAGCATCAACCCGATACTGCACAACCATGCAGCCCATGTATGACGTTCGAGTACTCCTCCGATCCAGTGCCAGCCGGCTGTGAACAGATTTTTCTTCTGGAGTCGGCTCACTATATCTGAGCTACTCAGGAACCCGGACTCACGGCGTTGAGTCGGCAGGTTCGGCCAAAACGCAAACCGCCCCAGGATTCGAAGAATCGCTGGAGTCAACGTCAAGGCTGCGATCAGGCACACCCCGAGACCAAACGTGATGGCAAACCCAGCTTGTCGGAACTTCCCGAACTCGGCAAACATCAACATCCCAATCCCGCACATGACGGTACCAGCGCTTGCCGTCAACGCCGCGCCGATACGTTCCAATGTGCCTGAGATGGAGTCTTCAATTGTCTGCCCGCCGTCGAGTTCTTCGCGGTACCTGGCGATCAGAAACAAGCAATAATCGACACCAGCTCCGTAAATCAGCACGGTGACATAAGTCTCGATACCGTTGAACAGGCTAATCAGCCCCGCTTTCGCAGCAAGAGCCAGACAAGTCCTTGAAACAGCAGTCGACACAGCCACTGTGATCAAAGGGATCATCGCCAAAGCCGGCGCACGATAGATGACGATCAGCAGCCCCACGACCAGAATGACGGTCCATTTTTCCGTTGATTTCGCGCTGTTTTGTGATTCGCGAATCATGTCGCGACCAAACGTCGCGCTGCCACTGATCGCAATCTCCAGTCCGGCCGGCAATGAAGTCGTTTCACCCGAAGGTGTTCGAGACAACGTCTTCACAAATCTTTCAACTTCATCAACAAGCGCGATGTTCGACTGATTCAGAAACTCCGTCCGAAGCCCCATGACAATGGTCGCGGCTTGCTTGTCTTCGCTGATGAGCAGGTCGCCGATCTTGTTGTCGTCGAACCAAGTGATCTGCTGAACGATATTGTCGGGACTTACTTTGGGAAGTTCGGCGACCGCTGTTTCGATACCGGCATCAGCAGACAGTTGTTGTTCTGGCGTCGGGATCTTTGCAATTCGGTGAATTTCCGGGATCACTTTCTTCCGCAGAAACTCGTAGTCTGAATCAAGGATCCCGCCTTCAGATTCACGTCGAACCAGCAAAACCAGAGTGCTGGCGAGCATATCGTTGGGAAATGCTTCTCGGAATTCTTCAGTCGCTTTGCGACTTGGTGAATCTTCTGGCAGGAACGCAAACTCGCCGTTCTGAACAACGTCTTCCCACTTGGGTGCTGTTGAGAACAACACCACCAGCATTCCGATCCACGTGAACAGAATCAGCCAGGCATGCTTCGATGTAAGGTCTCCCAGACGTTTGAAGAGCATTGAAAAGCCTGACCACCGAATCGAATTGAACTCCGCGGACGTGGTTGGTCGGCAGGTCGGGGGAGTCTTTGAAACTCCATCACCGATGGCCAATCAACCGGCAACTTCATTCCTTGAGAATTGCCGCCCGACGCATTTAGAAGACGGAAGGCTATCGACAATTACCCAAAAATTCAATCGCATCTGCGGCCTCGCCAGTTCCGACATCACTCTTTCCTGACATCGTGTGAGTATTTTTCCCAATCGTTTAACCCAGCTCGGATCAGACCGAACGAACGTGGCGCAATTAGGTTCTCGAAACAAGCAGTCCCCAGGCCAATTGAACCACTGATTATTCGTCATGCGAGTTGAAATCGTCAAGACTCGCTCGCATCGTGACGTTGGAACGGAGTCTGACCGTGCGAGTGAATAATTACTGCGAGGACATCGATTCGGATCCTTCGAATTCGCCAACAACATCGCGAAACTCGCGCCGCTAAGAATCGGATCCCGAGGGCGGAGGAGATCCGGCCGGACCGGGGCCGCGACCTCGTCGTCGGCCTCGACGCCGATTCTTTCGACGGGGCCCTCCCTCCGAGGTTGCCGGTTCGTTGACACCTTCAAGATCGTCCGGGCCGTCGTCGCTGTCGGAATCGTTCTCGGACCGCTCCGGCCGAGACTGATTTCTGGGTCGTTCGGAAACGATTCCGCTCCCGAAGTCATCGTTTGGGGATGTTGCGTTTGGGGATGCTGGCATCAGCTCTTCCGCCCCCGGACCACCAGATTGAACTTCAACCTCTGAACCACCCGCTCGTTGCCCTCGTCGATTTCGAGATCGCCGCCCACTTTGAGGCGACTGACCTCCCTCGACACTGGGTGTCACTTCTGACGGTGTGCCGCCAGAGCGAGGATTGCTTCGACCGCCATCGGCTGGCCTTTCTCCGCGCGGCGATGAACCAGCCGATTGTTCCTGAGATCTCGGCCGTGAAAAGTTCTCAGATCGTTGCTGTCCCTGAGTTCGCTCGGGGCGTTCCGGACTTCCGGAACGATGCTCCGGACGCTGATCATTGCGCTGTGTTTCTGTCGATTCAGTACGACGTGCCTGTTCGGCTGGCGGAGTTGCCCCTCGATCATCTCGCGGCGTCTTGCGTGGCCGCTGAGGTCGCTGAGGTCGCTCGCGAGGATCATTGCGATGCGGCTGAGTCACACTGGCGTCGCCCCCCGAACCTTCGTTGTCGGAAGCCATGTTGCCCTGTGAATCGACTCCATCGCCAAATTCAGCCGGCTGAAACTTATCAATATCATCAGACAGGCGGCGCCGGTTCGGAAACTGAACTCGCTTCGGCGGCATTGGAGGAATGTAGGGCACGTAAGGCTCTTCAACCTCCACTGTCTCTTCAACCAATTCCGATGGATCCGGTACGCTGAGAAACGCCGTGACATCAGGAGACGTGACTCGAACACGTTCCAACGGACGCATGAATTTTGGCGGATCGGTGCACGCGCAGGTGTGCGATGTCACTCCGGCTGGAACCTGCGCTTCGCGGCCGCAGCCGTCACAATGAAAGATTCGCAGGACTCGAAGGTCGTATTGTAGTGATGGGCCCTTCATGGCAGCCTTCAAGATGAATCATTAACAAGCGTCGAAAGATGTCCGGGGACTCATCGTATGGAGTCTCAGCATCCAGTGTAAGCCAGAGGGCCAGTTCACGAATAGCCGACGGGCAGGATGAAGTTTAGAAAGACGCCGCCGACGTTTGCAGTGCTGCGGGAGGCGAGTTTCAAGGTTCTGACAAGTCCTTTCCCTGGTTTGGCTCAGAATGCTTTAAAAACACAGTGCGAGGCTGAAGTCGACCTTCCGGCGTGAGTTCGGCGAGAGCGAGGAGTTCCGTAAACTCGCCCCGAGTCAGCGCGACAAGGTCGCCGGCGGTCGGAGGAAGTTTGTCCGGCTTCGGGGCAAATTCACCGACCAACTGTTTTCCACAGAGCATCGCTTTGACCTGTTCGGGGCTGCAGTCGAACTTTGCGAGGTTGCTAACGATTCGAATCGCGGGAAAAAGAAACTCACCAATGTTGTCGCTGGTCAATTCTTCGAATGCGACACTTTCCGCGATTGAAAAATCGCCGATGCTGGTTCGTTCAAGTCGACTCATCAATCCACCGCATCCCAACTTCTGCCCGAGGTCCCGAGCAATCGAACGGACATAGGTCCCTGATCCACAGACGATCTCAAGTTCCAGCCGAGGCCATTCATAGGTGAGCACCTGAATCGAATGAATCACAACGTCTTTTGCATTAAGCGTGATCTCCTGACCTTCGCGTGCCAACGAGTACGCTCGGCGACCGTTGACGTGCACGGCGGAAAACGCTGGTGGCACCTGCGAGATCGCTCCTTGCATAGTCTGCAGACACTCAACGATCTCACCGCGAGTCGGCAACGAGGCGGGCGTCGAATGATGAGTGATCTGTCCGGTGTTGTCGTCCGTATCGCTGCTCTGTCCCAGCAGGAATTCAGCGACGTACGTCTTTGAGCCTTCCTGCAACATCGTGACCAGCCGAGTCGCCGGACCAACACAAACCAGCAGCACACCAGTCGCCATTGGGTCGAGAGTTCCCGCGTGACCCACTTTCACAGGACGCACCAATCTCTGAACCTTGTTGACAAGATCACGAGACGTCATGCCGCCCGGCTTGTGAAGGTTGAGGACCCCAAACAAAATCGCATCTGACGGCATTGAAAGACTGTGCAACAAGGGTGAAAGAGCAATGAGACATGCCAGACGTTGCTGGAAAAACCGGCCGGAACGAGTGAGGAATACGTTGATCCAGTCAAGAACCTGAGCCGCAAGGCGCTAGCCGCGGGTCTGCTACCATCGTTTTCCGAACAATCACCCGCAGCTCGTGGTCTGTTGATTTAATGGTTTTTCACAACCCGAAACGTCAGTGACGGATAAGCTTCGCCTCGTTTGTCAACAACAATCCCTCGCTGACGCTTCGGGTTAGGATTGAATCATCAGCTCACGCCTGCGTTGCAGAAAGCAGATGTTCTCCGCCAGCCGCAAGCAATTCGTCTGCGACCGTAACGCCCACAGTTTCCGGCGAAGCGATCGACCCGGTTGCCGATTGCTCCAGCCGAGTCGCCCCGTCGAGACTTAGCAGCACGCCGGTCAAAGTCAGTTCTTCGGCAGCGATCTCACACCAGACTCCCAGCGGAGCATGACAGCCCGCTCGAAGAGTCCTCAACAGCGATCGCTCGGCGAGCACTTCGGCGTGCGTGGTTTCACAAGTCAGCGCGCTGAGAAGTTTGAGAGTCGTCTCATCGTCCGGTCGGCATTCGATCCCCAAAGCGCCCTGCCCGACGGCGGGAAAAACCATTGGCGGCTGCAGCAACAGAGAGATTCTTGATTCCAACCCCAATCGCCTCAATCCCGCCTCGGCCAAAACGATGGCGTCGTATTGTCCTTCGTCCAGCTTCCGCAAACGAGTATCCACATTGCCTCGAATTTCCATCAACAACAAATCGGGACGCGAGTGCAGCAACTGAGCCTGTCGCCGTGGACTTCCGGTACCAATTCGAGCGTTCGGCGGTAATTCCAGAATCGACGCGATGGAGTTCGCCTCGACCGGCAACAGCAAGGCGTCGCAACGAGGTGCTCGCTCGGGAACGCAGCCGAGCACCAAGCCTTCGGCCGATTGCGTCGGAAGATCCTTCAAACTGTGCACAGCAATGTCGGCACGTTGATCCAGAACCGCTCGCTGAACTTCCCGAGTGAACACACCAGTGCCGCCAAATTGCCGAAGCGCGTCCGTTTGATTCTGATCGCCCGAAGTCACGATGGGCACGAGCTCAACGTTTGGCTGCTCGGGAAGTGCTCGGAGCCGATCCGCCATGTAATGCGCCTGCCAGAGTGCCAGGGCGCTGGTTCGTGTGGCGATGCGGAGAGTTGGTCGTGACATTGCCGAGCGAAATTCCGAAGTCAGGGGAGTTAGATTGAGTGGAAGAACGGGCAAGGATGATAGCAGGCGGCCAAAATATCTCCTTCGCCCGCGACTGAAAACCGAATCGTCCTATTCCAACGCAGCGAGAAAACCGGCCATCTCGCCGGCCGCATGGCTGTTGTTTTGCTGCTCAGCCTGTTCAATTCCCGCTCGGTAGGTCGCACGAGCCTCCTCGGTGTTGCCCGTCCGTGCAAGTTGCTGGCCGGCCATCAGGAATGCCGGAACGTAAGGAGTGCTGTCGTTCATCAGCCCGCGGAAAAACTCAAGGCTGCGATCATCGGAGCCTTCTTTCTCAAGCTCCATCGCCAGCATGTATCGGAGCATTTGATCGGTGGGGTTTGACTGGAGCATGACTTCCAGTTTTTCTCGGCGCGACGCCATGTTCATACTTTCTCAGATGTGCCGAATCAGCCTGGAGAAACTTCGATCCGGCGCGGCTTTGCTCGAGCCGCGCGAGGCAATTCAACTCGCAGCACGCCGTTGGTCAGCTTGGCCTGAATGCGATCGTGGTCTACTTCGTCGCTCAGGATAAACGATCGAAGATAGTCGCCCACCTGATATTCCTGGTGAATCACGCCAATCGAAGGCGGCTCTGCATTTTGAATTCTGCCAAACAGGGTTAAACGATTCTCCTGAACCTGGAGATCAAGTCCTTCGGCCGTCACCCCCGGAAGATCGGCGTATAGAACCAGCCCTTCTGGCGTTTCATAAATATCGATCGGCGGATTGAACAACAACCGCTGAGCCGGCGGTGCAGCAGCCTCTGCCGGCGGAGACGGAATCATCGCCTGCGAAGGCGGCGGGTCGTCCGGGCGACTCAATTCTCGATGTTCGCTCATGGCGTATCCAAACTCGTCAGGGTGTTTTCGATTCCGGGACAATTCTTAAAGACAGTTCCAGCGTTAAGCAGGCATACTATGGTTCTTCATTCACAATAATTTGACGAGGCGTTGTTGATGGTGCTTTGGGCAGAGTGACTCGCAGAACTCCCGCGGAATAGTCGGCCTTCATTCCTTCTTCGTCGACTCGGTCAGGCAGCTGGATTACCCTCTGCCACGGCCCGTGGAATCGTTCCTGACGGCGAAACGCATCTTCGCGAGCTTCCTCAGGCGGCTGACGGTTTCCCTTAATCGTCAAACGGCCGGACGCCGTTGTCACTTCCAACTGCTTCAAATCCACTCCGGGAATTTCAGCCGTGAGCATGTAGCAGTTTTCGAGTTCCAGCAGGTTCACTTGAGGAAAACGCCGGCCAAATCGAACACCGTGCAGAGTCAAATTGACTCCCTGCAGCAGCCGATCGACTTCCCGCTCCAAATCGCGGAACGGATCCCACGGTTGGCCCCAGCGAAATATAGGCATTGAAAACTCCGAAAACGCACGGTTCATTAAGCAGCCAATTGCTGCGGTCGAATTCCAGAAGACTCATCTGTCATCACTGAAGACTCGCAGCGAGGCTGCACACGATGTTCCACTTTTTTGAAGTCGATCAAATGATGATGGCGAAAACGCTGTTTCGTCGCAACTCTCTCGCACAAAATCATTTACGCGATCCCCGGAACCGCCCGTCGCTCGAGAATCGCCTGCCAAATTGCCAGCATCCGCTACCCTGGGGCTCACCGAACACCATTCTTGCGACATTTCTGCTATCGCGATGTTCAGCGCAGCCGCAGTGCGATAACTGGCGATTTCAGCTCGCAATGCATGAAAAAGCTGACTGATAACCCGTTCCGGCTGATAGTGCAAACCCCCGATTCCTCCGGTGCAGCACTAATCCAATAGCACCAGTGTGTCCGGCAGTTCGTTGACGTCCTGTGCTGATCGAGGAAGTGCAGTTTCCAAAGATGCTGCCGCTTGCTGGATGGTGTTGCAAATTGCCGTCGCGACGTCGTATTTCTGCAATCCGGATGTCAGGTGCTGGCAAAGCGTTTCGGGAAACTTTTCCCCCAGCAATTCAACAACAGTGCGGTCACCAAGCACGACCGCCATGCGTTCATACAGCGACACAAACACCAGCACTCCGGAGGCTTCGGCTGTATGGTGAATTCTACGATCAAAGAACAGCTGTCTCGCGCGGATGTTCACTTCTTCCTTCATTTGACTTCGAGGCGTGAACAGACGTCGCAAGCCGCGGAAGCGATCCGCCGCAACCGCCCCGACAAAGAACCCGACCAGCATGACCACCAACAGAATCCCAACCCGTCCCCAGACAGACATGCTGTCCCAGTGACCATGCTCTGGCCGCGCGGGTAACGTCAGAAAAACCGCCACCGCGCCGATCATCGCGCACCAGAGGCCGACCAGATCTTCCGCACGGTCGTAGCGACCGGAGACTGTGGCGACAACCGGCACGATCTCACAGGAGGTTTTTGATTCGGCCACCGAAACAGCCGCTTTGATCCGAGCACGATGTTTCGGATTGATGACTTCAGAAGCTTTTTGCATTGCAATTTTCCCTACCACGAACCCGAAGCACCACCGCCGCCGGATGAACCGCCACCAAACGATCCGCCGCTGAATCCACCACCGCCACTGCTGCTGTGTTGGCTCATCGTGCGAAGAAAGTACCACGCGGCCGCGAAGACTCCGCCCCACATCAACCATGCCCAACCGCTGGAGCCTCGGCGATACAGCGACACAGCGGTGAAGATTGCAAGTCCGACAAATACGATCGGGATGATGATCTCGGCCGTTGATTTCGGCCTCGTTGGCAGCGTCAATTTGCGAGCCATCTTGTCCAGGGCGTCAACGCCAGCAACAATGCCCGCGGAAAAGTTGCCCTGCTTGAACTGGGCGATGATGTACTCGTTCATGATTTGCTGGCATGTCTGATTTTCTGTCCGCCCCCAGCCCGCCCCCAATTCAATACGAGCCTTTCGATCGCCCTTCGAAACCAGCAGAAGAATACCTGTGTTCCAGTCCTGGCCCTCAAGTTTGGCATGGCCGACCTGCCATTGATTGAAAAGCAACGCGGCAAATGTTTCAATCGGCATTCCTTCACCACCGTGATCTGCCATCGAATCAATCGTCACCACAATGATGGGAGTGGCTTTGTCCGTGAGCAGTTTGTCGCAGACCGTCCGAATATGCGTGAGGGACGGTTCGTCCAGCATCCCGGCTTTGTCGCTGACAAACTCCCGCTCGTCCGGCGGCTGCAAGTCGAACTGCTGAGCAACCGCCGGAACCGCAGTCATCGCAACCAACGCACCGAAAAACATTACGCCGATTCGATGAACACTCATCTGCTGGTCCTGAAAGATCGATTGACAACGCAGTCCGGAGCGAACGAAGCTCGTTCCGGCACATCAGCCAACGCCGGAACTCACTGTCGTTCGGTCCGGCCTACCGAAGTTGACGACTACACATCACAATGGTTGACGTTACTTCTTTTTCAGAGACTGCATGTACTCGGTCACGTCAGCAAGTTCCTGAGTTGTCATGGTCTTCTGCAGATCAGCGGGCATGAGGCTGATCTTTTGTTTGACCAGTTCTTCGACCTCTGACTTCGGGATGGCTCGGACGAGAGCGTCATCCCCTTTAATGCTCACTTCGGCGTCGGTGTTGGACACGAGCAATCCGTTCAGAGTCGTGCCGTCGGTTTTGACGACGGTCCAGAGTTCGAAGTTGTGGCTGATGCCGGCACTTGGATAAAGCACCGATTCAAACATCGCTTCGCGGCTGAGTTTGCTGCCGATCTCCGTCAGGTTCGGCCCGATTTCACGACCCATGCCGTCCACGACGTGACACTTGTGGCATGTTCCGGTTGAGAAGAACACCATGCGGCCATTTGCCAGATCGCCCTTCAGCTTTGCGAGTTCGCCAATTGGCGGAGTTGGCATGTTGTCCTTTGAAGGCGGCAACGGAAATAACCGCTGAGCCGCATCTCGAGCATTGCGAGATGGTGAACCATGCAACGCTGCCGCAACGGACTGCTCCAGCTCCGGATCAAGGACTTTCTCATCAACCAGCTTCACCAACTCCATCGCCGCATTGTTGACCTTCGATGCCGCCTTCACGGCCGCTCGACGAACTTCGATGTTGACGTCTGCGTTCTTCACAACCGGCAGTAATAGGCCGCTGATGGCACCATTCTGCGAGTTGCCCAATACGTCGGCCGTTGCAATCGCTGCAGCCGTGTCTTCACCCGTGAGTGCCTTACCCAGAATATCCCATTGCTTCAGTTCTAGGAGCACGGATATGGCTTCGACGCCTACTTGTTCCGACGGGCGAGTCTTCGCTAGGCCAAGCAATTCACCGAAGTGCGAAGAGATTCCGAAACGGCGAACGAGTGCGATGTATTCCGAGGACCCCTTCAAACGCATCAGAAGTTTGTCCACGGTGGCTACAACTTTCGGATCCTTTTGCGCCTCAGCTCCAACGCGAGAGAGAGCCTCTAGAAGTATTGTTCGAGCAATTTCGGATTCTTTGTGTTGGGCAAGAGAAGTAATTTCAATCATCTTCAACAACATTTTCTCTTTGGGCAACTCCGGAGCCTCCTTCGTGTCGAAGTCCAGGCTTCGGAAAAACTGAGCTACCCGAAGCTCCGCATCTGGGGTCGGACGAACAAGCAATCCATCGACATACATGGTCTTGATGACAGTTCCCAGAGAATTTCTTGATCGCCACAGGATGTCGTAGAGTGGGGCATCCATCTGGTCAGGAAGGGACAATGGCAGTTTTGGATCCGATCCTTCGAAGAGTTTGGTGATCCCGGTGTTCCAACCGCCCTTTGGATCCGGGTCGGCGTCGACCGCGATTCCGAGAGCTTCCAGATACCAACGATCCCTTGATTGATACGCGCTCGCAAGAGTGTTCCACATCGACATTTTTCTCTCTCCGGAAATCTGGCGCAACGCAATCGCACATTCCCGTCGCACCTGTGGCGAATTATCTTCTACCAACTTCCCCACAACCGGAATCAGGTCCACTCCCTTGTGGCGAGCCAACCGAATTCCACTGATGCGAATGTCCTTGTCCTTATCGGTAATCGCAAGGTCCACATACTTCTGAGTCTTCCCGTCGATCTGACCCAGCAACCACAACGCACGTGAGCGGAAACGCGGGTTCGGGTCGGATTCGAACATCTTCGCCAGCACAGCTTCAGCCGCGGCACCGGATTCTTTCAGCTTGGTAAAAGCCAGATATCGAGTTGCCGTGTTAGGGCTCTTCAGAGCTTCAGCGGCACCTTCGACAGTTGAAAAGTCGTGCTTTGGAACAGAGTACTTATGACCGGGCAATGCGACTCGGAACAAGCGGCCTCGATCGACGTCGCCCTGACGATGACCACCAACGCCCGGATCATACCAGTCAGCGACGATCAAGGATCCATCCGGAGCCACGCACACATCCGACGGACGGAACCACTGATCGCGAGTTCCATTCAGGATGTCATTGATCTCGGCCTTGTATCCGGCACCGTCGTCGGTCACGGCATAGCTGCGAACCACGTTTGGACCGGCGTCGCAGTGGATGAGCTGATTGATGAATCGCTCTGGCAGTTTGTCACCTTCGTAGATCAGAATGCCAGTCGGTGAACCGGCTCCAGTCAGCAGCAGATTCGGAACAACGCCCGGATCGTTCAGATGCCAGTGGCGGCGAGGAATCTCTTC
>JANMEV010000613.1:0-1900 GCA_031377305.1 Planctomycetota bacterium | reverse complement strand
GATCGTGGAGTGGCTGGAGCATGGCGAATCATGAACGGAAGAGAGCCGGACATTGCGGTGAAGCGTCCTTCCGCTCCTGTGCTGCTCGTGACAATTCTGGCTCTGATTGGAGCTGGTAGTCTGTTCGTGATGGTTGGTCCGATGGGTGCCAGTATTGCAAATAATGTGAGGAACGCGGATGTTGTGAATCCCGGTAATGGCGGTTTGATGTTCGGCGATCGTCAGCTTCAGGTGCTGAGCATCATCCTGTTTGGACTCTGTGGTTCGCTTCTGCATATTGTTCCGCAGTCAAGTCGAGCCACGAGTTGGCCTTTGGGGGGCTTGTTGCTGCTGGCGAGCCTGCTGCTTTTGACATTGCTGCTGGACGTTGACCGTGTCATACCGATGTTGCTTGGGTTTTACGCGATTTCACTCGTCTGTGCACTTGCCATTGCTTTGTTGAGTCTCGCGGGGCTACGAAGAGTGCTGTTCCCCGTTGAAGGTCAGGGACGCTCCGTTGCGAGGACGGATTCTGTGGTGATCAGTCGCGAGCAACTGGAGCAGGGAATTCTACCCGATATTTGTATGGTCAGTGGTCAGCCGACGACGAATCGCCAGACATTCACGATTCAGTATCAGCCCAAGTGGGCGGAAGCGGCAAGCTTCGGAGGCTACGTACTGGGTGGCATTCCCGGTGTGATCCTGCACATGATGACGTCGCACAAGATTCACATCCCATGCCCGATCTGCGAACAGCAAACGGGGGACAGACACCATCGAAATCTCTATGCCAGCATTGGCTGGTTTCTCATCCCGCTTCTTGCTGGCTATGGGGTGCTTCTGGGGAATCTTCGCGACCATAAGGTAGAGGACGTTGCTGCAATCGCGATCCCACTGGGGTTTGTGGGATTGTCCCTCTATCTCATTCCAGTGATCTTTATGTCCTGGAATGTGGTGCACTGCGAGCAGAACTCCGACGGGAAGTCGACCGCTGGGCAAATCTCAATTCGCCGAGTCTGTACCGCATTCGCCTCAGAAGTCCGAAAACGCCAGGCCTCGTGGAAGCCTCGAGCCTGAACGGCCCGGTTTGTTGAAAGCTGGCGGCTGACAGCAACGAATGATGAATGTTGTGCAGCCAGCCGGTTGAACCCCGGAGCGGGCTTGGCGCCTCGGAAAGCTACACTCTCAGCAGTGCGTTCCGAACGAGTTTCCTCACAAAGAAACATCGAATTACACCCACGCGAAGAATCGACGACTGGTGGCCACTAGAATTCGAACTCAGCTTAGTTTCCATCTGACTCGAGAAAATGACTGCTCATAAGAATATCCACGGGGGCGTAGTCGTCGGTGAGCAGCGGAGAGCGTTTTCCCCAGCGTCGAAGCAATTGCGACAGTGTCCGTTTTGGAAACACATGAGCGGTGGAATGGCCGTTCCACCATTCCGAGAAGTCCTTAGCTTCTGACACGCTGCTTGATGCAAGCATGTTGCGTCCAGAAACCATGAAGACGCTGCGACTGCGGAGGGCTTTTGTCTCCTGCGGTGCCAACAGATCCGTTTCACTGAATGTAGACTCCATTGTACGAATTGCTGACGCAAGAAAACGACCCGATTCAACATTGTCGATCACAGTTAGCAAATACATTCCATCGATACGCAAAAGTCTGCGGATTAGTTGATTGTATTCCTCAGTCATCAGGTGCCACGGAACAGAAAGGTCGTTCACGGCATCCTGAATGACCAGATCGTACGACGCCGCAGGGGCTGTTTGAACAAACTGTCGGCCGTCTCGATGGATAGAGACGATTCGTGTTTGTCGCGACAGTCCGAGTTTGTCATGAGCAATTTCGGTGACAGCCGGATCGATCTCCACGACATCAATGTCGACATCCTTCAGATCCGATTGTGCTTCCACCCAGCGAG
>JANMEV010000612.1:0-2454 GCA_031377305.1 Planctomycetota bacterium | reverse complement strand
GCCTGCTGAGCTATATGGAAAGAGGCCACAGGAACATTGAACGCTCAAGTGGACCGTCGAGTCTTTCAATGCGCAGCAGCACCGCCCCAGTGAAAGCGCATGTGAGTAGTGTCAGCACAGCTGTCAAACCGGAAGTTTTCGATATGCAGGCGACTCAGAATGCAATCAACGAAATCGCCAGACATACATTCAGGACGTGCATCACCGTTGCTATCGGTGCGGTCATCGCGACGGTAACTGCAAATTCGTTGTATCCGAGCAAGCTGATTATCGGGCTTGGGGGTCTGATCTCGCTCGGCGCGTTCGCAGCCGCTTTCAACCGCACGCTCAGTGAAAGTCAGTATTACAGCCTGCCTGGTGCGAAATATTCAAACGGCGATCACCGCTGTATCCACTGCGGCCACCGTAGTTCTCAGGGACGAGGGACCAAAGTCTACAAGTCGGATCAAAATGATTCCACGACAAAGCACGAGTGCTGTAAATGCAGCAAGAACCTGTTCACTTCCTAACCTTTTCGAAAGAACTCCTCATGTCAACCATGTCAACGACCACAGATCTGATGCGAATTCACCCGCGAGACCTGCTCGAAAATCCTGCGCATCGAGTACCAGTCACACTGTGTCTGGACGTATCCGGCTCAATGTCCGGTGAACCGATTGCGGAACTCAACAAGGGCGTCGGACTCTTCTTTGATGCACTTCGCAGTGACCCGGTGGCGAACGCAAGTGCTGAGGTGGCGATTGTTGCATTTGCGGACCGAGCAGATGTGATGCTGGACTTCCAGAGTCTCGATCGTGTTGCTTCTCCGCCGGTCCTGCAAACCGGTAGTCATGTGGGCTACCTGACCAATCTTGGAGCAGGAGCCAAGCTAGCAATGAGCATTCTGGAGTCCCGCAAGCAGCAATATAAAATCGCGGGTGTCGATTACTTTCAGCCTTTCATGATCCTGATGACCGATGGGCAGCCCACGACTGAGGAGCACGTGTCTGTTGCGATCCAGGCATGTGAGTTGGAAGCGCGTCGCAATCTGACGGTGATTCCCATTGGAATTGGAGGTGCGGCCGACATGAAGGTTCTGGAGATGTTCTCCAGGAAGCGACCGCCTCTTCGACTGAAGGGACTTCAGTTTACGGAATTCTTTCAATGGTTGTCCAAGTCGGTTGTTCGAGTCTCCGAATCGCAGCCCGGGGAACGGGTGCAGCTGGATCCCTTTACCGGCTGGGGAAGCATATGACATCACCTTTGAGTCGCTGGGCGTTGACCGGAGCCAAAGTCATCGGCAGAAGTCATCAGTTGAACAATGGTCGGTGCGAAGATCGTTGGTCTAAGTGTCGCCGCAATTCCGGCGGCGTTCACGGAGAAGTCGTCGCAGCCTGCGTGTCTGATGGTGCGGGAAGCGTCAGTTTTGGCTATATCGGAGCGAGCGTCGTGAGTTCCACATTGACGAAGTGGCTTGTCCGCAATTTTTCCCTGGCTGTCTCCATGTCCACGGAGGAAATCAAGTCGATGTTAATGCCGCATCTGCTGTCGAAGATCCGCCGAATTGCCAGCAGCAAACAATCGACGCTCAGAAACTTCGCCGCAACGATCGTGGCCGTCGCCGTAGCGGAAGATGGAAGCGGTATTGCGATTCATCTTGGAGATGGAGGGATTATTGCCAGATTCGGGTCGGTCCTGAGGCCGGTGTGCGTTCCCATGAAGGGAGAATTTGCCAATGAGACTTTCTTTGTATCGGACAGGGACGCAGCAGACAGAATGCGAATCTTACGATGGGGGCCATGCGACACATGCAACAGTGAGTCAGAATGCGAGTCTGCGAGTGGGTTTCTGCTGTTCTCCGACGGGTTAGAAACGTCGTTGCTGCATCGAACAACTCAGGCGGTAGCACCTGCAGCATCCACGATGCTGGGCTGGCTTGACACGTATCCGGAGCTTGACGTTGAAGCAGCGGTTCAGAGTAATCTGAATGATGTGTTCAGGCTCCGGACCATGGACGACTGCACGCTCGTATTGATGTCGAATATTTCCGGTTCCATGATTCCGTTATCGGATCATTGCTCAACTCTGATACCTCAAGCCACAGCGGCCGAAGCATGGATCGAACAGGAAGCACCTGCGGATTCGAGCTGGTTTTCATGAAAAGGCGACCAGCAAAGACGCACCGAGAAAACGTGTCAGTGCTGTTAACGCGAACCGTCTGGTGAATTCCAGGTAATTGCGCTGCAAGAGTAATCAAGAATCCCTGTCCGATAGGCACAACGCACGGTTAAGGGATGGAAATTAAGTGCGAGTGGTGAGTTGGCACTACTTCGTTAGGATCACTCAACAAGCGCTTCGACGGCACGCTTGCAGGAATCTGGCGAGAGGTGTTGATAGCGTTGTCGCATTTCTTCTGTTTGATGCCCCATATGCTTGTCAATAATGCGTTGATCTACCTGCTTCGTTGCCAGATTC
>JANMEV010000589.1:0-26508 GCA_031377305.1 Planctomycetota bacterium | reverse complement strand
GAATCAATTCGAAGTGAAGGAACATGCCCGGCTGGTAACGAGTCAGAAAAAATTCTAGAATGGCCTGACTGATGCGAAGATTGAGGTTGAAAGTTCGGTCCACAAACTTGAACTGAGTCACACCGCGATCCAGCAGTGCCTGCATGGCTTCAAGAAATGTCTCCAGCGAAAACGCTCGCACGGGAATGTCCAGTGCCGAAAGACAAAACTCGCAGGTAAAAGGACATCCTCGCGATGCTTCAACGTAGATCACGCGATTTGCGATATCTTCGGCGGTGTACTGATCGTAAGGCAGCTTCAGTTGATCAAGCTGTGGCACCGGTGAGTGAATAATCCTGGGAAGGTCACTCGTTCCGATCAGCAGCTTTTCGCACAACTCGCGAAACGCGATGTCGGCTTCGCCTGTGATGGTGAAGTCCGCCAGTTTCGTGATCGCCTGATCTTCGGTCTCGTAGCTGACTTCCGGGCCACCGAGCACCACGATGATGTTCGGCGCGACTCTTTTCAGATCGGCAATCAGTCGCGTCGTCGGCTCCACGTTCCAGATGTAGATGCCAAATCCCACAATGCGAGGCTGCTGGTCCAGAATTCCTGCCAGGACATCGCCCGTGTTGTCGTTGATCGTGAATTCCAACATTGTCGTCTGACTCGCGAGGTCGCCCATGTTGGCGAGCAGATACCGCAGACCAAAACTGCTGTGGCTGTAGCGAGCGTTAAGCGTTGTTAGAACAATGGCGGACATCAGGAAACCGAGAACCAGACACATGCGACATGAAAGATGGCGGGCAGAAAAACGACTGCCGAAAAAGGAGTTTTAGGGGAGATCGCTTCGGATGTCGCCTGCATCGGCAACGGCTCGCCGATTCCCCATCAAAAAACTCAATCGTTATCAATCCTGCCCATGACTCCTTCTGGCCTTTTTGTCCGCTATTTTTCTGTCATCGTCTTGCCTGATAAACCGCCATTACGAAGTACACGATCGACCACGTGGTTTTACATTTCTGCGGCTGGTGCGGATGGCTCGACAGTCGCTGTTGCGGGAATTGTCAGCCAGAGATGCTCCACAGTAACACCGTCAGCCGTTCGAAAGCCGATCGACTGCGGCTGCTTTGAATCCACCGATTCGGCAACTACTTTCACCGAACCTTGAAACGCTTCCTTTGCTGCACCGCTGACCTTCAGCGTGATGGCCTTCGACGATTCACCATCCTTTTCAGAACGAGGACACTCGGCCGTAATTCCATCTGGAAGTCCTTCAAAACGAAAGTCGACCGCCTCTGAAAATCCATGACGGCGATCAACCGTTATCGGAATCTCAAGCGGCTTGTCCGACGGCATCGTGAAGGCCGTTGTCGCGACAGTCGCAGAGAACGTCGGGCGACTCTCTTCGCATCGAAGCACATAAAAGAAGCGATTGCCCGAGTTCTGGAAGCGATCACGAACAGTCACGCGATACAGTCCATCGGCGGGCATTGTCAGGTGCAATTCTGAATCCGGGTTGTCGCCGTTGATGTCGTCTGATTCCTGGATCAGCTTTCCGTCACTGCCGAAAATTGCAAGTACGGGATCGAGTAGCGAACCGATTGCTCGAGCCTGAACCGATAAACTGAGCTTCTGCGACATCGCCGCATTGATCGTGAAGGCATCTTCGCCGCTCGATGAGATTTCTCCCGAAACGGCAATGGGCAAGACCAGCGTTCGCACCTTCGAAAGCAGAGATTCCTGAGACACCGGGATATCCACGGACGAAACTCGAAAGGGTAAAGCAACTCCGTTTTCCAACATCTCCTGATCACGCGGCAACACAACAGTTGGTGAGGAGAGGTTCCAGCCATGAAGAGCCAGCATCGTCTCCGCATCGCCGGAAAACCGAACAGCGGGCATCGTGTGTTCCACGACAGCCTCGGTAGTCAGCGTTAGACGATAGACATAGTCAGGACCTCCGGCAAATCTTATCGTGCTGTTCGGTGCTGCAGGAAACGCGAACGTGCGAACAAACCACTTTCCGTCACCCGGAGCCACAAACTGCAGACGAGGATCGAAACCCAAATCGTCATCATTCTGCACAAGCACATTTCCTTTTTCGCTCACAATCTGCAGAACCCCGTCCATCGGCGATCCAAGAATGGCGTGCGCATGAAAGGAAGCCACCAAAATCTGGCCTTTGGTCAACTCAACGGCAAACGTATCCACGTCACCTGCCTTTTCGAGCACTCCGTTGATCGTTGCCGACGGTGGCGAGACGTTCTGTGATTCCGAAATCTTTGCGTTAGGTTCAACTTCGGCCACTTCGGGAACCAATCCGACCACAAACGGTCTCAGCTCTGTTGCCCCAGACGGATTGCAAAATCGAAGCCAGTGAATGCCCGGTCGAGCCGTCGGCGCAATCGAAATTTTGGCAGATGTCTTTGATTCGCCAACGACGACGGCAATATCATCGGAATCCGACACTGCCTTTAGGTTACCATCGCCCGGTTTTCCGACAATCGTTACTTCGACCGCTGTGCCTTGCTGACCGCCCATCGGAACCAGTCTTTCGATCGATGGTGGTTCTCCGACGACCGCGATTGTGCTGACGGCAGCTGCCAGGAAGGACAAAACGCGGATTCCTGTCATGGAAGTTGACTCGTGTGGAGCGGGAAGACGAAGGTTGAGGCAGGACGGATGTTCAAGCAAACGGCGGGCGCCGCTCACTTCGACAGTTTTCGAATCGCCTCGGAGGCAAGTTCAGGTCAACCAAATTCAGGATCTGCCGAACGTCAGCGGGGTCAGATTCCAGCGGTGGAGGGACAGAGCAGGGTACTGTCACCGCGGCAAACTCGCAACCAGCGCCCAACAGAGCCGCGAATTCCAAAAGAAACCTAGCGATCCAATCGGAACAGAGACTCTTAACACGCTGTTGATCTAGTGAGCCGCAAAGCGCTAGCTGCGGGTAAATGTCAGAAAAACAAGCGTAAAACACCCGCGGCTAGCGCCTCGCGGCTCAGTTTTGTGACTAATTCAACAGCCTGTTCAGTCCTTCAGAACCTGAGTGACGCATGCCCGTTCTTGAAGCTCTTTCCGCCGCATTTCGACGAAACCAAAGCCCAGCCGTTACAGTACCAAATCACGCCAATCGTTCGCAAAACACCCCACGCGAGGACGGAACGCCCAATTGTGACACCATTTCGCTGGCCGGACGAAGAGTGAAGAATCGGCAGGCTCCTGGCTTCAGAATCAAGCTTCAGCCACGTCATTGCCCCCGCACCCTGGAATTGCGGCAGTCTACCCGGCTAGACGGGTTTACACGAATTCGCAAACCCGATATATCTTCCACACGATTCGCGGACCGGAAGACAATCTGCGCGTGGAACAGATCGCCGGAGGATTTCCGCACAGCTGGCAGTGCCATTGAGATTATTGTTGGCGTTTTATTTCGCTGGAGGAAAGCATCAGTGTCGATTGAAGAAAAAGTGATTGGTATCGTCAGCGATCAGCTGGACGTCCCTAAAGAAGAAATTTCCCGTGACAGCTCATTTGTGGATGACCTGAAAGCGGACTCGCTTGATATTGTGGAACTTGTCATGGCTCTGGAAGACGAATTTGACGTCAAGATCCCGGACGAAGACTACGACAAGATCAAGACCGTTGGAAATGCGATTACCTACATTGAAGGTAAGCAATAACTTTCCTGCTCGCACTGTCCGGAACAACTGAGTCAGGCGTTGGAGCGGGGGCGTTTGCCGTTCATCATCGGCAATGCTCTCCAGCCTCTATACCTGATTCAGTTTCCCTGGTTCCAGTTCCGGAACTGCGAGCTGTTTTTTGCGCCGCGAGCTGAATGATGTCACGCCGTCGAGTAGTAGTGACCGGGCTTGGCGTTGTCACTCCGCTTGGCTGCGAACTGGACGACGTCTGGGCAGCCGTATGTAGTGGCAAAAGCGGCGTGGGACTTGTTCAACGCTTCGATTGCCGCGATTTCAAAGTTCGCTTCGGTGGCGAGATCCGTGATTTCAATCCATTGCCGCATTTGAATATCGAAAGCAAAGAGCTTCGCCGCATTGATCGCTTCAGCCAGTTTGCGATGGTGGCCGCTCAGAAGGCAATCACGCAGTCAGGCATCGACTTCACCGCTGGCGACACTTACCGCTATGGTGTGCTTGTTGGCAGCGGCATCGGTGGACTGGATGAAATTGAACAGCAGCATTCGATGCTGTTCGACCGCGGCCCCGACCGTATTTCAGCTTTCATGATTCCCAAGCTGATCATCAACGCGGCCAGTGGCAATATTTCCGTTCGTTGGGGCCTGCGAGGTCCCAATACGGCTGTCTGTACCGCGTGTGCTTCCGGAACGAATGCTATTGGCGATGCCTACCGCTTGATTCAAATAGGCGTTGCCGATGTGATGGTCGCGGGCGGCACTGAAGCGGGACTGACGCCGATGGGAATCGCCGGCTTCGCTCGCATGGGCGCGCTGTCAACTCGCAATGATGCGCCTCAGGACGCCAGTCGCCCGTTCGATCGCGATCGTGATGGGTTCGTCCTGTCCGAAGGTGCGGGAATTCTGGTTCTTGAAGACTATGAGTTCGCTCAACAGCGCGGGGCAACAATTCTGGCGGAGGTCGTGGGTTACGGACTGTCTTCGGATGCAACTCACCTCACAGCACCAGATCCGAAGGGAACCGGAGCCGCGTACGCGATTCGTTCAGCGATTAAAGACGCGGGCCTAAGACCTGACGACATCGACTACATCAACGCTCACGGCACCAGCACTCCGCTGGGTGACATCGCCGAAACATGTGCGATTCGCAGCGTTTTCGGAAGCCATGCGGATGCCTTGGCCGTTTCAAGCACAAAGAGCCAGCTCGGTCACCTGCTGGGCGCTTCCGGTGGCGTTGAAGCCGCCTTTTGCGTCAAAGCGATGCTTACAGAAACGGCGCCTCCGACCATCAACCTGGAAAATCCGGATCCCCACTGCGACCTGGACTATGTTCCTCACGAACCTCGCTCCATGCGAATTCGCAAAGCAATGAAAAACAGCTTCGGTTTCGGTGGCCACAACGCCTGCCTGGTATTTGCGTCGGCGGAGTAACAATGTTTACGTCAGCTCAACGCCAAATTCCTGCATGAAGAACTTCATGTCATCCCAAACCTGCTTCTTGGCGGCAGGATTTCGGAGCAAATACGACGGGTGATAGGTACACATGACTCTGATGCCATGATAATCAAAGAATTGGCCTCGCAGTTTACCCACAGCCTCGGTTTTATTGAGCAGGTTCTGAGCAGCGACGGTTCCCCAACAGACAATGTACTCTGGTTTCACGATGTGAATCTGAGCATCCAGGAACTCGCGGCAGTTTGAAACTTCCTGAGGCAGCGGATTACGATTTCCCGGCGGACGACATCGCAGGATATTGCAGATGTACAAATCTTTTCGCTTGAGCTGGCTGGCTTCCACAATCTTGTCCAGCAACTGTCCGGCTGGCCCAACGAACGGTTCGCCCCTGGCATCTTCGTCTGCTCCGGGAGCTTCTCCGATAAACATGATCTTCGCGTTCGGTTTGCCGACTCCAAACACCGTTTGAGTTCGCGTGGAGCAAAGCTCGCTGCAACGTTGACAGCTTGCCACAACCTTCGCAAGAACACTCAGAGCTTCTGCTTTTCCCTGAACTTCAGAGAAAGCTCGCCCCATCATCTCCTGAACGTCGGGCAAGAGAGGCGGCCGATTGCTGTTTGCCGACTGAAGATCGTCGGCAGACAGAATTACCTTTGGCGGACGCCGCATTTCCTTTACAACAGGGGAAACGGCCGGTCTGGCTTCGTTTCGTGCAGTCGCGACAGAAACCGGTGCGGAGGTGTACGCTGTCACCGGAGCTGATTTAGCTGAGCTGGATGCCGAAGCCTGCGGTGACTTTGACCGAGAAGCGATCATCGTTGGTTTTTGAAGATCGACCCTGGGCAGATGGGTCACGCCAGCACAGGCAAGGTGTTTCAGCAACTGAGCCATCGCGCGTTTGCTGTTCATGGGTTCCCCTGATGCAGTGACTGGTAACGTCGAGAGACACGGACCCGGATTTTGTCATAACGAACGGTTAGAAACAAATCAACCGGTCCGCTCCCGTGAACGATTTCATCCGGCAGATCGCTGCAGCTCAACCAGACATGGCTTTCAGGCGGTTTTTGCCGAAAAATGGCAGCGGAAACTTCGAGATGCCGCGAGCAATGAACTCAACCTGTTCACCCTCGGTTCAATCCTGGCAGGCTGCGGCGAGTTTGCGGAATTCGAAAACTTCGCAGCTGAGTTGCTTTATGTGCGGCGCGACATGACCGATCTGCCGGACACTCCGTTTCTGATGTTAATGAGTTTTTCTCCTGCCCGATTCTCTGACGATACCACCGAAACCCCCGGATAGAGCAATCCACGGCGTGTGGGCTCAGGGACTTTTGGATGCAGTTGATGTTGAACGCAGTGACTCCAACACTGACTGCACACAGGTTGACCAGAATCTCAGACTGAGTGCATTTCGGGAGGAATGCGAGGTATGAGAGTTCATGGATGAGCGCGAGGGATTGGAAATGGTCAGACGATCATGGAAGTCACTCCTGGCAGGTATGGCACTCGTGGGCGGTTTTGCGGTTAGCAATACTGCAATCGCCGACGGAGAAAGCTGTACTTCCACAGGATGCGGTGACTGTCAGCAATGTGAACAGATTTTTGCGGACGCAGGCCAGAAGCTGACTGATCAGCTGGCCTCAATGAGCTGCTGCGGCAACGGTTGCTCCGATGCAGCCAGCTGCTGTGCACCAGCATCCGTTTGTGACGATGCCTGCGGCGATCCACTGGCCGACGTTTGCGGCGAAGGCTGCGGCGACGGTTGCGGAGAAGCTGGCTCATTGTTTGGCGAATGCGGTAGCGGCATTACGTTCGGAGGCTGGACTCAGTTCGGCTACCAGACGGGTCCAGACGGAGCGTTCACCGGCAACGGTGCGTTCAACAACGTCAACTTTGGACCAGGCGCTGGATTCAGCAACGCCAAAGAATGGAACAATTTCAACCTGAACCAGCAGGGCCTGTACCTCGGCAAAGTGGCCGATGGCAGTAAGGGTGTTGACTGGGGTTTCCGCGCTGAAATGATCTACGGTGTGGACGGTAACGAAGCTCAGTCGTTCGGTAACAACTTCGGCCGCTACGACTTCGCGAATCAGGCCAACCATGGCATTTACGAATGGGCACTTCCACAGTTGTACGCGGAAGCAGCCGTTGGTGATCTGTCCGTGAAGGCAGGACACTTCTATACACCGGTCGGCTACGAAGTGATCCCCTCTGGAGGCAACTTCTTCCTTAGCCGCCAGTTGACCTTCTACAACAGCGAACCATTTACCCACACCGGCGTTCTGGGCACCTACAACGCGGGCGACAACCTGCAAGTATTGGGTGGCTGGGCTGCTGGAATGGACACGGGCTTCGATCGGCTGAACAACGGCAGCGTCTTTGTTGGTGGTTTCATCTACAAAGTCTCTGACTCGACGTCGGTGACATACATGACCTGTACAGGAAACATGGGCGCGAGAGGCGACGGATCGATCAACAGCATATTCCTGACACAGTCATGGACTGACAAAATTTCGTCTGTTCACCAGTTTGACGTACTGGGATCAAACATTGGCGGCAGCTTTGCTGAAACCGGGATTGCCGACAATTCAACCGGCCAAATCAACTACCTTTTCTACCAGATCAACGACAAGTTGAAGGCCGGTGCCCGACAGGAATGGTACAAGGCTGACGGTTCGTCATACAACACAATGACCTACGGCGTGAACATCATGCCAATGGACAAGCTGGTGATTCGACCGGAAGTTCGTCATATGTGGTCAGGAGCTGACAATTCAGTTGCTGCTCCAGGACACGAAGACCTGTTCAACCAGACGGTCTTTGGCATCGACGCAATCGTCACCTACTAGAAATAGCAGGCTGACGGCGAGTCTCGCCATAGACGACATCAATCTCAAACCGCAGCGGAGCCTAGTGTTCCGCTGCGGTTTCTTTTTTGGTACACAGGAACCGCCAGCCGAACGGCGTATCCGCTCGATCGGCCATTTGTGCAACACACCGCACCTTAACTGACATCATTCAGACAACAGAATCGCTTCCAGAGTGTCGCTCGAAAAAGCTGAAGCACTGGTCATCCGTCAGGTGGATTACAGCGAATCCAGTCGCATTGTCACGTTTTTTAGTCGTGAATTCGGCAAATTTGCGGCCATTGCCAAGGGAGCCAAGCGTCTGAAGGGCCCCTTTGATGCTGCTCTTGACCTGCTTTCTACGTGTCGCGTAGTCTTCATAAAGAAGTCTGCCGGTAGTTTGAATTTGCTGACGGAAGCGCGCCTTGTCTCGCGTTTTCAACCACAAAACTCAAATGTCAAAGGCGGTCTGAACAGTCTTTACGGCGGTTACTACATCGCCGAATTGCTGGCCGGATTGACGGAAGACTTTGATCCCGCTCCTGAACTTTATGATTTGACGTCCGCAACACTGACTGCGCTGTCGACGGCAGATTGTGTCCCTTCCTCAGTCATCATTCACTTCGAAGTCTCCCTTCTTCAGCAGATCGGGCTGCTTCCAAATCTGTTTGATTGCTCTGTGTGCGGGGGCTCCGTCGAACACGACGGCAAGTACGCTCACTGGGTGAGTCAGGGCGGGGTGCTGTGTCAGGCCTGCCGTCGCGAAGAGTATGCTGGCACATCGATATCTGCTGGTTCGATCGAGATTCTGCGTCGAATGACGGACGACTCTGCAGAATTGATCAGCCGATTGAAGATCAATCCAAAACAGGCGGAGGAGTGTCACAAGCTGGCGGTGTCTGCAATTACCAACGCTCTCGGGCGTCGACCCTCGACTCTTCGATACATTCAGATTTGATGCCGCAAAAAGGGCGTCATGCGTTTTTTCGTATTACGTTGATTCAGGACTTTCCATGTCTTTACGCAGGATGCTCGATCGCCGAAAGGATTCGGCAAGTCGACCGTGGTCAACCGACCGTGTCGGCTTTCGCATCCGTGCGCGGCGCCTGCCCGCAATCGTTTGTCTGGTGGCCGCCACGATTCTGCTTTTAGAGACTGGTTGTTCTTCGGTTTACAAAGCTGATTCCGGAATGTTTGGAAAAATGCCAAGCATCAGCGGAATTCGCGGACCGCTTGAACGATCGTTGTACGGTGAAGATTCGCCGCTCGAAATGGGAAAGAAGTACACCGAAGCCGAGCGCCGCGAAGCTCGAATGTGTCGCGAAGCTTACGAAAAAGGCGACTACGACAAAGCTATTTCGCTGGGAAAGAAGACCGCCAAGAAGTTCAAGGAATCATCGCTGGGCGAAGAGGCTCAGTTCTATCTTGCGGAATCTCAGTTTGCCCTCGGTCGCTATTCGAAAGCACAGGACGGTTACGACCAACTCTTCGAAGACTATCCGTCGACTCGCTACGTTGAACCGGCAACCCGCCGCTTGTTCCGAATTGCTCGCGAGTGGCTGGAAGTCTCAGATCCCGTTGCAAAAAATCAGATTCGCCAGGTCAGCGGCGAAAAGGTTATCGAAGACAGCACGCCACCAAAGAAGCCAAGTGATCCGACGTTGCGTGTCCGCATCCTTCCCAACTTCCACAACAAATCTCGTCCGATGTTTGACACTCAGGGCCGAGCTCTGCAGTGTTTGAAATCAATCTGGATGAATGACCCCACGGGGCCATTGGCTGACGACGCCCTGATGCTGACGGCAACTCACTATCAGCGTCATGACAGTTACGTCGAAGCCGACCGCTACTTCGAAATTCTTCGCGAAGAGTATCCGGACAGCCCTCACCTTGAAGAGGCGTTCCTGCTCGGAGCACACGTCAAGCAAATGAGCTATCAGGGACCGTACTACGAAGGCAGCGAATTGACGGGCGCCCGTAAGCTGAAGGAGCAGTCTCTTCAGTTGTTCCCTGTCTCTCAGCAACGCCAGCAACTTCGAAAAGATCTCGATCGGCTCTACCTGCTTGAAGCAGAGCGTGCCTGGAGCAAGGTGCAGTACTACCAGAAAAAGGGACGACCTCGTGCGGTGGCGATCGCCTGCATCCAATTGCTGGAAGCGTATCCGGATACGGGGTTTGCAAAGGACGCTCGGGCGACGCTGCGGACAATCGATCGAAAAGAACTCAAAGGGCTTCCTGAGGTTCCGGAGTATCTGGAAACGATGCCGCCAGCCGAACCGCCGTCGAATCCTCGGGCTCCAGACTCCGACGACTCGCCCGTGAAATCAGTCAGTGCTCCGGGAAACACAAAAGAAGGAAGAACTCGACTGTAAGACCACAACGGTGACCTGTAGTAAATCTTTTCCATTCTGAGCGTCAGTGATCGCCAAACTTCATGTACCGCCGACTCTTCATCCTCATGTGCCTCTCCAGCGTCGGTGCCATCACAGGCTGCGGCTACATGCTGGGTACGCCGACGGTGAACGATGTTCGAACGGTCCATGTCGCCGTTTTTAAATCCAGCTCGTTTCGCCGCAATCTCGACTATCTGCTGACAGAAGCCGTGCAGCGTGAAGTTCGAACGAGGGGTGCCTATCGTCTCGATGACGCCGACACGGCCGACTCCATTTTGCGAGGCCGCATTATCGAGATTCGCAAAAACGCCCTGAGCGAGAATCGCTATGATGATCCGCGCGAACTACAGCTCATGGTTGGCGCTGAGGTGACCTGGGTTGATCGCCGTACTGGCCAAATCCTGCAGCAGAAAACATTTCCGCTGGGGGCCGATTTGACGCCGCAGGCCAGCAACGTCAGCTTCGCACCGGAAGTCGGACAGTCTCTTGCAACGGCCCAACAGGAATCCGCCCAGCGTTTGGCAGCAAAGATTGTGGATCTCATGGAAGCTCCATGGTGATTCATCACGAACCACTCATCAATCGGACGAGCGGTGGAGTTTAGTTTGTGGGGGGGTAGGCCCCAAAACTCTCAATTTTTGACGGGGTGTCTGCGTTTTTTGATCAGTTCTGCATCAGGGCTCCAAAGTTGCCGATAATCCCCAAAAAGCGTCATTTTGCCTCGGCAGTGGCTCTCGGATTGACATTCCTTTCCGCACTGCTATGCTTAGCAGCTTCAACAGTGACCGCGTGTTTTTGCAAATCAGGACTTTTTGGCCCATGGGACGTACAGAACGACAACGAGAAATTGCTCGCCGCCGCAAACGCAAAACAGGTTTGGCAAAGGTGCGAGCGCGATACGCCGCGTCCAAGAATGAAGGCGAAAAGGTTGAATTGCTTGCTAAGGCTCGTCGGATGAGCCCGTTCATTACGTTAGACTAATCTGCAAATTGCGTCTGATCGTTGTGAACTTGGGTGACGAACCTTAGCGACACCACACCAAGACGTGTTAACACCCCGCGAAACGGCGAATGTGCAAACATTCGCCGTTTTCGTTTTTTATGACTCTCTTACTGCTGCTTTATTCGAATTCGAATTAGCAAGTCGTTGAGTGCATTCCCGCCCGACGCGGCTTCGGGAAGACGACTCTCAACCATCGCCTGCTCGAGAATCGCCGTGAGTCGCTCGTACTCGCTCGCATGAAATGCCAGGTCGGATTCATCAAGAAGTCCTTTCTCCGGTCCGCTGGTTTTGCGATCGATCAGCTCCGGAAGGTATGGCAGTCGAAAGTCATCGTTGAGACGAACGATGTTGGATTCGACTTCCCCAGACCGCATCAAATGAATGCCCGTCAGCAGCACGCGGTACACATACAGCAGCGGCTTAACTCACGGAGCTGTCTCCTTCTGAAAAAGTCTCCATTGGTTCGCTGAAAAACCCAGATAGTGATGTGCATGATGCTTCGTGATGCACTGAGCGGCGATCAACTTCAGCTCTTCATGTTCCGAAGTCGTGCAGAACAAAAGCGGATATCGATGTTGGGCGATCTGGTGATAGAGTCGCTGGTCGAACGTCATTTGCAGCCTCAATTCTCTTTTTGGGGGTCGCAGAGCTTTCCGTTTCGAGTTTCAAGTTTCACTGCCGTCGTCAGCCGGCAAATCGATGTCGTGACTCAAGAAGGTGCCGATCCGGCGTCTCAGTCTCTCCGGCGGGCGGACAATCGTCGTCGCGGGGAGCGTCGAAAAAGCACTGCTCGAACGTCAAATCCCGCGACTCACAGATCCGCAAAGATCGACGAACAGCCACGCCAGCACCGAATTTGGCTCGACGATTGGCTTTCAGCAGCCAAACAGACGTGTTCAGGACAGCCGGATTGCCCTTCGGGATCGGCGTAATGCAAAAAATCGACTCCGCTTCGGTAGGTTTTCAGAAAACAGCTCTGAACATTTGGGAATCGCCCGGTGAACGATACAATTTGGATTCCTCCTGACCGGATGTCGGTGCGTGCCGACGTCCGGTTTCTTTTTGATGGGTTCCCTTTTCATTCTTCAGTGCGAGTGTTCCTGTGCCGGCAACATCTGTGATTGGTTTACAGTGGGGTGACGAAGCCAAAGGAAAAATTGTCGACATCCTGACTGAACGACACGACATCGTGGTGCGTTATCAGGGGGGCAATAACGCTGGTCACACTGTGAAGTTTGACGGGCGAACCTACAAGCTAAGCCTTCTGCCGACCGGAATTCTGCAAAGCCACGTCAAGTCTGTTATCGCGCCCGGCGTCGTGGTGAGTCCACTTGCTGTCCTGAAAGAACTGGAAGGGTTAAAGGCTGGCGGACAGGATTGCAGCTCACGGCTGATGATCAGCGACCGAGCTCACGTGATTTGCCCGTGGCATCTTCTGGAAGAAGCCGCGCTGGAAAAGTCTCGCGGCAGTGCCGCGATTGGAACAACGATGCGCGGCATCGGAACCTGCTATCGCGACAAAGTTGGTCGCTCGCATGCTATCCGAATTGGCGACCTGATCAACCCGGACACGTTTGCCGCCAAGGTCCGTGAGATCGTGCCGTTCAAACAAAAGATCCTGAACGCTCTGGATCCGGACGGCGTGCAGATGAACGCTGATGAAATCATCGCCGAGTATTCCGCAGCCGCAGACCGCATTCGCCCAATGGTGGCTGATTCGACTACCTACCTTCTTGATGCACTGGATGCTGGCAAATGGATTCTGTTTGAAGGAGCTCAGGGAAGCCTGCTGGACGTTGACCACGGAACGTTTCCGTATGTCACATCGTCGAACAGTTCCGGCTGTGGTATTCACAGCGGCAGCGGTGTTCCCGAACGAGCCATCGTCAAAATGATCGGGGTTGCCAAGGCTTACACGACGCGAGTTGGCGGAGGGCCATTCCCTTCCGAACTGGACAACGAGATCGGTCAGCGAATTCGAATTGCCGGTAACGAGTTTGGAACGGTCACCGGACGCCCACGTCGGTGCGGCTGGTTTGATGCGGTTGCAACTCGCTACAGCGCGCGGATCAGTGGGGTGGATTCTATCACGATCGCCCTGCTGGACGTACTAAGTGGCTTCGATGAACTGTTCATTTGCGAAGCCTACGAAATCAACGGTCAGGTCACGCGAACGCTTCCGAGCCGATGTGAAGATCTGGCCAATGCCAAGCCAGTCCTGAGGCGAGTTCCCGGCTGGAAAGAAGACATCACCGGCATCACAGATTTTGCAGATCTGCCCGCGTCGGCTCAGCAATACTGCCGAGACGTTGAAGAACTTGTCGGAAAGCCTATTGAGTTCGTGTCAGTTGGCCCGGACCGATCGCAGACGATCCGCATGTCCTGATAAATAGTCCTCGGCGAACTGGCCGACTGTTATTTGTCGTGAATGGCCGCCGCGGCAATCGTGCCGATCCGGCCAATCAAAGGATTCACCAATCCCTTACCGTCCGGGTGCACTCGATTGCTCAGGAAGACGACGAACAGGTTCTGTTCTGGATCAATCCAAATCCCCGTTCCCGTGAATCCGCCGTGGCCAAATGCAGCAGATGACATCAGATCGCCTCGATTTGATGAATAGCCGGTTCGCACATCCCAGCCGAGCGCTCGACTGCCGCGTGGCACATCAACGGGCGTTGTCATTTGAGAAAACGTCGCTGCGTTTAGAACCTTCGTGTCACCTAGACGGCCGTGATTCAGCATCATCACTCCGTACCGAGCAAGGTCATCTGCCGTGGAGAACAAACCGGCATGACCGGCAACTCCACCTAACGCGTAGGCTCGAGGATCATGAACTTCACCCTTTATCCAGCGATTGTCCCGCTGTTCTGTCACTGCCGCGCGGGCTTTCAGAGGCTCGCCCGGAAGGTAGCCCGTTTCCTTCATTCCCAGTGGTCCAAAGATTGCTTCCTGAGAAAACTCGTGCACGTTCTTTCCGCTTACGGCTTTGACGATTTGTCCCAGCACGATGAAACCAACGTCGCTGTAGGTGAATTCCTCTCCCGGAGCTGCGCTGGGTTTCAAATTGTAGATCTGGGAGAAGGCCATTTCGGGACCGTCGCTGTAGTCCTTGATCGAGTTGTCGGCAATCAGTCCGCCGGTGTGCAGCAGCAAATGACGAACTGTGATCGCTTCTTTTCCGTTTGCTGAAAACTCGGGTAGATACTTCGCCACGGGCGCATTGAGATCCAGCTTGCCCTGTTCGACGAGAATCATCACGCTGGTCGCCGTCGCGATCGGCTTAGTCAGCGATGCCAGATCGAACACGGTATCGATAGTCATTGGCACTTTTTGCGGAGTTGTCTGAAGAAAGCCGAAAGCCTTGCGAAAGACAATTCCTTCCCGCCGACCCACAAGGACCACGCAACCCGGCATCTTGCTTTGTTCCAGCGCCTCGCGAACAATGTCGTCAATGACTGACAGCCGAACGGCATCGATACCAGCCAACTCCGGGGCGACCTCTGAAATTCCCGCCGGCGGTTCTGCCAGGAGAACGGACGACATCAACACTGAAAACAATGCGGCTCGAAGCATGGCAAACTCTCACAGTAAGGCAGAAGCGGAAGCACGCATCTCAACAGGTTTGTTGCTGATTGACAACACGACAGAATCGTGGATGCTGCCGCAATTCTGGTGTTCCGCTAATTCCGTTAAACAATCGCCATCTCATGACTCCAATCTTTGACTCAGAAACTCAATCCGCCGCAGTAACGCTGACTCGCATGTCGCTTCAGGAAGATCTCAGGGATCGCGGCGACCTGACATGCCTTGCAACGATTCCTGAGAAACTGCAGGCCACGGTCAATATTGTTGCACGGCAAGTCGGCGTTGTCAGCGGGTTGCCTGTGCTACCGCTGGTGTTTGCGGAACTGCCGGGACCCGTGACCTGGACTCATCAACTCGAGGACGGGCAGCCGGTGCAGCGAGGCACCGTGCTGGCATCGATGTCTGGACCGGTTCGCAGTTTGTTGATTGGTGAACGCACGATTCTTAACTTCATAACGCACCTCAGTGGTATCGCGTCTCGCACAGCCGAATTCGTCGCACTGGTGAAGGAGACAAAAGCCGTCATTCTGGACACCAGAAAGACACTGCCTGGCTACCGGCTGCTTCAGAAGTATGCCGTCCGTTGCGGCGGCGGAACGAATCATCGAATGGGACTTTATGATGGCATCCTGATCAAGGACAACCACCTGGCCGCTCGCGGCGATGCCACTTGTGCTGAGGCAGTTGCAGATGCAAGAGCCTACATGAAGACAATCGACGCGAAAGCAAAAATCGAGATTGAAGTCGATTCGCTGGCTCAGTTGAAAGACGCGTTGAACGAAAATCCGGAAATTGTTCTGCTTGACAATATGCCGCCATCCATGTTGAAGGAAGCGGTTGCAATTCGCGATGCAATTTGCCCAACGACTCAATTGGAAGCGTCAGGCGGCGTCAATCTTCAAACCGTTCGAGCCATCGCAGAGTCCGGCGTCGATCGCATCAGCATCGGCAGCCTGACCCATTCATCACCGTCGCTCGATTTGGGATTCGACTGGCCGAGGTAGCGACTTGATTCGCCAATCGAAATGAGACGCTGATCGCTACGGTCGTCTGGCCTGAGGCGTTGGAAGTCCGAAGCGATTGGGAACGGCAAGCGATGGAATTGGTCCCCCTGCCCGCGGTTCGAATGTTCCAAGAAACTGACGCATGGAGTCATCCAGTTTGATCTTGGAGCCGGTTGTCGTCTGCGGTCGATTGACCGTACCTCGAACCTGAACGTTGACCCATTGTGTCGCGCTGGCCATCATGATTCGCGTTAGGGGAATTCGCGGGCCTCGAGCGGGTGCAGGGCGGGAGAAAAAGTCCAGAACAACATCGCCGCCAAAGCCAACGCTGCCGCGTCCTCGAAGTGCAAGGGCATCACCGGCCAGGTCAATCGGATCAAAATGAAACGCCTGGTCGTGAATCTGAAAGGACATTAGCGCATAATCAAAGGCTGTTCGGTTAGGCACAGCAAAGTTCAGCTTGGAAAGGGCTGAGAACATTTCCAGAATCACCGGGACTTCATAGAGCGCTGCCGGATTGATCAGAAGTTGTCCTTTGCCAGTCAAATTGGACGATGAATCGCCGTCGCCCGTGACGAAGATCCAGGAATTGACCACTCCCCTGAGGTTTGGCTGGTCCGGAATATGCTGGGCTGCATATCGCTCCAGCAATGCACTTTTCAGCTCGCCAAAGAACCGATAGTTGCTGCCTGCCTTCAGATCAACAAGTCCATCCATTTCCAGTGTGCCGCCATAGGCTTGTCCCCTGACGCGTTCTTCTGAAGCAACGCTGGTCGGAGGAACGACTCCCTGAATCACGTCACGGCATCCCAAAACAAGCTCATCGTCGGTCATCGTGTAGGGGCCATTGATTCCCGCGATAACCATGTCCAGCACTTCGATTTGATCCAGCCGAATCATTCCCTTGTTCAGCAGCTGATATCCATCCCAGGCTCCCTGGGCTTTGACGAGTCCTGACACGTTCTTCAGTTCCAGCCCGGTCATCGCAGCGCAGTTCTTCAACCGCATATTCAAATCCCAGGCGGCTGTCGTCGGCGCTTGATTGTTGGTCACGCCGCGGAAATCCAGTTGAGACGACTCAAGCGAGACCAAACCATTCTGCGCAAGCCGCGATAACGTCTCCCGCCAGCCGTCTGGCAGGGCGGCTCGAAGACTGTCATCTGGTTTCAGGTCGATGGCATTCAGGTCATCCAGATGCAATTGCCATGATCCGTCGGCACCGGCCTCGGCCCAGCCGCTGCCGGTGATTTGTGAGCCGTCGTGTTCGGCATCAAGCGAATGAATATCGCAGTGCTGCATTCCGGCCGCGCGAGGATCGTTAGGATCGTAACTGAGCTTTGCCGATTTGATGTTCATCCGATAAGGGAATGGCTTCGGGTAGATCGTGGCATCAAAGAGGTTCACGTCTTTCAGAGTCACAACCGGCTTCTGACCTCGCTGAGCAGTCCAGTGGATCTCGGTTGTCAAGCTCACGCTGCCCTCCGGATTCAGCACGGTCCAAAGGCCTCGCGACGTGTCGTTCAAGGCGTTGAACAAGTCCGAATCCAGCTTTGCGCCTTCGGCAGCGATCGTCAGTTTCAATTCGCCGGGATCCGGGATTCCTCGGAATGTCCCGTTGGCCTTGAGTTCGCCAGGACCATGCCAGCCATGGAGATTCTGAAACGCCCAGCTCTTTTCCTGGGAATTGAAATCGACGTGGCCGGTCAGTCTTTCGATATCGTATTCGAAACCGGCGAATCGCATTTTTGCCTCTGTAACATCCGCACTGATTACGATGTCGGTCGGCTGATCCAGACCGGGATTTCGATTGCACCTAACGTCCGCAGTGGCGACTCCGCTGATGTTGATCGTTTCGATCACTTTGCGACCTTTTTCGTCAAGCGCATCGCGAAATCGACTGTCCAACGGAAGGCCGTCCACGTGAACATCAAACTGCATTTCCAGCGCTGGGCCCGGATTTCGCAATGCACCGCTGGTCGTAACGACCCTATCTCCCAGTTTTCCGTTGGCAGTGATGTCAAAGATGACATCATTCAGCGACGAAGCGGTTTCCGACATCGGTCGCTGGTTCATCGTGGCAGAGATACCTGTCACCGGGTATCGAAATTTATGGAAGATAATCGACGCGCCGTCTGCTGTTCCATTGATGTTCACCGGAAGCCATTGGCCGGACGGAAATCGCTTCAAATGAATGTCGCCGGAAACAGTGCCGACGGGACGAAAGTGATCAAAGATCTTTTGCGACTTTTCGGGCAGTAATGGCTTGAGTTCGCTCGAAATCGGAAACGCTTCCAGGTGCACCTTTGCCTCGGAAGCAGCAGCCGTCTGCCCCAGCGGCATCGTCAGTTCGCCCGTAATCAGGGCCTCCGCATCACGAGCATTGATCAGTCGGAAAACAACGGCCGAATTGCTCCAAAAGAACATTGCTCGGACATCTGTCAGGTGAATCGGGATGACGGGAGAACTCAACTGTCCATCCCGGATATCAACTTTCAGCCGCAACTCGGGGACCGATGCATCGGCACGATTTTCAATGTTGAAGTCCACGTCAAGGATTCCCAGAAATCGAGGCGAGACGCCGCTGGCGCCAATCACAAGGGCTGCCGATCCCTGTTCGGCTGACGCTGTCTGAGCCCGCGTTGGCTTGGGCAGGACGTTGACCATCATCGCGTCAATTTGTTGCAGTCGCTCGGCCAGCTGTGGAGCCGTGGACTTGGCCAGCTCGACAAGACTCTGATCGGCCGTCACATTCTTTAGCTGACCGCCTAACTGAAACAAGCGAGTCTTCAAATCACATTTGCCAGTGAGGGAAAGATTGCCCGCGCCTGGCAGTGAAACCAGACCAGCAAAATCGTATGCATCTCCGGAATTTGGTATCGCCTGAAACAAGGGAGTACTAACGATCAGGCTGGCTGGCGGAATTCCGTCTTCGTGTTCCAGCTGCAACTGAACGCGAACGTTCTCCACGATGATCGATGGCGGGATGAAAGGAACATCTTCCTGCTTCTCGAAACGGTAGTTCTGCCAATTCCAGTGTCCGTCCGAGAAGCGACGCAACAGGATGTCGACGTTGGAGATTTTCACCGAACGAATCAGTACATGCTGACGATCAACTAGCTGGGCTTCATCGACGGAAGCTTGCAGTTCCGCTGCTCGCAGGATGGGGCGGTTCGTGATGCGGTCACGAAGCTCCACACCCGTGAGCTTTAAAGTGGACGTGCTGACAAATTCGAGCGTATCGAAATGCAGCTCGAGTTGAGGGGCAACCTTGTCGAAGGCTTGAAATACCTTTTGCCGGATCATGCCGTTGCCGTTTTGCCAAAGCCAGATACCACCCGCGCCGACAGCGACCACGGTCGCCAGCGCGATGAACAGCATCCACTTGAGTACAGGCAAAACCTTCATGCATCCCTGCCAGTTTTTCCCCGACGCTCCGCATCAGGTATTTGCGCAAACTCCGGATGAGCTCCCAAAATGGAGCAACGGCTTCCGCGTCGTTCCCTGACTTCATAGGCCTGACGCGTCTTTTGGGAGCCCATCCAGCATCTTGCGCTTCGCACGTCGAACCAGAGCCACAAGTCCATTGGCCGCGATGATCGACAGCGGAAATTCTACGGGCAAACGATAGCGGATCGACCCCACAAACACCATATGAACCAGCAAAAACTGCAGGAATGGCCCGCTGAGCATTAGCAGGATTCCTGACTCATTTCGCATGTGAATGCACCCCAACATCAGCAGTCCGGTGAATATTGAGTACCAGCCTAGGCAGAAAAGTGAAAATGGGCCGTCTGAGAAGCCTGCGGCGTTTAACGACGGGCTGAGATATCGCCCGGCTTTCAGGAACGCCAACTCAATCGCTCGCCCGGGATTCTGAATCGCAAAGTCAAACGCTCGCTGCTTGTAATATGCGTTGACGTCGAACTCCGACATCTTCGAAAAAAGGTTCTCCTGATCTACAAACGTCATGTCGCTTGCACCGGTGGCTTTGGGGTGCAGCCCATCGTAAAGGCTCGGTCCCGACCAAAGCGAAGTGAAAACCAAATGACCTGTCGCGTTGTAGTTTCTGATGGCCCACGGCAGAAGAGCGAGGAAGCAACCGGCGACTATGAATGTCGCGCTGGCCAGCCGACTTCGCATTGAGTTTTGGCCGAAGAGAAGAACAAGAATGCCGCTAGCACCAGCCCATAAAATCCAACCGGGGCGAACAAGCACTGTCAATCCGGTCAGCAGTCCGCTCAGAAACGCAGGCCACCAAGTTCGCACGGTCGCTGGTTTCGTCAGCAGCGGGGTCAAGGCGATCAGGCATAGCAGAAGCCAGAACGTGAACCAAGTCTCCGACAGTATCTGCACGCTGCTGCCAATCTGCAACGGCGATACGGCAACGAAAGCCATTGCCCACAACGCCGTGTCTTCATCAGTGACTCGCTTTGCCAGAATCCATGTGAGCCAGCAGCATCCACAACCCACAAACGCCATCACGATCGACGCGGCAAAAATGCTCGGGCCGAAGACTCGAATGCACGCCGCCAGCAACAGTGGAAATCCGGGCGTGCGAAGAATTCGTCGAGGTGGCTGATAGATCGAATATTCTTCACCCGCAGCTATCTTCTGGCCCAGTTCCCAATAGCCGTTGGCATCGCCTTCGATCAGGAACTGACGTCCCTCCGCGGTCACTCGTTGGGCAATAACCATGGCGGCGGAAACTCGTAGTCCCAGCGCGACGGCGAGCAGAATCCAGAACAGCCAAAACCGTCGACGACATCCCGAACCGGGAAAGCAAAAGTTGAACAACTCCTTGATCCAATTCATTTTCCCCGGCCCGACCGAATTCTAAGTGTCGCGAAATCGACAGTTGCGTAGTGAGTTTGCCGGCGGGGTTTCAGCGACTTGAATTCCGTTGATGCAGGATCGGTGTGACTGGCCCAAGCTCGCTTTCAACTGAATTCCAACGCTTTTCAACTTCTCCGTGCCTCACTGCAATGCACTTGCTACGACGAACCGGGGACTTTTGATCGAGCTACTTCTGACGAATCGCCCACAAATGCTTAAATGTTCGCAGGTAGATCGTACCATTCGAAATTGCCGGTGAGGCCGATTGATCTTCTCCCAGTTCATTGACGGCGAGACTCGTGAACTCTCGCCCGGATTGAACCACGGTGATTCGACCATCGCGAGCCGTCAGATACAGCTTGCCATCAGCGTAAACCGGAGACGCTCGATGTCGCTGACGGTGCGTTGCTTCGGAATACACTTCCTTGCCAGTCGCAGCTTCAAGCACAGTCAAATTTCCATTCTCCATGCACAGGTAAACCAGATCATCAATGATCAGCGGAGTCGGTACATCGGGTGTTCGCTTCCAGGTCCACAACTGCTGTTCAGCAGCGCCTGTGATGTCGCCTTTTCCATCCGGCCGAATTGCCAGCAGAGGATGCTGTTTGGCTGTCGGAACCACAATGATCCCCGGTGCTGAAACAGGCGACGCCACAAATCGCAGTGTTGGATCGTAGGGCAGGACCTGGTCATCGCGACGATTCAGACCGCCGCATCGCCACACCTCATGACCGTCTTTCAAATCGTGAGCAACGATAAAGTCAGCTCCGTGACTTAGCAGCAACTTCCGGTCACCGTCGCGATAAATCATCGGGGACGCATAGGAGTGTTCATTCTCTGCTTCGGCATTGCTTGGTCGGTCAACCTTCCAGACTTCCTTACCTGTGTCGGCTTCAAGTGCCACAACACAGGCTTCGCGAGTTTTCGGATCGCCTTCGCCATGAATCAGTTGCAGGTAAAGAACGCCAGCCTCCAGAATCGGCGTCGAGCTCATTCCGAACTGAATGCTGATCTTGCCATAGCGGTCCTGAACATTGAACTTCCATGCTTCTTTCCCGTTCACGGAGTAGCATCCAAGTGTGCCTTCACCCATGAAAGTCCAGACATGTTTTCCGTCAGTGATCGGCGATGGTGACGCGGAATTTCCTTCGTCTCCGCGAGACACCTGGTTGCCGGTTGCAACAACCTGCTGCCAAAGCTGCTTGCCGCTGGCATCAATCGCCATGAGCAGCAAGTCGCCAGCATCATTGACGGACGTCAGGAAAACCTTGTCTCCCCAAACAACCGGTGAAGCGCCAGCAGGGCCGGGTAGTTCAACCTTCCATGCAACGTTTTTTGTTGGGCTCCAATCGACCGGAAGATTCTTTTCAGAGCTCAGACCATTCCCGTTCGGACCACGCCAGCTCGGCCAGTTGTCAGCGTCCGCTGGTTCAGAAAGCGACAGCACGGCAAATGACAGCACGAAATGACGCAACAGCTTGACCACGGCAAAGAATCCTCACAAGGGCGGGATCGAACAGAACAAGGCCCGGAGTGTCCACAGACCGTCGCTGTCAGTCAATCGAGCGCCGTTCACTGGTGACAGACACTCTCAATCCGTGCCGGTCCATGGCCGTTCAATGACTCCTCAACCACGGAGAATACTTGCCGCTTGCTCCACCGTGAGTCTCTCGATATCTTCAACAACATCCTACGAGTGAGCAGCGACGGCGGTTGAAAAGGGGTTAGCACGATGAGTGAAGCGATCTTGGTTCATTGCCCACAGTGCTCGGTAAAATTGAAGTTCAAAACTTCCGCGAACGTGGCCCATGACAAGAAGGTGACATGTCCCAAATGCGAAGCGCCCTTCGTCATCAGCAAGGAGTTCCTATCGACAGCCCTCGCAACTGCAACACCTCCGAATCCGTCGCCCGTTGGGCCAGACGTGCCGAAGCCGGCGGAAACAGGTTTGAAAGAGCCTGGGCTTAAACCGCTGCCAGGTGAAGCCGGGACAGCAGTGAAACAGAACGGCTCATCGCCCGCTGTAAAGCCATCGATTCCGAAATCGGAAATTGCAAAAGCCTCGGCGATCTCGCCTGTGCTGGCCCCAAAGCTGGAGACAACAAAATCACCCCAGCTAAAGACAAAAGACCAGAGAAACGGTGATTCGGTAAAACCAGCTCCAGTCGTTGCCGACCTCGCAAAGAAAGCTCTGCGAGAACCAGCCCCGAAATCTGCCGCGAAGAAAATGAAAGCGAAAGAGTTCTCAAAAGATTATGACGACGATCAATGGGACGACATGGAATCATCGGTCGACGACTGGGTCAGTGTTCCGGAAGAATTGGATCCCTACGACAAGCCTCGGAAAGCACCACCCGGTCGATCTGGTTCACGACAGAAAAATGCGGTTCGATCACAGGACTCGACTGAGGGAGGCTTGTCGAAACTTCGCGAGCTTGGCGTCCTCGGCTGGCTGTTGTTTGGATTGCCTGCCGGACTTGCTGGAGCTGCCCTGACTGTCGCCGTTGGTTATACGGGAAACCCCTGGCTGATCAGCCTTATGGCTCTCGTTGTCGGCATCCTGACAGGTGTTGGGGTTCGATTTGGAGCGGGACAGGATTTCGGTCTCGGGCCTGGCTTCGTGGCGGGCACAATCGCCGTTTTGTGCGTATTCGGCGGCAAAGTCGGAGCCTTCTACGTTTCGCAGGAACTTCCGATGACGGAACAGGATGTTGCCGAACATGCTGCGGGATTTGAACAGCGAGCGGCCGAAGCAACGACTGATCCCGTCATGATTTCCGCAATCGCCGAGACGGTCCACGACGAATGGCGTACGGCCGGAAAAATCACCGACCAGAAAATCGAGGCTCACTTCAATGCGATCGAGGCGAATCGACCGCCTGAAGATCCATCGAAAAACTATCTGCCCGAAGTTTGGCAGGAGGCATCAAAAACGTGGGCCACGTTCACACCGACGCAAAAGGCTGCGAAGACTCGCGAGATTCAACAGGAATGGTATGGTGAAGACGGACTTGATCCCGCGCTGAATCCTGTTTCAGAACCCGAGGCGATCAGCTACTTTGCTGACGAGCTTCAGGAATCATGGATTGAATCCGGTAGAATAACGGATGAGCAGGTGGATGCTGTTTACACGCAGAATGAAACGCCCGAAGACTATTCCGAGGGGTACCTTCCAGAAGTCTGGCAGGAAGCCACAAACCGCTGGAACAGTCAGTCCGAGGAACAGAAAAAGGCAGCTCGTGATAAAGACATCGAGGAACTAAAAAGAGCCGAAGTCATTGGCAACGCGATCGTTTCCAATCTCGGTACGCTCGCCGCAGTTCTGAAGGCATTGCTCAACTGCTTCTGGCCATTCACCGGACCACTTTGTTTTGGCACGGGTGTCTCCGTCGCATATCGCCTTGGCAATCATGGTCTCGGCGGCAAGTGATGGGTTATCAGCTGGAATGCGCTAGCGTCAGCTTCGCAACCGTGGGCTAGCACTGACACGGTACTAACCAATAATCTCCCGGCGATGGTTCACGTAGTCCCAGATCACAAAACGATCCAGATCTTTGCCGGCAGTGAAGAAGACTCGGCCGCCAGTGCTTTCGGCAAGACGATGAGCGAACTGAACGTCTTCGTGAGACTGCGACCAGCTTGGCAGAAGAAAGATGTTGATCGTAATGCCCTCGCGTTTGCAAAGCATGCCTTCGCGCTTTGTTGCTTCTTCCGTTTTCGGATCGGGCGGATACAGCATGTAGAGCATGCTGCCCTCGAAGTGTGCTGTAGGCAAACCGTCGGTGATCAGAATCACCTGACGATTGGGAGTGTCCTGCACGGACAGAAACTGCCTCGCCATCTGCAGGCCGTGCTGGATGTTCGTGAAGTGAGGCGGAATATGTACTTCCGTCACATCCTCGCGACTCATGTCGGCACGTAGCCGCACAACTGGACTCGTGATGGTTGGAATCTTTGGCATCAGCGAAATCAGATCGCCCGGTGCAACGATTTTTGCAAACGTGTGCATGTCGATGAATTTCAGGAAGTCACCAGGATACTCGGACGTAATCAATCCGTTCAGCGCCAAAGCCATCCGCTTCACATTGACGTATTGACCGTCGTACCGCATGGAGCCGCTCATGTCCATCAGCACCATCGTCGCACATTTGGGGTTGTTGCGGGAACGATGAATCTCGATGTCTCGCTGCTGGAGCTGAAGCGGGCGAGTGTCACCCTGACGAAGCATGGCGTTGATCAGCGTCGATGGGATGTCCATCTGAGCGACCGAGTCACCGAATTCGTACGGCTTCGTTCTTTGCATCTCAACGACGCCTTCTCCGTCGATCGGTCCCTGATGGCGACCTGATCGAGACGCCTGAAGGTTACTGAAGATGGTTTGAAGCAAACGCCCCTGAAACAGCTTGTAGGCTTTTGGAGACAGTTGCACTCGGCCATCCTGATTGGACAGCCCCTGATTCTCCATCATGTCTTTTAGGTACTGCTGGATCTGTTCCTGAAACTTGTTAATGTTGGCGATCGCTTCCGGGTCAGCGAACTCACTGAGATCTTCCAGATCGATGATAGCCAGTTGAGCGTTCTCTTTCGCGTTCTCAAGCTGCTTAAGCAGATCGTCAATCTTCTTCAGTTCATCGAGCAGTTCGATAGCCTCGGGAATCGTCATCGACTGGCGACCCGTAAACGGATACTTCGCCGCCAGGTGATCGACCTGGTACTTGTCGCCCAGCGTCTCCATCAACGTCACCAGCTTCGCGGCGAAGTCCGGATCGGTTCGCTCGGCGCGGTACCAGAGGCTTTCCATCGAATAGATCTGCTCTTCCTTAACCGCCTGCCAAAACGACTTCGAATATTTCCCCGGCGGGCGAGAATTCTTTGCGTCGTCTGCAAACTTTCGAAGAGCCTTCTTCTGGACAGAATCTGTTTCGTACGTGCTGAGGATCTTTTCCTTTCGTTCCTGCAACATGCGGATCAGTGAATCCAGGCTCGGGCCAAGTCCTGCAAACTGCCCGGGGTCGAGCCGAATTGCATTGGCGAGCTCCTCTTCAGTGAATTCTCGCATCGAGCCGTAGGCTAACATGTGCTCAAACGCGGGAGACACCAGGTCCGGCGGCGGCGACGCGGGCGATGGAAACGACTTGGGATCATACTGCTGGTAAGTATGAATCACTCCGCCCCGATGCCGTGGCGTGTTTTCAGCAGTTGGTTCCGTCATCGAGATGAGTCCCAGGATCGCGGTCACACGAGCAAGTTATGCGAAGCGCATTTGCTTTCACTTTGGATTATACGCATCCTCGGTCATTCGTCTCGCGTTCATTCTGCCGTTTTCGGGGCCAGATGCCTGGATGGCAGGGTGGTGATGTGACCATCAGTTTCAGTTCTGCCTGATCTTGCTAAATCATGAACGTTTGGGAGTTGCTCTGACTTTTGAAAGCTAGCGAATGTGGTAACTCACGTTGTTATTGAATTATGGGATAACGTTGAATCGCTGGTGAACCTTGGGATTCGCGAGGCAATCGCGCATAGAGTCCCCAGTGAATCAACGTGGGATAATGAGACGCACGTAGGAGACACTGCACTCGCCCGCGCGTGTCCTGAAACACGGATGACGAGTTGAAAAGCGATGGGTGGGAGTCAAGGATCCGAAAAGGATACTCAACCCAACTTCGACTGGACAGCCTGCCGATTGATCGAGTTCCGCTGAATCTGGAATGTCGAGCCCGCATCATTCCGGTCCTGCGAGCACTGCAGCAGGT
>JANMEV010000547.1:0-2855 GCA_031377305.1 Planctomycetota bacterium | reverse complement strand
CGGCAAGAAGGGCGAAGTTGTCGGCAGCACCTTCCTCGACTTCGCTGACGAGTGCGACAACGCTTGTGACATCACCTGCAACAGCCCAGCTCAGGGTGAAAAAGGCAACGGCAACAACAACGGCAACTACGGTTACTAATCAGCCGCTGACAAGTTGACTCAACCACGGGGACTAACGTCCCCCGCTGGCCAAACGCAGTGCCCCGCCCTACCGGCCTCGACCTTTTGCTCTCCGCTTTTCGCTCGAACACAATCGATCAAAACCGTCTCCTGTTTCGGGACAAACAGCCCGCATTCTTCGGAATGCCGGGCTGTTTGTCTTTTGACGGGGCGGAATTGTTTGACGGCCCGCTGAAGCCAACACCGGTGAGTTCGAAAAGCGGGCGCGATCACACACCGAGGGGCGTTGTACTGAGGCGGCTCTGGTGCTGGCCACACTCTGCAGGATTGCCGAACACGAACCCCGCTTACTTGATCGAGCCGTCCAGCAGCGACGGTTCAAAGCCGCGGCCAAGCATGGTAAGGTCTCGCTGAAAGATGATGCGAGGCGGTGATTTGGTAGCGTCGATAATGGCTTCGATGCGAGTCGTTGGGCCATCCTGGTCGAAGTATCCCAGAGCCTGAAACGAGTAGACGTCGCCTCCGACTGTCAGCCATGGGCCAAGTCTCTTCAGAGTTGGCAGATCGACAACGCCTTCTGCCAAAAGCCAGACGGCCGAGTTCCTGCCAGCCGGAGTCGATGTGGAAACACTGCCGGCGACCGCCTTTGGTCGCTTGTCGATGATGGCGTCGGCTATCGCTTCCGTCATGTTGGGCATTGCCAGCAACACTTCGCGTGGAGCCATGTTGATGTTGATGCGACCGTCGATGTACTCATCGTCAAGGTAGGTCAGCTTATCTTCCAGTTCCAGCATTTGCTCCATCAACCTTGCTGGATCGCTGGACTGAAAGGGACTGACCAAAACGCCGACGGAGGATTCAACTTCCGCGTCAATCAGATCGTAGAGGGACCGGAACGAGGCTTCTGGCAGCTTGGTCAGATCGAGACCGTTTCGAGTCACCGACTGCTCCGATTTTCCACTGAGATTGTCCTGAATCCACTTGGCAACCTCGGCCTGTTCGATGGTAAGTTTGCCCTGTTCCTCCGAAGTTGCTTTGGTATTTCCGGTTAGACGATAGGCCGTAATGAACTTTGCGAGGTCCGCGTCGAAAGCTTCCTCCACAGGATCATAAACGCTGTTGGCCAGGATGCCGCTATTGATGTTGACCTTCTTTTCTCCCTTCGCGTCGCCGGTCACAAGCGTAAGTCTTTCACGGCTGGACACTGTCAGGAAGTCGCGAAAGCCCAGATCAAGTTCGCCGTCAGCATCGTCTTCAGGCAGACGTTCAGAACCATCATCTTCATTGGGATCCAGCGTGCCGTTACGATTTGCGTCTTCTCCATAAAACAGAGCCGGAGTCACTCCCTGAATCTGCAACAGTTCGTCGATCGATTCCATCGGCGCGTTACGGGCCGAATAGGGGATGGCACGAGCCTCGTAAGTGATCGATTCGGCACCGCCAACCCGGGCCGTTTCGTCGCTATCGATCCAGTCGAGTATTGCGTTTGTGATGTCTTCAGTCATATTGGGAATGAAGGAAATCGCGGTGAATGGGACAGTGGTTTCGTCGGTGTCTTTGTCAAATTCCATCAGTCGATTGATATTGAACTTGGAGTTTTCACATGTGAGCCCAGACCGCGGGATGCTGCCTTCGATTCCAGTTTCGTTGGGGACGACAACAGAGAAGCGAATCTGTCCCTTGGGCAGTTCAGACTCATTCATCGCATGGTTATAAAAGGTGTTTGGGTTGTGATAGAGGTCGACTTCCTTGTCAGTCGCCTTGAGAGCGATCTGGCACGCGGCAAATTCCACTGCCGATTCAGCCGCCATGCGAGCTTCGACGTCTCGCCCAAACATCATGGCGGCTTGTTTCTCGGTCACCATCGAATTCATGAAACTAGCAGCCGCCAGGGTTAGCAGCACGACGACAACAGTCACGACCAGAAGCGCGAAGCCTCTACGGGAATCTGGTGCTTTCACGACAGGAAGTTTCTGCTTCACAGCATTTCTCCAGTCACGAATGGTTCGCAGACCGGAATCGGAACAACCATGCGATGCGTGGAGTCGGGCGCGGCGTAGGGGTCCACCTGGTCGTCGTCCTCGGATGCGGAGTCGCTGGGCACTCGACGCAGCGTCAGAACGATTTCAATCGCCTTCGGCAGTTGATTCAGGGCCGTGCTGTCCCAAGTTTCCTGCCAGTCGATACCGTCGAAATAGCGGAACTCAATCTTCCCGACTTCTTTAGCTTTCAGTTCAGCCGCGTCCACCTGAGGCATCTCTTTTTCGGATTCGATCGCCGTTCGCAATCCAAAGAGATCGCCTTCCAGTCGAGCAAGACCCAGCGGGCCGTCTGACTGACTGTCTCCTTCACTCTTGGCGATCGCAGCAGATAAGCCGCTTGAATTTTTATCTGCCATCAAATAACGAATGAACAGCAGGTCGCTGCTTCTTTCTGACGTGGATGTGATCTCTTCAGACGGTAAATAGTCGAGGTCTCGATCCGGACGACTGATGAACAGTTGCAGGTCCGAGGTCGTGCCAACGATGCCGTTGGTGTAAGTTTTCATGACCGAGTCGAGTGCCGCAGAATCTGTTGAGTTGCTCGAGTTACTCGTTCCAGTTCCACTCGTTCCAGTTCCGCTCGTTCCAGTTCCGCTCGTTCCAGTTCCGCTCGTTCCAGTTCCGCTCGTTCCAGTTCCGCTCGTTCCAGTTCCGCTCGTTCCAGTTCCACCCGTTCCAGAGCTCGAACTCGCG
>JANMEV010000545.1:0-5205 GCA_031377305.1 Planctomycetota bacterium | reverse complement strand
CGGCAAGAAGGGCGAAGTTGTCGGCAGCACCTTCCTCGACTTCGCTGACGAGTGCGACAACGCTTGTGACATCACCTGCAACAGCCCAGCTCAGGGTGAAAAAGGCAACGGCAACAACAACGGCAACTACGGTTACTAATCTGCCGCTGACAAGTTGACTCAACCACGGGGGCTCCGGCGACTTCGCCGAGCCCCGTTGTTTTGGCAGACACCAGCATCGTACTGTAGGTTGGACATTCCTGTCCGACTTTGAATCGCCGGACCGGAATGCCCATCCTGTTCCAACGTGAAACGGTCTCACAGGCAAACGAAACCACGCTCAAAGCTGAAAGACAAACGTCGCTGTGATCGTGTCGCTCAACCCCGAGCGATGAACTACAGCAGTCACCGCTGAGCATCGACCTTTCTCTCTCCGCTTTTCGCGCGAACACGATCGATCAACTCCGTCTCCTGTTTCGGGACAAACAGCCCGCATTCTTCGGAATGCCGGGTTGTTTGTCTTTTGACGGGGCAGAATTGACAGTTGCACGGAATGCTGATCTGAGTCACTTTGGGTTTTACGCCGACTCATTTATGGCAGCAATCGCGGCGAGATCAACTGCTGTTCGGAAATCCCAGTGAACAACAGAGCTACTCAAGAGCTCGACGATCAGAAGAGATTAGAAGGTCTGAAGTTTGCCCGCGGACTGAAGCGAATGAAGCACCTGCTCAAAAACGAGGTAAATGTACTTTTCTGTTCGAGGTGGCATTCGCGCCGTCAATGTCAGCCGGCGATTGCTGAAAGTCACAGCAAGTCGAACCTGGTCGTCAATCGAATCACTTGCGGCCGTCTGGTCGGGGTAAAAAAAGTGAGCAAGCTGCGAAACAGAACAACTAGCGACTAGCCATCCTCTTTCCGGCGTCTCACTGTCAGGATTTCCTTCAATTAGGTCTGGCTCTTTTGAATCGCGTAGGCTCATAAGGTATTTGCAAAGCGCCGGCGATTGATCGACTTGTTGTGGCTCAAGCAGACGTATCTGAGGAGCCGCGTTTGTTCGAACAGAAAAAGCAGATTGCACCACACTGCCTGAAAGCCGGATAGGTTCGTTCGGTGACTCGCAAAATGCGAAAAATAGTTCGGAATCTGTCTGAGATACACCTTTCAGCCCAAACACAATGTGAGTGATAGCATCTGGCGATGCATTACCCCACGCTGGTTGTTGCAGCTTTTGAAGGCACTGAGCGGTGTCGTTGTCTGCACGAAACGCTGCTACGCCGATAAGAGGAAAGGAGGCATCCGGTTCAGAATTCGATCCTTGGCAGTTCTGATATCTTGCAGCGGTCTCAACGAAGGTAGCCAGCTTGGAATCCGGTATGACATCCATTGAAAGGCGAAGCGTGCCAGAACGGTCGTTCTCATCAAGGAAGGCAGACAACTGGCAGCGTTCCACGTCTGATGCAAACAGCTGAATGCTATTGTTCAGCAGGCTTCCAATGATGAGACGCAGGGATCCTTCACCTTGCGACTCGACATCGCGGCTTTGCGAAGCCGTGGCAAGTCCCTGAGAGATGGCATCCCAAGTGCCTTTCTCCAACAACTTTTTGGGCTTAAACGACAACGTCCAGTCCGCTTCGTCCGAATCTTCGTCGTTTCGCTGCAACGATCGGAGCAGGCAATCGCGGATTTGTGCCTTTGTTCCAACGTAGCCACCAGGAACATACAGCGAGGCAACCGTGTTTCCATCTGCGCCTCCGAGGACCAAGAGATTGTCCTTCGTAGCTTTCAGCAATCCTCGCTCTCCATGGATTTCAAGAAAGATATCGTTTTCAGCCAGCTTCGCTTCAAAAGCAATTGGATTCATCGAGAGCACATCGAGCCAATGCCCACCATATTCCCAACCCAGTAGCTTGCATCGCAGAAATGTGCGAGAGATACGAACGTTCTCTGGTAGCCTCGGAGATATTGATTTGATCAACTTTGCAAATGGGCGGTCCCAAACGGCCCTTCGAATAGAGTCCTCTTTGCGAATCCGGTCGAGAAGCCTAAATGCTTCTCGAGATTTGAAAGTTGCGGTGAAGTGTTCTCTAAGCCACGGATTTTCTGCGACATCCTGAGCTTGAGCAGAGGAATACATAAGACTGAGAATCCAGAATCCCACGCTATATCTCATTTCGAGAACCTCAATTATCGGGCCAGACGAACGGGGATCTCCCACTTTTTGACGCCGTCATCCGGCAAGGCCAGCTTCAGTGTAAGCGCGCCTTCCCGGAACTGTTCTGATTCGCCGTTGTAGGACACTTCCATGACAGAGACCGTACGGTTTCCCGAAGTCACCTGAGATGTGATCGTACAAAGCAAGTCGTCACGATCGTCCCACGACAAATTCTCAGCAGGTTTGACGGCGATTACAGTGATTCGGCCAGTAAAGTACGAACTGTTGTCCGGCTTCCTCAGCAGAAGTGACCGCGGCACCACGTCGCAACTGGAGTCATGTCGAACTTCAATAGAGATCTGCCGTTCAGGGAGTTTCACATCATCTGATTGAATCACGATTTGGTACTTCCCCTCTGGAACATTCCCAAGCACGTTCCCCGTCACTCGAATCGGTTCGAGCGAGTCCAATTCCGGCCTGTCAAATGAAAACTCTGTCCCGGGAAGTGTTGTTGATACTCCGGTAATGGTGGCTTGGGAATCAATGCTCCCAAGAACGCCAAACTCAATATGGGCCAGTTTGCTATCGATGATACGGCAATTCAGTTGATTCGGAACGGTGTACCAGACTGCTTTCGTGCGGGCGTCCACCGTGAACTGGATATTGGAAATCTTTTCGTCATCAAGCACTCGGTGGACCGTTGCGGAATACCGTTTACTTTCGCCAGCGACGGGAGGTAGTGACAAAGTCATCTTGAGCTTAGTGGTTTGTCCGGGAAGCAGGCTGTCCGAAGAAAGTTGTCCGGCGGTACAACCACACGTGGTGCTCACCGCTTTTCGAAACCGGATCGTTTCGTTTGATGGATTCTGAATCCGAAACGAGCATGTAATGTTCTCGTTCTCCAATCCATCTCCTAAGTCGTGGTGCTGCCCGTCTGGAAATACCAGTTCGTCGAGCGGTGCATCCGCAGTTTCAGAGCGTCCGATCTCTGTCGAGGGTGATTCACACCCGGCTGATAAGATCATGAGCAACAAGGCGGCCCGACTTAGACCAAAATGGAAACTGACAATTCGCATCTCATCCAATCCCTATTTTCCATGCAATGCTCGGAGTTATCTTGCGGGAACTGTTTACCGGGTTCTGAAAGCTCTAGTGCGGTGCAGCACTTCTCTTAAAATAACCTCGAAACACACGACGAATACTCCAGAAAGCGAACAGAATGACATTCGCGAATCCGAGCAGCGCCCAATTGGTCAATGTGCTTCGACTTGATGGCGTTGGCAGGACCTCGATTGAGTTTTCAGGCTGCTTCGTGAATTCTTCCGTGGGTCGTTGGCCCTGAGCGGGCAGCTTGCTTAAGACTTTTGTGTGCAAAAAATCAGATACCTCGCAGTCATCAGGTATCGCAAGTTGAAAAAAATCCTGTGGAAAAATCTCATTGAATGACAGATGAGAAGGATCAAAGCTGACGGACACCAGTCCACCTAATGACATCTCCTCATGTCGAACGCGAGGGTGTATGTCTTGGAAGTATTTTTCCTTTGGCATCGCGTTGACGTCGCCAATCGTCAGTCCATCGGGATAGATTTCTCGAATGGCATAGACGACTCCAGTACCTGAAAGCGGAATTCTCACCCCGGAAACGATTCCCGTTTTTGTAATGGTCGATCTCTTGATCGATAGTGCCGGTCCACTTGAACCGTGTGCGAATCTGCACGGGAAGATAGTCCTGAGCAGGATCGATGGCGACGACGAATGTGCGACGATATGAACCGTTGATTGGGGCGTACTCGCCAGAAATCTGCAAGTAACCCTCAGCCGTCGTCACCACTTCTGATGAAAGCTCGCCCGATTTTTGCAAGAACTCAAACAAGTTCTCGTTCAAATCCGTCATTTCGTGTCCTAAAAAAAACAGAGGCGTCATGAATCCGCGTGTTGGATGTTCCTGAGATCTTATCTTCGCCCGCCGCGTCGACTCGCTGTAGCCGCGGTAGTGTTGGCCGTTGATCGTGTAAAAGTAGTGATTGTAAATGGCGCCGTTCATGAGATGTCGTACATTTTGTGGTTGCCAATCGCGGGCCTCGACTTTGCAAAACCCACGTCGGTCCCACCAATAGGTGACAAAGGAATGAACGGGACGATTCTCATCGTCCCGTTCGGCGTCCGTGTGAGACTCGGTGCCTGTCGGTGCCAGAATCGTTAAGTCGCACCGCATAGAAGAAACTTGTGCGATGGCTTCCACGCATCTCGTCAGAATGTCGGTAGGCGTCCGCTTACCGTCATTTTGATCGGCAATAGCCGGTGTCGATGTCCACGATGACGAAAGAACAAGAATTGAAACGGCAAAGGTAGAGACACCACCGTACTGCACCATAACGACACCATTCAACCGCTTATTCAGAAAATCATCACCACAGCCGCACTACCAAGGCTTTTCTATATTTTTATGCACGTTACCCCTGCACATGAGCGACCGGTTTGGGCGGGAGTCATCTTAGTCGAGCTACAACAAGCTTTCGAGTCGGTTCCGGAGGCGCTGCAAGCATGCGCATCTGCGGCTCCTCCAGCATTTGAGGAGCATTGGAAACTTGCATTGTTACCGGACGGATCACACGGGGGGTTTTTATTTGCCGATTTGACGCATATCTCTAATTGCCCCTCCGGATTGGTGCCGTTGCACCAGTAGCAAGCGCCCGTGCAGGTGTTGGTTGACGCATTGTGCGTGCATCCATAGTCCAGTGAAGATCCCTCACCCTCGGTCGCAACTGTGTTGTTACAGTCCTGTTTTTTGCATTGTTGATAATCGAGCGGGGTTGTAGGAATAGTGTATTCTCCACCATCACCTAACTCATCTTGCCCAAACGCTGTAACACCGATCAGTCCACCAACAACAATGTTGAACAACGCCAAGAACAAAGCTTCGTTTCGCATATGAGTTCTCCATATCGACAGGTCTAGATGACGTTAACTCTCTGTTTTCCAGCTGAGATATCAACCAATCTGCTCTACACATGGAGACATGGAGACATGGAGACATGGAGACATGGAGACATGGAGACATGGAGACATGGAG
>JANMEV010000529.1:0-9771 GCA_031377305.1 Planctomycetota bacterium | reverse complement strand
CAGCGAAGCCGGAATTGCCAGCGTTGGGACTCGTGGAACGTCGAACGGCAGCTCACTGATCGCCGGCCCGGCAAGTACTTCCATGGGGCGACGAAGCACCGGATTGCCTTCCAGCACAAATGCCAGCGGCACGGGTTCGGCGACGGGAACGACCGGCGTTGCTTCTTCGACAGGAACTCAGAACGGCACTCAGGGGCAGCCAGCTCGCTCGACGGTTGCGATGTCAGGCGCCCGAGGAACAGAACCAACGGCGACTCTTGGTACTGACGCCGGATTTGCGGCTGGGACGAAAACGGGGTTATCTCTTTCAAAGGCGACTGCATCCATCGGAGGCCTACCGGCCGGAGCGGCTGAGGCTGAACAGAGCGGAACACTCGTCTTCGCTGGACCACAATCGGCGATGTCCGGTGCTGGCGGAGCCGGACCAGTCGGGCCTCGTATGGCGAGCACTCCGCGTCGCTCAGCAGGACTGCCCGGCAGCAACGGACCTTCCGGTGCTGCCTCTCCAGCGGCTGCCGTATCGACTCAGCCAAGCCGAATCGGGACCAACAGCGCTCGATCGGGCGTTGGCAATTCTCAGCCATCGCTTGCAACTGCAGAAACGATTGCGGGCCTTGTGAAGAAAACAGTGCCGGGGATCGGTGGATCGCCCGAAGCGAGAATTGCCGACAGCCTGTCAATGCGAAACAGCGATGCTCGTCGAGAAGCCGCGAAAACACTCGGCGGGTCCGAAGCTTCTGAAGAAGCCGTCGAACGAGGTCTCGCGTGGTTGGCTCAGACTCAGTATCCCGACGGACACTGGCGAATCAACGAATTCGCAGGCGACGCACCACCTCTACCACCACCACCTGCGGCTGACAAAGTTGGCGAGCCCACAAAGAGCTTCAAGTCGAACAGTGCGGCGACGGGATTGGCTCTGCTGGCCTATCTTGGTGCTGGCTACACGCATCAGGAAGGAAAGTATAAAGACGTTGTCAGCGGCGGAATGAAATGGTTGATTGATCGACAGAAACCCAACGGTGACCTGTTCGCCGATGAAACTGAGTTTGTTCGATTCTACAGTCATGGGATCGCGTCGATCGCTCTTTGTGAAGCGTACGGTTTGACGAAAGACCCGGCGTTGAAGGAGCCAGCTCAGCGAGCGTTAGACTTTATCGTGGAATCGCAGCATCCGGAATTTGGAGGCTGGCGATATGTGGCTCGCTTTGAATCCGATACGTCGGTGTCTGGCTGGCAGTTGATGGCGCTCAAGAGCGGTGAGATGTCGGGCTTAACGGTTCCCAAAGACTCGTATGCCAAAGTCGGCAAGTGGCTGGATTCCGTGCAAAGCAAAACGACGGCGGGACAGTTCAGCTACCATCCACGGTTCAAGGTCAGTTCCGCAATGACCGCCGAAGGATTGCTGATGCGGCAGTACCTTGGAATGAAACGTGACGATCCGCAACTGATCGCCGGGGCCAACTTCCTGCTGACTCGGCTGCCTGATTTTGGTCAGCGTGATTCATATTACTGGTACTATGCAACTCAGGTGATGTTTCACATGCAGGGCGAACACTGGACCGAATGGAACGGCGCTCTGCGCGACATGCTTGTCAGCTCGCAAGCCAAAGAAGGCGCTGCCAGTGGCAGTTGGGATCCTATTCGCCCGACGCCCGAAAAATGGGGCAGCGCCGGTGGCCGCCACTATTTGACCTGCCTCAACCTGCTGATGCTTGAGGTCTACTACCGACATCTGCCGCTGTATCTGGAATTGGAAAAGTAGCGCCGCGTCAACGCTCGGAATTGGCATTTAAAAAATCAGCCAATGTGCGTAAGGCCACGGTTGAGAACCGGACGCTATTGCTTTCCGGCTGATTATGCGAACCCCAATTCCCGCCCGTAACGCATCAGGCTGTATTGCCTGAGATCACCGAATCAGCAGAAACTCGGGTGTCATAAAGATGGTCCAAAGAACGTCTTCGATCTCCAGAGCAGTTGGTTGAGAACTCAGCGAATCCGTCAGCAGAGCGATTTCATCGGAGGATGGGTTACGGGCGAGAGCGAACTGATAGAGGTAGCTGATCAGTCCCGCTCGATCATTCGCCCATGTTTCCGAAAGCTGCTTTCCGCCGACCGCCAGATAGCTGGAAAGCGTCGCGCCATTCGACAGGTCGATCGCTTCCAGCGTCGTTAGTTCGCTCGGCCGCATCGACACGATCTGTTCTCGCAAAGGTCGGCCGAGGGATCGCATCAGGAAGTCACTTTTCAGCAGCGATGCACGGGTCATGCGAAGATCACCATTCATCGACTGAACAAGCAACTCTCGCCCTGTGGATTCAACGGCTGCTGTCCAGACCGGAAGCGCAGGGACGATCGTCACCGGCTTCCACAGGCCATCAATTCTGCCAATGGTTTCATCGTTCGGTTTGAGCTTGCTGGGATTCCACTGCCATGAATCGTCCGACACGACAGAGATCGTTTCGCCGTTCGTCAGCGTCATTCTGGATTCAAAGAAGAATCCAGCCGCATTGGGGCCAGCCCCAGCATTTGTCGCCACGGCGATGATGGCATTTGTGCCCTTCGTCATATGCGCTGCAAGAGAAAATCCCCTGGGCTTCTCCCATTCAGAACTCTTTTTGACCTGATGACCGTTGACGAAAAGTTTGAACCCATTGTCGCAGGTGACGATCGCTCCCCCGCTGGTCACATCGTCGGGCAGAGTGAATTCTTTCTGCAAAATGATTGTTTCGCCGGATGGCGGGATCTGGCTGTTTGCTGCGGAATCTCCCCAGATCCATTTTCCCTGCAACTGCAATTTTGCGACCTCATTAGCATTCGCCACGCCTCGGACAACCACCGCGTCGAATGTGGTCGGAGCAGCTTTGGTTATCTGCCAGACCGAATCCACAAACTGTTCGGCCATCAAACGACGGGCCACCGGCCCTTTGAAAACGTAGCTGGTGGCTCCCTTTTCGCCGATCTCGGTCGCACGACTCAGACATTGAGACTGATAGGCGTTTGACGTTGCGATCAGGTACAGCACCGACTTCAGGTTGAAATGATTATCGGAAAGGTGAATCGCCAATTGATCGAGCAGATCAGAATTCCATGGCTCAGACTGCATCGCATCCAGCGGATGAACGATGCCTCGACCCATCAGGCGGTACCACAGTCTGTTGACGATGTTGCGAGTAAAACGGCCGTTGTCCGGATGAGTCATCAACGCAGCGAGCTGTTTAAGCCGTTCTTCGCGCGGTGCGGCTGCGTCGATCTGACCCAGTTCGGGAAACAACCATTTAGCCTCAGCTTGTTTTCCGACTGGCTTGTCACAACGGTGAATCTCCAGAGGACGAGACGAATAGATCGCCGCCAGTCCGTACGATTCTTCCAGTTTCCAGCGATCGATGAAACTGTCGTGACATGACGCACATTTCATGTTGATGCCGAGAAACGACTGCGACACACTCTGAGCAAACTGGATCTCAACCGTTTGGCCAGCGCTGACTTCGCCGCGCCAGCGAATTCCGTCGATGTATCCCTGACTGCCGTCGGACGGCGGCGCAATCAGTTCGTGAGCGAATTGATCGTATGGCTTGTTGGTGAGCAGAGCTTCGTACAGCCACGTTGTCACCTGAGCTCGTCCGCCAGTGATAAATCCCGTGCCGCTGTAGTCGTTGCGAAGCAGATCATTGAAAAAGGTAAGCCAATGGTCGGCATAAGCGATTTTGTCGTCCAGAAGTTGCCGAATCATTCGATCGCGTTTATCGGATGAGGGATCGGCGACGAATGCCGCAAGTGCCTCCGGCTTTGGGAGCAAACCGACCAGATCCAGGTGGGCTCGGCGAAGGAAGGTTGCATCATCGATTGGCTTCGGTCGCCGAATTTGATGCTTTGCCATGTCGGCATCCAGAATCCTGTCGATCGGATTCGTACGGCCATCAACGGCCGCCGGAAGTTCTGGCCGACGAGGCTTCAAAGGCGGCTCGTAGGCCACCGGGGCAAACGAAAAGGCGTCTTCCCAGGGAAGGTCGTCGGCAATCCATTTCCGAAGGATCGCGATTTCATTGGTATCCAAACGTGGCCGATCAGCAGGCGGCATCTGTATCTCTTTGTCGGTTGATTCGACCAGGGCCAGGAAATGGGACTCCTCTGGCTTCCCGGAAACAACATGTCCGGAATCAACAAAAAGCTCTCGATTGTTCATCGAGAAACTCCCCTTCGCTTCACGTCCTCCATGGCAGGCGATGCAGTGCTTGTTCAGAATCGGGACAACTTCGTGAGCAAAGTCGCTCGGCTGTTGAGCCCAAAGCTCACCACACGCGCCGACAAGCATAGCGAGCGAAATGCTGAGGAAGAAAGCGGCGTTGGGACATGAATTCTTCACTGTGTGGATCCTGCTGATCTGCAACCATTGAACCTGAGCCGCTCGCAGTGGTGGCGAGTGGCGATGACTTCTCCGGCATGGCCGAAGTGTGTATTGAATCTGCCGACCGACTGGACGTCGTCAAGCAGTTTCCAGCAAGCAGAGTACGCAGAAGGCCGTGCCTACATCAAGCGATGCGGCTCTCAACGCCATGATTCGCAACGGCGAACCTGTCAGCGTGTCAAGCGACATCGTTGGCAATCTGAGGTCCTTTACAGCGGCTTCAGAGTCAGCAGTTCTCGCGGCATGGCAAAGTGGACGTTCTCTTCTCGCAGAGTCTCCTCAGAAACCACAGCGTTGAATTCTCGTTGCAGGAACTGGATGCAGTCCTGTACCACCACCTCTGGAGCACTTGCTCCAGCTGTGACCACAACTGTCTTTGCGTCTTCGAACCATTCTGCCTTCAGTTCGCCCACACCATCCACAAGGTAACTGGGAACACCTCGCGACGCGCCGATCTCCATCAGGCGGCGGCTGTTAGAACTGTTCTGGCTGCCAAGCACGATCAGCACATCAGCCGATTCGACAAGTGCCTTCACCGCATCCTGACGATTTGTGGTGGCGTAGCAGATGTCTTCTTTCTTTGGCGAATCGATGTTCGGATACCGGCTTCGCAAGGCCTGAATCACAGCCGTGGCTTCGTCGACACTCAGCGTTGTTTGAGTCAGATAGGCCAGTTTTTCCTGACCCATGAAGGGCAGTTGAGCGACGTCTTCAGGAGTCTCCACCAGCGTAATGCTTTCAGGCGCTTCACCCATGGTGCCGATCACTTCATCGTGACCTTCGTGGCCAATCAAAATGATGTTGAAGCCCTGATTTGCGTAACGAATCGCTTCCAGATGCACCTTCGTCACCAGCGGACACGTGGCATCCACCGTTTGAAGTTTGCGTTCTCGAGCGATCCGGCGAATCTCAGGCGAAACCCCGTGAGCACTGAACAGAAGAATTCCGCCGACGGGAACTTCTTCCATGGTGTCGACAAATCTCACGCCTTGCTTTGTAAAGCGATCCACGACGTATTTGTTGTGGACAATTTCGTGGTAGACGAAGATCCCCGGACCGACTCGGCGAATCGCTTCGTCCAGGCATTCAATCGCCATGTTCACGCCCGCGCAAAATCCACGAGGGTTGGCCAGTAAAACTTTCATGAAACGTCCAGCCTCGTCATGAAGCGTGAATTATGGGAAAACATGTGTTCGATCTGCATGTGTTCGATCTGATCGTGCAGTACTGAACTGCCACTACGATTGGATCGCTTCGTTGGTCGCAGCGGGTTCATCAGCCACTGGGGCCGTAGGGACAACTGCAGGAGCCACAACGATTGGTTTCAGTTCTGCCAACCGCTTGATGATCAAGCGGTTTAACTCAGGCAAGCCCTTTCCTGTAACCGCGGAAATCAGGAATACGTCACGACCAGTCACTTCGCGCAACAATTCTGCACAAGTTGCCGCATCGGGGAGTTCGGCTTTCGTGACGCAGATGATTTCCGGACGCTCGGCTAGTGATGCATCGTACAGCCGCAGCTCTTCGCGAATCTGAGCGTAGTTGTCGAGCGGATCTGTCTGATCCATGGGGTCTGGCTCGACCAGATGCACCAGCAAACGAGTTCGTTCGACGTGACGCAAAAATTCGTGCCCCAGTCCCGCGCCATGATGCGCGCCTTCGATCAAACCGGGAATATCGGCGAGCAAGTATTCGTGGTCGTAGCCGACATGTACAAGCCCGAGGTTGGGATACTTGGTTGTGAACGGATAGTCGGCAATTTCAGGAGTTGCCCGTGAAACGCGACTCAGCAGAGTCGACTTACCGGCGTTTGGCTTACCCACCAAACCGACGTCCGCGATCATCTTCAGTTCAAGGATGATCTCGCGATATTCGCCTTCATGCCCCATTTCACATTCCCGTGGCGCACGATGCGTCGGTGTGGCGAATCGTGCGTTGCCGCGTCCGCCACGTCCGCCCTTGACGATCGCGATACTCTCGCCGTGCTCCTGAAGATCCTTCAAAAGATGGCCGTGCTTCAGATCCTTTACCAGCGTGCCGGGAGGAACCAGAATGACCGTATCCTTGCCGCATCGCCCCGCGCACATCGCGCCCTGGCCGTGTTCGCCACGAGCTGCGTTCCAGTGACGGTGCCCGACAAGATTTCCGAGCGAACCCTGATTTCGGTCGGCCTTGAGAATGATGTCACCACCATCGCCACCGTCGCCTCCATCCGGGCCTCCGCGAGGAACATAGATTTCACGACGAAAGCTGCTGCAGCCCTTCCCGCCGTCGCCGCCGCGAACATATAGAGTCACTCGATCCGCAAACATGGAGCACGTTCTTTCAACAACCTGAAACTAACTGCCGTTCATCGCTGCGGGATTGTAGCGTAAAACACTGCTAAATGGACTCGATTTCGGCAGGATTACCAGCCATCCTCCATTTGACAAACAGGGAAATGCCCTCAGAATCCACCGTCTTTCAGGATTCGAACTCGATGTCAGCATTTCAAACAGTGGCCAAAGTCGGCGAGATCCCCGAAGGCCAGGGCCGGTCGTTTCCAGTCAACGGAACAATGGTCGGGGTGTTTCTTTCCGGCGGCAAATACCTCGCCATCAACGACTTTTGCCCTCACATGGGCGCGTCGCTGGCGGATGGGCACGTGGAAGACGACGCTGTGATGTGCCCGTGGCATGCGTGGCGATTCAGCCTAAAAGATGGAACCTGGCTGGACAATTCCAAAAGCCAGATCCGCAGTGCCTGTTACGAAGTTCGAATCGAAGGACAGGAAATCCAGGTCAGCGTCCCGGAGCCAAAACCACCCTCGGCTTAGCAGGGCAGCAAAATGTTCAACTCGCAGCACCATATTCAACTCAGCGCGATACGCCTGCACCTGCTGGATGTTTGCAAAGAACAGAATGTGGTGCCCTGTCGCGTTTCCGCTTTGGACCTATTGCGAGCCAACGGAGCGGCTCGCCTACGTAGATTCGCCGCTTCGTCGGCAAACCGTGCTGTCGGTAACCGGTAGTTAGGTGGTGACAGACCGTTTGGTTGGACATCATTGTCTGACTGAGTTTCGACGGGCAGTGCTACGTCGGGAATCGGGCGATCAGGCAAGATGGTGCTGGATGATAAAGGGGCGACCTTCGAGGTAGACAAGAGGCTTGGCGAACCGAGCGTGTTTGCACAGCGAGGCGCTGTTGAACACTGGCGAAGAGCGGCAATTTTCAGGGGTAGGCGATTTCAGGTCGCCTGCGATGCGATCCTCAGTCAAATTTTGTGTCGGGACGCAAAACACTGCCCCGTCGCCGCAAAGATCCCGCCGTTTCAGGAGATTGGGCAAGGAAACAGCGGTCCCAGATCCTCGAAATCCTCCTGAATTCCCTATGCCCCAATCCTGATAAACGTGAAAACAGGTAATATGCGCAGCAAAACTGCAGTTGACCGTCTTTTGCGATTGGATACAATCGGTCGAGTTGAGGGTTGGCACGAAAGGGGAGGCTCTTGTAAACCAAAACGATTTTGGTTTTTGCTTGAGCTTGCGTCCGATCGGTCAAAGTGAAACTCGCAAATTTCGGCGGGTCACGCTGCGATTTGGGGACCTGATCGACTCGATTGGGTTGCCTGAGTTCAGCGGTGAAGCGTCAGGGACGGCGTCCGGCAGGCTGTCGGACGATGCAATGCTGCGTTTTGCAGCTCATCGCTTTTCCACAGAACGGATTTTGCTCATGAAAACAGTGTTTACGACTGGCGAAGCCGCAAAGATCTGCAAGGTGAGTCAGCAGACGATTATTCGCTGCTTTGACTCCGGCCAGCTAAAGGGATTTCGAGTCCCCGGTTCACGGTTTCGACGAATTCCTCGGGACGTTTTGTACAAGTTCATGAAGGAAAACGGCATTCCGACAGACGCTCTCGAGAGCGGCAAGCGGAAGGCGTTGATTGTGGATGACGACGTTGAACTTGTTGAACTTATCACTGATGCTCTGGCCGCTGACGGTCGTTTTGAAGTTCGCGTCGCCAACAACGGTTTCGATGCGGGCATGATGGTCAAAGAATATCACCCGGACATCATTGTCCTTGACGTGATGCTGCCTGACATTAACGGCAAAGAAGTCTGTCAGCGAGTTCGCAGTGATTCGGCTCTGGATGATGTTCGAATCATCTGTATCAGCGGGATGGTTGAACAGGACAAGATTCAGGAACTCAAGGCGGCTGGCGCAAATCAGTTCCTCCAGAAGCCTTTCGAAGTTGATTCTCTGATCGACAACATCTGTCGGTTGCTGGATATTGAACAGCTTCAATCTTAGCTGATATAGTTAGAACGTAATGAAGATAACCTCAGCGGTCGCCTTTTGGCGACCGCTTTCGTTTTGAAGGGTGACCGATTGCTAGTTAGCTGAGCATGTGGCGTTAGTTTTGACAGAGGTTTCCGTGAACACTGCTGCTGAAGATCGACACAGCGAGCCGCCGTTTCCCCATCGCCTGCTTGCAGCAATGGTGGCACCCGACGAATGGGACATGCAATGCGCTGTGGCCGTTGAAGCGTGGGTCCGACTTGGCGGCGCGACCGCGGCGATTCTGCTCAGCGCCGTTGGCTTTCATCAACTGGAGGTTGTCTGCTGCCGCGCCGTGGCTGGAAAGGCACCTCAGATGAGCCGCGCAACGATTGAACATTCCTTTGGCGTCCTTCTTGATCAGGGACTGACGATCCAGGTGGTTGCAGAAACCGGATTGATTGGCGGCTTGCATCTGCAGGTATTTCCCTGGCCCGATCTCGCTGCGACGCTGGTCGTGCAGATGGCTGACGGCGATGACGACTCAGCGAAAGGCGGCATTCTGAATTCGCTCGTCCCGGTGTGTCGAAAATTGCTGGCCAATGTGACTGATCGAGCAGTGCTGTTACCGGATTCCGATTGTCTTGAAGCAATGGCCGAATACTCGGCCGGTGCCGGACATGAGATCAACAATCCACTCGCAAGTATCATTGGTCAGACACAATTGCTGTTGAAGAACGAAGTCTCCACAGAGCGACGCCAGGCTCTTGAAACGGTTGGTGCTCAGGCTTGGCGAATTCGTGACATGATAGGCAACTCGATGCTGTTCGCTCGCCCACCGCTGGCGCAGAAAACTCTAGTCGATCTTGTGGCGTTGGTGCAGCAGACTCTTCAGCCACTCACAATTCTGGCAGCAGGCTCATCGATTCAAATTCACCTCGCGAGCACATCCGATCGAATCGACCTCGTTGCGGATCCTGCTCAATTCGCCAACGTTGTTGCGCAGATCGTGCGAAACAGCATTGAGGCAATCCGGGCGACAGATCTCGACGGTACAATTCGCGTCACGTTGCGAAACGATCAGCCCGGGTTTATCGAGTTGTCGATTGA
>JANMEV010000526.1:0-2776 GCA_031377305.1 Planctomycetota bacterium | reverse complement strand
AACGGCCCCGAAATTATTTCCGCATTTCGCAGACTCAGTCTGTCCATTCTAAAGTCCGACACCACCATCAAAGACAACGTCCGAGGCAAACGTCTGCTCGCAGGATGGAATTTGAACAACCTCAAGAAGATTCTGTCAGCTATTCAAGCCACTTGAACGTGCGATTGCCCTGAGGGTCGCGACGACTTCAACACATTGCCGATTTTCGCTTTCTTCCGATGCATCCCCGATCCTGGACCCTCTGGATGTACTCCGGAGCGAATGGCACGTCGCAATCTGTATTTCCCATATCGACCGATAGAACACCGATGCGATGCCCAGCTTTTGTGGCAGATTCGGTCAGCGAACTGATGTAGCATCCCACTGAGATCACAAACGAGTTCATCTGATATCTCACGGCATCCCTCGCCGCATGAATTGTTCGCTCGACCACGTCGAGCAATCTTTCATACTCATCGAGATCAAGCTCAGCGTCAGGGCGGATACTGGCGACTGCAGACAAGGTCGCCCAGCCCGCAATATTCTCGATCTCTTTTTTTGACTGGATCCAGGCAAGAGCCTGAGACCAGCCAGCAGGACTACCGGCTGCAATCGGTCCGACGACGTAGCTTGCAATGGGCTTTGATGCTGTTTTGACCCATTGCGTCAGGTCCTTCTTCGTCATGCGTTCCGGCTCAGCGATCAGCCCGGCAAGGTACATGGCGTCGTAAATGCCGGTATCATATAGTTCCAGTGAAAGCGCATAGTTTCTTTTGAGTTGCTTCTGCAGCGGCTTCATATCGCCAATCTTGACGCCGAGGCATGGATCGTGAGCACCATGATTGCGAAGGACTCTCGCTGTGCCTTCGTTCCCGAACTTTTTGAGTGCTGCCAGGATTTCTGATGCCGTCATTGTAGCTCCCTTAAGTCGAATAGTCAGATGATCCACGTCGAACCGGCGCGTCGGCATTCGTGAAGATCAGCCGGTTGCCGAATGGATCAACGAGCACCATATCCAGGCTTCCCCAGGGCTGAAGTTCAACTCCCGGACATTGCTCAGCAACGCCGGGCGGATAAGGTCGAGTCACCAATTGCGCGACATACTCCTCAATGTTGTCCGTGTGCAACTTGACCGCAGCTCCCGCGGACGCATCGCCGCTGTGTTCCGAAAGATGCAGTACGCAGTCGTCTAGAGAAACCTGCATAAACAAAGCACCGGAAGTACGATTTCCCCAGTCCCGATGAAACCCGAGAAAGTCAACGTAGAACTCCAGCGCCATGGCTTCGTCAAGAATCCGAAGGATTGGAATGATTCTGGAAAACGGCATGGTCGTTTCATTATCTCTCAGGTGATCTGGTCTCTCAGTTCCTGTACCACATTTTCAAGCACAGCATTTCCATTCTCACGGCAGACTTCGATCAACGTCTTGCCGCGCCAATTGCGTCGTGTCGGATCGAGTCCTCGCTCAAGCAGTTTTTTAATCAACACGGGATCCTTGAGACAGGTCAGTTCATCACCTGTTTCCAGACGAGCAATTACAGTGTCGTCCGAATTCAGGAGCAGCTCAAGCAAGTCCGTATCACCGGTCTGTATGACGCAACGGAGGAATTCTTCATGCTGCACGACCAAAGAACTGTTTAGAATCGCTACTTTCAGTCGTTCTGCATCCATGCGATATGGTGGCCAAAACGCTCCGTGGGTAAGCAGAAGTTCCTGAAGCGGATTCGCCAGTTCACCGTGATAAACTTCCACGATCGTCAGACAGCATTCACATGAATCGACACCAGCATTCGGGTTTGCTCCATGCCCCAGCAGCAGCTTCGCAACTTCAAAATGATTTGCACAGCATGCTTCATACAGGGCTCGCCCCTCGGGTGCACATTCTTCGGGGAGGTTCGGATTGGCCCCATGCTCCAGCAGCAGTCGGACGATATGCGGGTAGCCCGCTCGCGAGGCACGGGATAACGGGCTGACTCGCGCAGAGTCCAGCCGTCTGGCGACATGTGGGTCAACCTGGATCAACTCTTCGAGGCGTTCCTGATCCCCAACCGCTGCCGCCACAGAAGCGGAGTACTCTGCGCCCAGAGCCAGCAAACAGCCCACCAGAACAGACGTGTCGCGCAGCGTTGGGTGTGAACGACCACGGGTTTCACGATACCAGTAGTCGGTCGCTCCAGCAGCAGCAAGCAGGATTGGTGAATGGCCGTCGGCACGAAGCGCGTCGATGGGAGTCCCCATCGCGACAAATCGCTTGATCCAGTCCATCTGGCGAGTGATGACACACCAGTGGATGGCGTTACTGCCCAACGCGTCGCTGGCAGTGACAAGGTGCGGATGCTGATCCATCGCATTTTGAATCGAGACGACATTTCTCGAGATGATGGCACTTTTCAACAAATCAAAATCCGGCTTATAGTTGAATCTCTGTTCCATTGCCCGGAGCAGCATCGCTTCGATGTCCGAGTGCTCGTTATGACGGGCGGACAACAGCAGTTTGTCCCATGAATCGTACGTGTACCGCGACTGCCCCGGATCAGCACCGCTTTCCAGCAGGATTCGCACAACCTCGGTATGGCCGGCTTCGACCGCCCGGTGAATTGGAAACTGATACCAACACTGCGCGTTCACCAAACGCGAGTCCTTTTCCAGCAATGCGATCACTCTCGGCACATCGCCACGGGTTGATGCCTCGAAGAGAGCCCAGACATCGTCCTCATCCAGAACCTCAACTCCATAAGTGTACGTTGTCGTTTTCATATTGGCTGATCGCGTCAGGAACCGAATGAATCAAGTTGC
>JANMEV010000468.1:0-4322 GCA_031377305.1 Planctomycetota bacterium | reverse complement strand
GATAAAGAGTACCCATTGAGCCTGAATCGCCAGCCGAGTTGCATTCCTTGCGGAATAGCGTAGAACGAGGCGTTCCATGTGGAGACACTTGTAAAAAAAATAGTGTGATCCGCCTCGGACGCGGAAGCGCAAAAGAATGAGCACTTCCGTCATTATTGCCTATCGAAGGCGAGACACTATTGCACTCCCAAAATGGGCTACGTAACCCGGACACTGACTTTGATGAAGCAATGCCGATCGATGCAAGGGCTCAAAGATTTCTCCGTTGAACTGGTCATTGTGACGGCTGGCTGACTTGTTCGTTAATTCAGGAGTACGGCATCATGACTGAGGAAGCATCGGAACGCCCCGATCAACTAGACCGAGAGACAGAAGAAGAATTGACACTGGCAAACGCTGGTTGCTGGGTGCTGATGTGTTCGCCGTTACTTCTTTTGCTCGGCACGATGCGGTCGAACATCACTCGGCAACTGGATGCTGACCTTGCAATGATCATCGCTTGGTTCTGCGATACCGCGATCACGTTTATTGTGCTCTTTCCGTTTGGAATTGCGGCTAGGAAAAACAAGTTCGTGCGGCGCATCGCGGAAGCGGCTACGGTCAAGCTCTATGTTACGGTCTGCGTGTTTTATGGCATCGCAATCATTGCATTCATCGTCGCGGCAGTTGTTTCGATCCATTACTGTCTCGAACAGCTTTTCTCCGTGCTGTTTGGATGACGATAGCGAGCCAACTGCAGATGTGAAAAAAGGGGAGTAAGACAGGGGTCCATTCAGATACCGTTCGGGAAACAGCAAAGGTTTCAGGACGCGTTGGTTTGAGGCCGCGAGATGAGATATGATCGTTTCCTTCATCCTCGCCCGGAATGCGAATTTTTGTTCACAAAGGGCGACTGTGATGCCGCTTCTTGCCACCGGGGCGGAAATTGAGTCTCTAAAGTTTCAACTGAGCATTGAAATTTCGTGTTTCGTCCAGCAATCCCCTTTGACCGTGCCGTAAGCGTAGATAGGATATTCTCGCGCCCAGTGGTGTAGGGCGTGTTTAGTCAACTTTTGGTTCACTTGGCTCAAAGAGCATGCAACGGCGTTCTTTCCAACTTCTTTCGTGGCTGCTGATTACCTGGCAGTTGCTCCTTCCATCAGGTGCGCCGTGGCTGCATACCGTGATTGAAGTTGGCGGTTGCACGGATTCGTGCAGCGTTGCGAAAGACAGAATTGCGAAAGACGGCGAATCGACGAAAACGCCGCATTCCCATGACGGGTGTTCGCATTCTCATTCGCATCATGCTGGCGAAACGCCGCATTCGGAAAACGAATCGAAATCTGAACCAAACGCACCGCATGATTGCTCCAACTGTGCCGTTTGCCAGGCCATTGCGGCTCCAAGAATGCTGGCCGCCGTTGTCGTTCTGCGTGTCGAAATTGAGCAGATCGAAGTCGTCTCCATCGCCGAATGTGCAGACCCCTTGCTTGGTTTTGGGCTGCCTCTTCAATGCCGAGCCCCGCCGGTCGCGTAACTGACTGAGTCGCGAATTGCCAGGCACGAATTTCCATCGACTTTCGCTCGCTCGCAGCTTTTGCTTGCGGCTCGCGAAATCTAGTGGACGGTAAACAATCCGTGCCAATGCAGAACCCATGGCAACGAGGCTGTTGACTTAGTCGCTACATCAGCCGCCGGGCGCTAGCCCGGTTTTTCCTAAATGTAAACCGGACGCTAGCGCTCCGGCTGACTAGATCAACACCCGCGGCTAGCGCCTTGCGGCTCATTCCTGGGGACGTTGTTGCACTGAGCATCGCCGAGGAATTTATCACCGATCATTCGATCTCGACCATCCAGCAACCTCGCGTCTTCACGCGGCGTTTGCCAATCGTCCGAACTTCTTAATCATCCAAATATCATATTTTCTGCGGATATTCTCTATGAAAAATTCAACTCGAAAACATCGCGGATTTACGCTGATCGAGCTGCTCGTCGTGATCGCCATTATCGCCGTTTTAATCGCGCTGCTGTTGCCAGCAGTACAGCAGGCTCGTGAGGCGGCTCGAAGAACTCAATGCAAGAACAACCTGAAGCAGATCGGACTCGCACTTCACAACTATCACGATACTTCTCGCGTGTTTCCCCCCGGCTGGATCGCCGTCGATGCGACCCGCCGACCGAGTGCGCATGCAGGGACCAGCGGCGTCGGCTGGGCGACGATGATTCTGCCGTACATGGAGCAGGGCAACATCTACAGTCAGTTCAATGCCAATGTGCCGCTAACAGATCCTCTCAATGCGGCGTTCCTGAAAAATCAGATTGCTGCGTATAAGTGCCCATCGGATCCTCAACCTGCGTTCTTCAAGATCGCTGAAGAAGGCGGCGGACCGGATCTTGCCGAACTGCCGATCGCGAACTACATCGGATCCTTCGGAAAGGAAAACCTTGACGGCTGCGAAAATGCTCCTGGTGACCTGCCGGTCATGGCCGACGGCACCTGCAAAGGCGATGGACCATTCTATCACAACAGCAAGGTTCGAATCTCCGACATCACCGACGGCACATCCAGCACCTTTCTTGTCGGTGAACGAAAAACGGTCGCCAAACTTGGCTGGTACACATCATGGCCGGGCATGATTGCAGAGGGCGAAGAGGCATTTCAGAGAGTCTGTGGCTCAGCCGACCACACTCCGAATCATCCCTCCACACATTTCGATGACTTCAGCAGCGCACACACTGGTGGCGCCCAATTTTGCCTCGCAGACGGATCTGTTCGATTCATCTCCGAAAACATTGATGGCGGCGTCTATCAGTCGCTGGCCACGATTCAGGGCGGTGAAGTTGTCGGCGAGTTCTGACACGGGGTTGGCGGTCCATCATTCAGTTGTTGGGCGCTAGCGAGTTGTTGATCGAATAGGGTTTCACAACCCGCCACATCAGTGAGGGAAAAAAGTCGCTGCGTTTTTCAGCAACAATTCCTCGCTGACGTTTCGGGTTAGGATTAAGTCAACACCCGCGGCTAGCGCCTTGCGGCTCAGGGATGGGGCCGATTGGCGAGCGGCTTCACGTGCGTTGATTGCGGCACTGTCCCATCAACGCCTCAACACTCGTTTCGCATGAATCCAATTGGATCACGCTCAACGTCCGGTTCATTCTGCGCACATTCCAAACTCCTGGCGCTCACTCATGTCTGCAGACTTTTCAATCGCGACATCCACAGGCTCCGAGGCATCTCGAAGCGTGCTGCCTTTGCTGCAAAAAACAAACTCCGCACTCAACCATGACTTTTGTCCATGGGCGAATCGGTGGTTCTATTGGCTGAAGCGTCCGATCTGCAGCTTGTTGCTTGCGACCTGTCTTTCGCTGGTCTGTGGGATTTTTCTCAAGACCGAAGCTCTGTTCATCACTGCGATTCTTGTGCTCATCACTGGCATCGGAATTCTGATGCCGTGGCTGGCAATGCGAGGCGTCGACGTGCATCTGACGTTCGACATTCGCCGTAGCCGAGTGGGTCAGCCAGTTCTGGTTCGGCTGCGAGTTCGCAATCGATGGCCATGGCCAGTCTGGGGACTCTCTGTGGTGCGTGGCTTCGCGCTGCGAGAAGCGGCAGACACAGAAGAAGGCGTTTCACTGGCACGAGTTCCAGGCTGGGCGACTGTTGAATATTCATGGCCGTTCGTGCCACAGATTCGAGGAATGTATCCTCTGACATCGCCGGAGATCGAAACGGGATTTCCCTTTGGTCTTTATCGTGCCGCTCGTAAAGCCACTGTCGATGGTCACGTCGTTGTGTGGCCAAAGACGGTGATGTTGGCTGGACTGCCGGATGCTGCGGAAACACGTCAGTCGGACGAACAGCTTGCCGATCGGCGAGTCGGTGACTTCGGTGACATGTTAGGCACGCGGCCGTTTCGTCAGGGCGATTCTCTTCGCCGAGTCCACTGGGCGCAGACGGCTCGTCAGCAACAGTTGATTGTTTGCGAACGTCAGGCTCCGGCAACGACGGACGTGCGAGTCACTCTGGATGTTGACCCGGGTAGTCATCCCAATTGCGACGCTTCAGATCGTCATGCGAGCGACACTGTGGAACTGGCCGTTCAGGTCGCCGCGAGCGTCTGTGAATCTCTGCATCGTCAGCACTGCCGAATCGAACTTGCTCTGAACGATCAACTGCTTGTCGCAGGTGAATCCGCAACCGGCTTTCACCGAGTTATGGACGCTCTGGCTCAGGCCAGTCTGGCAGAAACAACCTCCCCGCTGAATCGTCGTCGAACGGCCTCCGCGAACTTTGGCGTGACGGTGACAACTCCGATGGGTCTTCGCTGGCGAGGACGGCAGTTGTC
>JANMEV010000433.1:0-10918 GCA_031377305.1 Planctomycetota bacterium | reverse complement strand
GTAAAGAAGCTGGCGGTAAAGAAGCTGGCGGTAAAGAAGCTGGCGGTAAAGAAGCTGGCGGTAAAGAAGCTGGCGGTAAAGAAGCTGGCGGTAAAGAAGCTGGCGGTAAAGAAGCTGGCGGTAAAGAAGCTGGCGGTAAAGAAGCCGGAAAACCCGGCAAGGGTTCCGGCGGCGGGAAAGCAGGGAACGGCCCGGCGGGAGATGGCATGTCGTCTGGTCAGGGGACGGAGCAGATGGAAAATGGTCCTCCGGGAGAAACCGAATTGAAGCCCGCAGATCCCCACGTGGATGAAGCGGCTCAAGCCGCAGGCCTCGCGCTGCGACGGCTTCAGAAAGAACTCGAACGAGGCGAAGCGGATCCTAAACTGCTTGAAGAACTTGGCTGGACTCAGGACGAACTCAAATCATTCGTCGATCGAATGCAGAAACAACTCGACGAACGCCAACTCAACGACCAGCAGCAAAAAGAACGTAGCCTGTCGCAAAAGAGCTTTGAGGAAATGCTTCGCAGTTTGGATGTGGATTCCACCGGCAAGACTCGCGAAGGCACAAAGACCAAAGATCGCGATCAACAGGATACAACAAATCGACAGTCTGTTCCAAACAGCAAGTACAGACAAGCGTTCGACAAGTATCAAAAAGCAGCGGCCGGAATGAAGGACGCGAAGGGATCGAAGTAGCCGACCGGGGGATAGCATTCTGATCCAGCGACAGAAGGATGCCTGCCAACGAAATGAACTCTGTTCGATCTGTTGAGCGAACAGGATCAGACGATTAGAGCCCTGTTCAATCGGGCGACCAGCATTATCCATTCACCGAACATCGAACCCTCTTTTTGTCCGCCATTTTTCTGTCGCACCAAAAGTGTAGCTCAACAAAAAAATCCGATGAATCTGCCTTTCGGCAAACTCATCGGACGTATGTTTCCATACTGCTGACGATTCAGTAACAAGTCTACTGATTCTCGCTGACGTGGGGTTAGCCCATAAAACTATCCTGAGCAAACTCAGTCATAAACTCGTCAATTTTTACCGCTCGACGTGACCGCTGAGCCACTTCGGGGGCAGACTCATTGTTTCTCATCCGGGCCGACGTCATTCGAGCCTCCACTGTTTCTTGTTGATCGGAAACGCTGACGGATTCTTCATCGACGGCCGTTTCCGTGGCTGAACCCTCAGAAACTGGTGCTGGTGCGGTGTCATCCGCCCCTTCAAGCAATGGGCTTAAGCCTTCAAGTTCTTTGCCAGAGTTTGTCGGGGTTGCTGCAGACAGACTTATGGACTTGCTTCGCGCTGGTGATGACGAAAGCGATTTAAGTACAACCGTCTGAACGGAAGACGCTTCTGCGCCAGCGATCAGAGTTCCTGCAAACGACAAATCTGCCACCGGTTGAAACAGCGACGATGAGACACTTGCCGGCACCGAGTTCACCGGGACTGGTGTCTCAACGCTCTCTGGAGTTCGCTGCAGATCCCCGCCACCGACACTATTCATCGAGTAGAAGATCACCTCGGGTGGCAATTCGCTGTTGTCCGTGACCGCATCGATGACGCCTGAGCCGTCGCCGGTGAAATCACCTTCCAGTTCAACAACCTGGTCATCCGGAGACATAGTCACGTCAACCGGCAACTCTTCGCCGTCGCCCTTCGAGTCATTCTCTACGGCACCTCGAAACTCCGGCCCACCAAGGTATCGCACAGGATCAATAGCCACCTCAATTGGATTACCATCGGCATCAACGTCAATCAGGGTTTCCTTTGCGACGGGATCAATCACGTACATCACAAAGGAGTCTGGCTCACCATCGCCGTCAGAATCAACGTAATCACCGTTTGCAACAACATCACCTTCCTTGATGCCGCAGTCAAGAGCATCAGGAATGCCGTTGCCATCGCTGTCAACCAGCTCCTCTTCGACAACGCCCGGCTCTACCACGGTAACACCGTCTTCAATCGCTTCGCGGTAGAGCCATGATGGATCCCACGCTTCGTCCCTGACGACTTCCAGATCGATGATCCCATCGCCATCGCTGTCAACCATTTTCCCACCATCAGGCACAAACCCATCTGGTGCCGCATAGCAAACAGCCGGGTCAATCAATTCTCCTTCTACTCCCCCGTCGCCTGTGCTAACGGAAAGAGTTCGGAAGACCCAGGAAGGATCCCAACCTTCCTGAGTTGCGTCAATATCGTCAGAGGCTGAGCCGCCAAAGCTTTCGAAAACGTCCGTCACAAAGCCATCCGCTGTGGCATCACAGACGGCCGGATCAATGACTTCACTTTCTGCTCCGTCTTCGCCAGTGCTGCCCAACAGAATGCGATAAGCCCAGACGGGATCCCAGTCAGCTCGTACTTCGTTGATACCTTCGACGTCTGATCCGTCAACCAGTTCACCGTTGTCGAGCACAAAGCCATCCAACCCGGCAAAGCAGACGGCCGGATCAATGACTTCGCCTTCCGTTCCGTCGTTGCCGGTACCGCCCAAAAGAGTTTCGTACGCCCATGACGGATCCCAGCCGTCTTTTGTCGTGCCGGCATCTTCGACGATGGTTCCCTCAACGAACTCGCCGGTCGCTTCATTAGAAGGTAACATCGTCCAGCAAGTCATCATTCCGTCCTGCAGATCCGTCAACTCAATAAGTTGGTCTTCCCCAACAAGTACCTCGTCCTCTGAAGCCATCTTTTTGGAAGTGATCTCTTCGGATGCAACAACATCGGAAGCATCCTGAAATTCCGCAGCGGCCAGAGAAATTGCCGCCGCACAAAGCAGCGAGCGAGTCTCGCAGGCTTCTGCGGCACTTGAGACCTGACGCACGCGGCGAGTTCGAATTCGAGATACCAGAGCCATTCGAATGTCCTTTCTGAATACCGTTTTCTGCCGCGACGGCAGAGTGTTTTCTTCGTGAGGTATCTCACAAGAACCACGATCATCGTGATTCCCGGAAATGGTCGCTCATAGAACCGGAATAATGATTTTTAGGCATGGCTGACACAATCGCAGAAACTGCCGGTTTATGGGTCACTACGAACCACTCGCCCTCAGTTCTGCAATCAATTCAGGACTTCAATACGGCGGCCGAGACCGGATCCGCGGAACCGATTCAACCCGGTATTCGTCCCCTGCCATCCTGAAGAGGGACATTCTCCGATTCGATTTCCATCGTTTCGACTTCCTCGTGGAGCCATGATAAGATATTCCGACCATGCGAGGACAATTTGCCCGCACAGCGGTCAAAATCGCGCAGATCGATTCAAGGCGGCAGCTTTGGCGGTTTCGCAACCTCCTTCGATTTCGGGCAACGATATCCCGATCGGCATGCGTTAGCCAGGATTTACAAGACCCGCGTACCGGAAATCTCGCGCCGCTCCGCTCGCCGGGCTCATTTCAAGCAGCACGAAGTATCACCCCGTCCCCGACAAGTCACTGTTTTCGCACGTCAGAAACAAATACCTTGAACAGACTGCTCTTCTTCGTGCTCGCCGCCCAATGCATCGGATGCCGATCGGATGTCGCTCAGCAGGATGCAATCGCCCTCGCTCGATCAAAGGGAGCCGACATTCGCATCAGCGTCAAAGGCGACGCTCAGCGAGTCGACCTGCGACGCTGCCAGATAGACAACGATCTCAGGGCCGCATTGAAACAGATGCCAGTGATCGAAACGCTGATTGTCGGGACAAGCTTCTCCAACGCCGAAGTAGGCGTATTCGACAGCGTGGCATCAGTGAAGAACCTGGATTTATCGCACAGCAAGGTATCCGCCGAAACACTTGGTCGATTGCTCGATCTTCGTGGTCTGGTATTCCTCTCGCTGAACGGTCTGGAGCTGACCGACGCTGATATGGAGGTTGTCGCAAAGCTGCGGCAGTTAAAGTCGATCAGCTTTGTTGACGCCAAGGTCTCTGATACGGCAATGGATAGCTTTCGAAAGCACAATCCTGACTGCGTCATCGCGCGGTAGCGAGTGATGAATTCAACTTACGTGAGTCGGCGTCTTTGATTTTGGCAGAGGAATTTCCACATCAACCTCCGCTGAAGAATCATCGCCGGGCATGATGGAAAGGCTTGCCAGGTCCGCAGCTGCTTCGAGAGCGATCCATTTTCGAAGACAGCTGCGGCAATGGCAAAGGTGGTGCAGAAGGGCCGAGGACAGATCGTCTCTCGGCTCTTCCGGCCAGCTTAACAGCAGCACATTGAACATCTGATGACAGACATCAGATGCTGAGGTTGACGTGAGATTCTCTGGTTTTGTGGTCATGATTGTTCACCCAGAGTTTGTCGCAGTCGTTCAAGGGCTCGTTGTTTACGTCGCGTCACAGCCTGAGGCGAAAGCTTCAGATGAGTCGCAATTTCTGATCCTTCATAACCTGATCGCAGCATTTCGATCACTAATCTTTCATCAGACGGAAGAGATTCAATCTGCTGCTTCAGATCCATAACCAGCCCATAATCCGGAACACATTCAGTCGGTTCGAAATCAATCTGCACTTCAGCGGCAGAACCTCGCTGACTTCGTTTTCGCAGCTTCCCGAAAGCTCGCTCGGCCGCACGGCCAACCGCCTGTCGAAGAATCTGCTCCTGTGTTTGCGTTACCGGTCCCGGATCACCTAGTTCCGGTTGTGAATCGTTTAAGTCGATCCACGCGTCCTGAAACAAATCCTCAGCATCATGAGTGTTGGTGAGGTGTTTGTTTCGCTGATAATGATAACGAATAAGACTCCGCATTCGTGCGTCGTCGAACTGGTGAGACATGCATCGGCTCCATGTAAAAAATGGGAGCCAAGCTTCGTCCTGCTGAATTCGCCGCCGCCGCCGATCGGATCAGCAGGCCAGCTTCAATGCGAATTCTTCAGAACTCACTCTCGGCCCCGAAAAGGACAGAAATTCGGGTGACTGCATCTCAACAGTCACCAGCGAAGGTCCTCTCGGGGCAATGCTGTATCTCAGTCGCTCCAGCAGATCGGCTGGAGCTTCCGTATCGAACAGCGGCACATTGGCGTCTCGGCCATAGACCGGCGGTCCGCGCGGATTCGTAACATAGCGAGATTGATTCGGAAGAGTGTCCAGCCTCAGTAACTGAGGCGGTTCAAATTCATGCGGTAAGACCCATTCCATCCGGTCCGGCGAAGAACTGATGCGAAGGGACGCACGAAGTTTTCGGGATTGCGTCTGCGGCGTCGACGACGAAACCAGCCTTAGCTCCGGGACATTGCCACGCTGACTGAACTGCGTTTGTGCCGTAACGGGATCTGGCACCGGTTTGGCCGACAACGAACTCTGCGGCGCCAGGTGATCCAAAATCGACGTTGATGCCGATCGGGCTGTCAGCCATTCAATCCATTGCTCCGAACGCTCAACCGTCTCCGACCATGTCATCGCACCAACAACAAAGTCGCGATCCAGCAACCTCGAAACGAACGTTCGTTCTGAATTCGGCAAACCGCCGCCGAATCCTCTGCTTGACGACCGGTGAGATTGACTCCATCGCCATTCGGTTTCCGAAAGCGTTCCCGTGATTCGACAGTGCGGCCAATCAATTCCAGCAACACTCGACGGCACGAGATTGTGCGTCTGCGGCGGCAGCACGAAAATATTTGCTGTCGGCTGAATGGAAACGGGACCGGCCCCGTTATCGCTTAACGGAAGCGGCTTTGACTCAACGTCCGCATCGCCAACCGCGGATACAATCGGCGGCAAAAGAGGTGTGCCGTCCAGAATCGCAATGGTGTCTCCGAAGACTTCGTCAATCAGCGGCGTCGAATCCGTTTCAACCGCTGGCGTGTCGATAGAAAGATTCGATGTGACCGAAGAACTCAGCGGGACCAAAGCCTGCGAAACGTCATCTGCTTTGTTGGACGCCGAAGACCGCACGAACGTCTCGCTCGGCTCAACTTGATTCAGAAGATAGCCAGACGGCTCAGACTGAAGTGACGAGTACGTCTGAAAAGTAATCTGCGCAGTCTGGACCGAAAGATAACTCTGAACCGAGGCCCTCGTCGTTCCCTGAAGGAGCTGTTCCGCAGCGTCCCGATCACCAGCGGCCAGAGCCGAACTTCCCAGCCCCTGTACCGTGATCTGAATAATTGTCTCAGAAGATCCCGAGACGACGACGGACTGAGGCCCTTCGTTCCAGTCAAATCTTACGACAACTCCAGCGGCGATGCCGGGTTTCAAAGCAGTTCCGAAGGCATCCGGAACATCAAGCGTCGAGACGCCAGTCGGCCACGCATCCCCGGCATCGAACCCCGCGGCGCCAGGCGTCGAAAGGGATACTCTCGGAGCATTCCCCTGCGCCAGCCCTGCCGTCGCGAAGGCACTCGCGATCTCCATCTGCAGATTGGTCAGGAAGTCTTCATGCACAGAAGACAGTTCAACGGTATCGGTGGCTAAGTCCTGAGGCGGATCCTCAATGACCAACGGATCCTGAATGGAATCCGCCATCATGGCCATCATCGGATTCGCAGCGCTTAGAACCTGCCGAACTTCGAGAGATTCGGTCAGCCCACTGCCTGCACGACTCGCTCGTCGAATCCCAGACCTCCCCGCCAAAGCATTCCTAAGCGCGCGAGCCCATCGACGCGAAGCGGAGATCAACCTGCCGTCGCGATCGCGTTCAAACTGCCGAGAATTCTGACTTGGGTTCACACGCCAGCTCCCTGCGACCGCGGTCGCAGATCAGGCTCAAAAGCTGACAGAGATTCCGTTTCTGCCAGCACCACATCCGTAGCGGGGGACAAACCGCTCCGGGATTTCCAGTAGCTTCTGACAAAATCCCGCCTTTCGCCAGATCATGAACCTGCAAAGCACTCAGAGCAACAGGAATTGATAGTTTGCATAAAACCGCGAAGATGGCGACTGAGCGACGACGAGCTCTCTTTATTCATTTGGTCATTTCTGAGGCAGTTTGCACGTGTGGTACAACGGAAAACCCATTCCCACTAACCTGATTACTGGCTTCCTCGGAACGGGCAAGACCACCGCGATTCGCGATCTGTTGAACCATCGCCCTCAGGGCGAACGCTGGTCAGTCTTTGTGAACGAATACGGAATGGTCTCGATCGACGACCTAATGCTGGACGATCAGTCCCCGGACGTCCAGATTCAGGAGCTCGCCGGAGGCTGCTTCTGCTGCACCACCTCCGCGATGATGGATACCGTGTTGATTCAGTTTATCCGTCGCACAAAACCTGACCGTCTGCTGATCGAACCCAGCGGCGCCGGACACCCAGCGCGAGTCATCGACACGCTTCGAAGCGAGCGATTCCGGCAAGCTTTGGACCTGCGAGCCACAATCTGCCTTGTCGATCCCAAGGACTTCGAAAACCCTCGAGTCACCAACAGCGAAGGCTTTCACGATCAGATTCAAATGTCCGATGTTGTCGCCATCAACTTTACCGACAAACGAGATGCATCGCAGACCGAACGATGCCGTCACTGGATCGACGATTTCGATCCGCCGAAGCTGCTCATCGCCGAAACCCGGTTTGGAAAGCTCAACCCGGAATGGTTGGATCTGTCCGGCACGGCCATCCGTCCACCTCGTTTTCACGATGCCCACTCATCACCCAAACATCTTAATCCTAAACCTAATTCTAATCCTACTCCTGATCATGGCCATAACCATGACCACGCTCACAATCATGCGGCCGAAGCTTCTCAGCCGCAACTGGTCACACTTGCTCAAACGGCGGCACCCGGGCATCCTGTGCGACTAGAAAACGAAGGCAACGGCCAACGAGCCTGCGGCTGGATCTTTGCTCCGGAAGACGTCTTCGACCGCGACTCGCTCTTTGACTTTCTGGGAGCCCTTCAGCCCGTCCAGCGAGTCAAAGGCCTCTTCCACTGCGACGATGACTGGTGGCTGATCAACCGCAGCGGTGCCGAAACCTCTCTCACCCGCACCGCCTATCGACGAGACAGCCGGCTGGAAATTATCACCGACGATGTCACTCTTGACTGGACAAAGCTCGAAGGTTGTTTGATTGAAAAGCGAGTTTCCGTGTGATTCAGGGGGCAATCGATGAACACTCCGGTTTGGCAATCAGGGCTCTGGTTCATACCTCGCGCTGCGGCTCTGCTTGGTATCTGCATCTTTCTTGTGTCGCGAATACCGTCTGAAACGGATCGAAAGAGACTCGTCGAACACGGTGTTGTTTTGCAGCAGGATGAAACCGGAAAGATTGTTGGTATCGAAATCACTGAGGACACCCTCTACGAGCGGCTTATTGAGGATCTTTCAACATTTCGCTCCATCCGATCAGTGCGACTGAAACAGGTCCGCTGCAAGGATGAGCTAGTTCTCGCAATCTCGCAAATGCCGGAAGTGCGAGCCGTCTTACTGCCTGGTTGTGAAGTCACAGACGACCAATTGAAAATGCTGCAACGGCTGGAACTTCACTCACTCGACTTGAGCAATACCATTGGACCAGTGAACGGCCTGGCGGCAATTGGAGTTCAGGAGAATCTCAAGGACGTAGCGATGCAGGGTTGCGAATGGGTCACGGATAACGTTGTCGGCAGCCTCATCAAGTTTCCCGGGTTGCAGACCCTGGATGCCGCCAACACCAACATCACAGATTCGAGCATCAGCTTCCTGGAATCTTTCAATTCGCTGAATTTCGTTAGCCTTTCGGGCTGTCGTCAACTTAGCAACGAGACGCTGGAGCATCTTCAACGGATCAACAGCCTCCGGAACGTGTTCGTTCGTGACGTTCCACTCTCACTGTCACAGGTTGCCGACTTTCAACGAACCCGCCCCGAAGTGATCCTCAACTACGATCAAATAATGGCGCCCGATCTGCGGCCATTGATCGAGAATGTCGACAATCCGGCTTCCAGCGGCGGCGGCGCATCAACACATCCGTTCGTTTCTGGCTATGTTGGTAATCCTCGAATTGATGCGACCGGAATCATTTATGCACTGGATGCTGTACTCAAACCATCCACAGATCCATCTGTTCTGAAGTACCTGCCACAACTGGAATTGCTTACGCTGAGCGGTTCAGGCGTCGACGATGCGGCGATATCCCATATCAAGGAGATGAGCAATCTTAAATACCTTCATCTCTCTGGGAGCAAACTGTCTGACACGGCCCTTGATTCCTTACCGGCGTTTAACGACTTACGGAGCGTAGGACTGACAAACTCCACGATTTCACCAGCGATGCTGCAGTGGCTGTCGAACCTTCCGAAGCTCACGGACCTTGATCTTTCACACAGCGTCTTCGCCGATGCGGACTTTGCAGACAGCGCCCATTTCCCAAAACTAAGCAGTCTCCGTCTGTCGGAATCCACTAACGCCACACGAATCCTGAATAACCTTCGCGCGCCTCTCCTGGGACGTCTCGCACTGGCGTCGTGTAACCTGGACGATGCAGACCTTGCCTCAATCAAGCCCCTGCCTGGCCTAGGATTGCTGGATCTGAGTAACAATCCTCTGGAAGGTCACGGAGTAAAAGCGTTTCAGAAATCGCCGCTACAGGAACTTTGCCTGAGGGGTTCAGGGATTACCGATACGGGCCTTGAGGCACTCGCCTGTCTTTCAAACCTCTACACTCTGGACTTAAGTGGAACTTCAATTTCCGGAATCGGGTTGCGAGAGCTTTCGTCCATCGGCATTCACGACATTGACCTGAGCGAGACTGTACTAAGCGAAGAGGGAGTGGCGGCGATCTGTAAGCTCCGCGTCACCAACCTTCAATTGGAAACAACCTCCATAACTCAATCGTCGGTTGAATTACTGGCTCTCCGCTTGAAGCTCTGGCGACTTGCAATCGATGGAAAGCAGGAAACCCTGCGTGTGTTCGAAAGCGGCAAAACCGAACGAGCACTGCAGAATCTGGTTCTTTTCAAGCCCGAAGCTGATTGCCTCCGTTTTCTGAAGAACTTTACGGACATGAGAAGCCTTGGCCTGTCGCACTGCGATATCGACGTGGAGGCGGCGGATATGATTGCGTCAGCACCAATTTGCGAAGAGCTTTTCCTGCTGGAATGCACGTTGTCTCCGGAGGCCCTCACGCACATTTCTGAGTCTGCCAAGATATCGAGGCTCCTGCTCTACAAAACGACCGTGACCCCGGGTGAGATTGAACAACTGAGGCAAAATAGGCCAGACTTGCAAATCTATGTAGCCCTAGACGTCGACTCCAAAAGACCGCCCTTCCAGTTTACCTGGTCGCGGTTTCGCTGAATTGACCCTACCTAAAAGATGCTTCACCTGTTCTTGCCGCGGACAACAAGGCGACACTAATTCGCTTTGCGAACATCTGACTCGCCGGCCGCCGACCATGCAGTCAAGTCATGAATATGCAACGATTTTGCCGATTGCGCCGATCGCCTTCACGGACAAACCCGTGGGTTAATCGGCAAGTCCCATTCTAACGGTTCGATAACCCAGGCAGGTTCCGTCATCTTTCAGGGGCAAGGTGCGCGCATGGCTCAGAGTGTTGTCGATCTGTTTCAGCAGTTGGCTCGCAACGAATTCGGTTTCTTTGCTCGACTACAGTCCGTGTCGGAGATCATGTCGACAACTGTGCCGACGGTGAATTCCGAAATGTCCATTGGCGACCTCATTGGACGACGCGATCCCTGCTCACTTGGATCGTTCGCGGTCGTCGATTCGACAAAAGGCGATTTGATCGGTTTACTGAAACACACGACAATCCTTCGCTGCCTGCCTCGGTACGTCAACACACTCAAAGAGAGCGACCGCGATCGCACGATTCTGACTGCCAACGTGTGCGATTTTGTAACTCGACGATCACCCCATGTCAGCCCAACAGCAACGCCACTTGATGCTTTGGAAATCATGATCCGGCAGGACATTGTGTGCTGGTCTATGACGACCCGCATAAAATCCTGGGAGTACTTACGCCGCTCAATTTCGTGTCGACGATGCTTCTTTACTACCGAGTCTTTCAGA
>JANMEV010000398.1:0-11082 GCA_031377305.1 Planctomycetota bacterium | reverse complement strand
GAATCATGGAGCGTTTCAGTGGGGAGCTGGCTTTCAGGCCGGTCTATTCTACGTGACTGATCACTCCTGGCAGTTCGGGGCTTCCTACAAAAGCACGCAGTGGTTTAGGGATTTCAACTATCATTCCAGCGATCAGGTCGGGGCTCCTCGCAGCGTTCAGTTTGGCCTTGATGCCCCCATGACCATTTCGCTGGGCGCGGCTTATACCGGTATCGATCGGCTTTTAATTTCACTGGATACCAGGTTCCTCGATTATTCCAATACGAGGGGCTACTCGGCTTCTGGATTTGCACCGAACGGCGCGATCGCAGGGTTGGGATGGAAGGATATCTTTGCCGTTTCTACAGGAATGCAGTATCGAATGACCGACGCCGCTTCCGCGAGAATTGGATACTCGTTCAATACTAATCCGATTTCTGACAGCCAGACCTTCTATAACGTTGGATCACCGCTTGTGATTCAGCACGGAGCGTACCTGGGCACTTCCTACAACATCACCGAGCGTTTTAAAGTGTCGCTGGCGTACACACATCTCTTCAACAACTCAATCAGCGGACCTCTCCAGAGTGCGGCAGGCCCGATTCCCGGGACAAGTATTTCCTCGAGTTCCTCTGCGGATTCGATCATCGTCGGCGCCAGCTTTACATTCTAACACTAAGGTAGAAGGGTTTGTGGAGGCAGCAGTCCTACTGCTTAAAGTTCCCGACGCCGCGTTCCGGGCGGCTATTCGCTTAACTGATGGATGGTGTTGTGAATCGTCCCTTCGATGATTTTTCCATCGACTGATTTCAGAGCGTAATGGATCTCCATACACCACGTTGGCTGAAGTGCGTCAACGTCGAGACTGAGCGTCTTGCCGTCGTTTGACAGCGAGGTGCCGTGAATGACCAATTGCTTTTCGTCGTAGTGTTCCGAGCCATAGTTTGCCGTTCGCTTCAGCCCCCAGGTCTTCACGTGGATGTTTTCCGGCTTGACGGAGGCAGCATCAAGCGGCTCGGTAAATTCCAGTGTCAAGCCCGACTTAGTTGCATGCAACTCCACTGGCAGATGCATTGGCTGGCCAGTCGCCCGCAGGCGATACAAGCCGCCAGGAGTTGTCGCGCTGCCGGCCCAGGCGAACATGCCGCAGAGATACAACTGACCGTCCGCGGGATGAAAGCGACCTCGCATCACGCCCGTTGGAAATACCGGAATCGGCATTTCAATCATCCCGCCCTGCATCTGGTTGCCCTTGCCGTCGATGTGAACGCGTTCGTGAGGGACCAGGAACACTTTGCCGTAGCCATAGGACAAATTCAGCAGCGCACCATTCAACGAGCCCCAGCGATCGCTGTTGACCCAAAGCAGTTCTCCCGGCGAACGATCGAAGGCGTTGGTAATCCAGCACAACGGCGGCTCCATCGCGGAGTCAGAAGAATCCGTCACGTCGTGATAGCCGAACATGTTGCCGTAAAACTTTGGCTTGCGATCTTCCGACAACGTCACCCAGTTGATGCGGTTCTTGGGATTCCAGAAGCCTTCCTGATCGGTCACCACAAACGAACCATCAGGATTCAGACACACGCCATTGGCCGCTCGAAAACCCGTCGCCAGGATCTCGGTCGTCGAACCGTCTTTGCTGACTTTCAGTAGAGTCCCATGATGCGGCACGACGGCTTCCAGCGCATGACGCCCTGACTTTGCGTAATAGAAATTGCCCTCGGCATCGGTCTGCAGGCCCATCGCGAATTCATGAAAGTGCTCGGTCACCTGATGGTCGTTGTTGAGGCATTCGAAGAAGTCGATTTCTTCATCGCCGTTCAGATCGTGCAGCACCGCGAGTTGGTCGCGGCAGGTGAGATGAATCTTTCCGTCGACGATCTTCAACCCCAGCGGCTGATAGAGCCCGCTAGCAATGCGCTGCCAGGTAAGTTGATCGCCTTTCAGAAATCCATCGACGATCCATACATCGCCGTCCCACGAACATGCGGCCATCCGACCATCGGCGAAAAAATCCAGTCCGGTAAATCGAACCTGCGCGAGCCACGGATTGCCTTCGGGCGCTGTCAGAAAATCCGTCGCGAATGGACCTGCGTCGGAACCGATGGTCGCTGTGGTCGTAATCTTCTGATTCCAGCGAGCTGGCCCGCCTTGGGTGAGAGGTTTCAAATCCAGATCGGCGTTGACAATCGAAGGCACGCTGACTGCGGCTTTTGTTTCCTCCGCAATCCAAATCGTAAACCGCAGTGGTTCCTTGCTGGCCGGAATCGTCAACAGTAATTGGCCGTCGCGATCCGACCACGTTACCGGAACATGCGCCGGCGCGACGCCTGCCAGGATGGGAGCACCAGTTGAAGCCTCTGACTCCGCTTCATGCACAACGGCGTCATGGTTGTGGCCGGTCGCATCGACAACAAAAGATCCGGTCGGCTCGCCAAATTTCCATTGGGCGACAAGGCTGTTCGTGGCGGCTGCCATTGATTCCGACGACCTGAGTTCTTCCGCCAGCCGCTTCTGGTAGAACCGAACCTCTTGGAGTTCACCAGTCAGAAACGAATCCGGGCCGGGAAAGTTGGGAGACGTGAATCCGATGCGAACCAGGCTCCCCGGCAGTGCGGCTTTCGCAGCGAGCGTTCCTTTGCCATCCGCCTTGCCGTCGACGAAAAGCTGCAGTTGCTGGTTCGACTTTGTCCACACGGCTGCGACGTTATGCCACTTGCCGTCGTTGATCCTTTTCTTCGACGAAACCGCTCCCACCCAGCCGATGTCAAACTTGAGCCGTCCGTCCTGAATGAAGAACGTCTGCCCATCCGGAGTCCACTCAGAATCGGGCTTAGCGATCGCAAAGATCGTCCCGTTGCCGCGAGTCTTTAATCGGGCAGTGATCGTGAAGTCCTGATTTGTCATGTCGAAGGCGGACGAATCTTTGACCTCAAAAAACGTCTGCCCGTCAAACGTGACCGGCTTTGCTTCACCCGGTTTGGATTTGTCAGTTGGCATTGAACCGAATCGAACAATTCCCCCAGCGAGCGGCAGGGCGTCAGCCCTCTGAGTGTCTTCGTTGCTTGTTTTCTCATTGACATCGGAGCGAGCGTTACTCGGAGGGCCGGCGCCCAGCCGCTCACCGACAGCACCTTCCCGCTGTGCGACTTGGAGAATCAGATCACGATCTCGAGGCCCCACGTTGAACGTACGAAGGAACATCGGCGGCCGAGTCGGATCGTCGCTGATCTGCACTGATGGCAACTCCAGCACGTCAGCCGATCCCACAGAATACGACAGTACCACCTGCTGACCGTGGTAGTACGTGCCATAGAATTTCCCCCAACTGCGAGGCAACGGACCGTACCGCAGGTTGTCGCGCCCAAGCACTCGTTGATCGTCCGCGAATTCGCCAGAAGACGGATTCGCCCAGCCCGGACCAGTGCCGTTCGACGCGATCACAGAACCCGTCACGCTGGGATGGATCTGATGTTCGCCGTTGAACTGAATGCCTCGCCAATCGATAAAATTCTGATCGGCACTTTGCGGATTGGAAGCGCTCCATGCAGCCGCCATCCGCAATGTATCGGTATCAAACATCATCCAGTAACGCCCGCGCGCGACGCCGCCTGCGCCGGGGTCCAGTCGCATGGCGATGCCCTTGTAAGCAATGTTGTGAACGTCGCCGGGGACTTCATACGAATGCGTGAGGCTCGGGCCATAGTCCATCGAATTCCATGGCTGAATGGTGCTCGGTGCCGGCCCTCGATTGTCACCTTTCGGCAGTTTGGCCAGATAAGCGGCATCGACTGAGACAAACTGCGACGGGTTGTGCGGCTTCAGATAGGTCTCGCGGATATAGTGAATCACGTCGTACTTCTGCGACGGGACCATCCATGTTTGAGCCGCCATCAGGCCGAATCCGCGAGTCAAGGTTTGATACATCGTGAACGGATCACTGCCATTGCGAAACTTTCCGCTGGCGAATTTCAGCGACGTTGGCAACGAACCGGCCTGATCTTTCGTACCATGGCAGTTCATGCAGACTCGACGATAAATCGCTTCGCCGCGTTTGAATGCATCGTCGTTCCATTCGCCAATGAAACCGGCGTGGTCAATGTGCTGTTCGTAATCTGGAATCTTTAACGTCAGCAGAGCGGCCGATGGCTGCAGTTCTTTCGCTCGAGCCGCCCCTCCGTCGCGAATTTCGAGCAGATAACGAATGAGATCCAGAAACTGCTGACGACTGGTCAGTTGATTCATCTGCCCGGCCGGCATGATCGAAACGGTGTTCTCAACAACTTCGTCCAGGTCGGTCATCGCAAATGTGACCTGTTCGCCATTGCGAGTCGTATCTCGAATGACGATCTTCTCCGCCGTACGTTCGACAAGAATCCCGACGACCGACTGACCTTCGTTGGTGACAAGCGTGACGGATTCAAAGCCTTTGCGAATCACTTTCGACGGCAGCAACACGGATTCAATCAGCGATTCGTCCGTCGTGTCTTTCGCCAGCGTCGCGAGATCCGGACCGAGCGATGACGGCAAAGTGCCTCCCACGGAATGGCATTTCGCACACGCCATTTGCTGCTGAAAAAACACCACCGCCCCGCGAGCCGCATCGCCATCGGATTTGACCTGCGACACAAGCACCGCAACCGGCGACTGTCGCAGCTGTTCGTCCAGCGATTGCCCGGCGGCTTTCGCCCCCGCAATCATTTCGCAAATGGCAAAGCCATAAAGAACCACAAGTCGCATGAAGTTCCGATTCTGCAGCAACGATTTTGTCATAACCAGCTTCTTGCCGAGCGGAGTGGGATTGAGAAGGCCTCAGCATTCTAGAGTTCGCCACGCCGTTCAACCATCTGGAGACAGTTTGCAGTGAGAAATCAGTGTCGGAGCGGCGGACGTTGCTGTGGCGCTCGCCCCAACGAAGCGTACACTGTTGGGCATCCGCGGAACGTTCCCTTGGGAATTGCGTTTGGCTTCGGGGTGCTGCACTAAGCGCCTGACGTCAATACTCGTTGTCGTAACCGAACTCACAAACTGTCAGCACGCTGACCTTACGTTCTTTTCCATCAACCTTGATCTTCATTGGATCTTCCACAAGCACAGAGCTCTCACTTAAGCCGACCATGTCACCTGTCTTTAACACTTCGTCCCTAAGGTTAGTGACGAGAATGCTACCAAAGTACGGTGGCGGAGGCAGATAAGAGCGGCGTTTATTGCGTTTATCCAGCAGAACGAAATGCCCGATATCTTTGAAGAGTTTATGGCGATCCGCAAACTCAGCGCGTGAAATTCCTTTTGCAGGAATGGGTCCTGCCGCAAGAACAGGCAATCGGTTGCCTTGATCATCTTGCAGGTCGTCGCAATAGCCAACGATTTCCGCGCGGATGTTGGGCGGAATCACTCCAAACGAATAGGGCTCAGAGGAAGTGAGCCGGGGTACTCGGACGTTTGGCGTCCATGGTCGATTCCGCTTCCCCAGTTCTGTTCGCATCAGCTCGTGATCGACGCGAGTCACTTCAATTCGGAGTTCCTTTGGCTTCCCGCCCCGAGATGCTCGCTCGACTCGAATAGAAATCGGTGACTTCAAGTACGAATTCAGCTCTTCGTATAGTTGCTCTTTCGTTTCAACCCGCTTCGACTTCACGCTGATGATCCGATCTCCGGTGAAGAGCGGCGGATCTGAAATGGGATACAAAAAACGGTCTTCAACAACAGTTGTGTTGCCTGCAACCGTGAATCCATAGAATGCACTCCAGTCTGCTTCCGGAATTCGTTCCGCGGTCAGTTCCTTGAAAGCCGTCCACCGCGGAGCTTCAGCAGACTTCTTTTCATCATCCTGAGCTTCGATCTGTTGGCACAACAAAACTAAGGCTGTTCCCAACATCAACAATTCAAAATGGATCTTTATGATCTTCAAGTGGTAGCTCATCTTTCCGGTCACCCTTCAACAGCACTGGTCATTCGACATTTTGGATAGTTGGGATAGCCCCAGAAGGTGGCGCCCTTGTTCGATCCTTTGGCTGCAGTTCGCTGAACCATTGAAACTCTGCAGTTTGAGCATTCCGGAACGCCGACCGTTCGGACCGCAACGGGTGAATTTGCCTTGGAGTCTTTCAGCTTCTCATGAACAAGCGTGCGGACTTCTGTGAGAACATATGAAGTTCTCGCTCGGACGTGAATTACTTCCAGTCCAGCAGCCGCAAACGCTTGATCCACGAAGTTGTCTCTCTCTTGCCGATCACTGCGATCGTGGGATTTATCATCCAACTCGATGATCAATCGTGGCCTCATCGTTTGAGAATCGCACACCAGGAAATCTACGTGCTTGCTGCGAATCTTGTTTTCGAAGGCCCATCGACCCTGTGAGCCCCTCGGGACAAACAAAATGTCAGCGATCCGTGGTTTGGAGACTATCACGTGTCCGTCGGGCAACGCCAGCACTGCAACCTTGTAGAACGACAGTTCCGCCGCACTCAGAAACTGCTGCGTCAATCGATATGGCAACGATGTGCTCGACGCAACGTTTTCCGAACGGGGTAAACGAATTCCAAGGTACCGGAGCACTGCTGCAAGACAGCCGGCCGGTTCCCTTTCCATTTCGGAACTGTCGTCATTCACTACGCGCGCCCTACAGTGGCTACTTTGAGTAATTTTGGCCTATGCGATGAACCAAAACAGCTAGGCTCGTGTTAGCGGCATCGCTTCGGGGTGACGTTATCCATCACCATGGCACCGCTCAAGCGGTCCGTGTTAATTTTTCGTGAGTACGTGAACACTGCCGGAGACCGTCGCTCGGCGAGAATTCTTGCCCTGGACCATCGGTATGCCACTTGACCGTGATGGGCGGATGACGCTTTTCGGCGTGAGGCTTGTCGAAGTGTGGCAGGGCGGAAACAATGGGATGGAGTTCTGGATGGATTTACGAACCTGAATTGAAGCGTGAAAGCGACGAGTTATGCGTTGGATTCTGATAGCGTCAATAAGTTTTTTGGGGATGTCGGCTGTGCGAGCGGAGATCAAGACCGAGGTTGTGGAGTATCGGGATGGCGATGTTACGCTGGAAGGATTCGTAGCATGGGATGATGCGAAAACGAGTGCCCCTGGAGTTTTGGTTGTGCATCAGTGGATGGGGCTGACGGACTATGAAAAAGGTCGCTGTCGGCAACTGGCGGAACTCGGCTACGTGGCCTTTGCGGCGGACATTTACGGCAAAGGTATTCGTCCGAATGATCCTCAGGATGCAGGGAAACAGGCGGGCGTCTTCAAAACGGATCGCAAGCTCTATCGCCGACGTCTGAATCTGGGGCTTGATCAGTTGAAGGCTCGTCCGAGCGTTTCGAAGGAACATCTCGGTGCCATCGGCTACTGCTTTGGAGGCACCGGCGTTCTGGAGTTGGCTCGCAGCGGAGCGGACGTCTCAGGAGTGGTCAGCTTTCACGGCGGACTGGATTCGCCGGAGCCGGAAGCGGGCAAGAATATTCGATGTTCAATCCTTGTTTGCCACGGAGCAGACGACCCGTTTGTTCCCGAGAAAGACATCGAAGCCTTCAAAGCAGAGTTGAACTCGGCGAAGGTCGACTGGCAAATGGATATCTACTCCGGAGCCGTGCACTCGTTCACTCATCCCATGGCCGGCAACGATAATTCTCGCGGCGCCGCCTATAACGAGAAGGCCGACAAACGATCGTGGGCAGCCATGAAGTCGTTCTTCATGGAGACACTGCAGCAGTAAAAAGCGGCCGGCGGTACTCAGCAAATCTTACGGAAGAAGGCAAAGCTCACGGTCATCTGTCACTGGTCACGCACTATTCAAGCACTGCACGAAACAGTCGTCGGTCATGAAAATCGCAACGTTGTCACTTTCAGCAGTCCCCACGAAGTTCAGATTGACAGACCCCTTTGGTCCTGGGGTCGAAATCACGTTGACCGCCGAAAGCAGCGTACGCGATTCCAGCGCTTCAACAGGACGAACGCTGCACTTCGGCGACTGCGACGACGTTGTGAAAACAGGTTGAGCATGTCGAGACCTCTTACAGCTGAAGATGTATTTGTGTTTGGTTCGATACAGTGTTCGTAAAGACTGCCATGATTGGACACATGCACTGGTTCCAACAATCAGCAGGAACCTTGTGGCATTCGATTTCTGAGCTGGCTTAGTTCGTCTGCATCGCAACGTCTAAAACCAAACGTCTCATTCTCCCCCGCTCGAGGTAGAAAGCGGCGTTTTTGCGTGCTTCAGCTTTTGAAAAGCCGGAAGCAATTTGAACTGGAGGATCATGGCAGGAGTTTAGCCATTTCCGAATGAGAAACTCCAGGGCGGACATCACTTTTGAAGCACGTGCGGGAGGGAATCACTTTTTCGGATTGCTGATTCCTTATAGATTGCGGATCCTTGGCGGTGCGTGCTTCCGCCAAATCGCTTCCTTTGGTCTGCCTGAAAACGGCGACTTGCCCTTAGTTAACCACGAGAACTCAATGTTCAGTTCATTTCGATTGCTTCGTTCATTGTTGGTTTTGCTGGTCGGGATCGCCTGCGGTGGCATGGCTTCGGTTCTTGTGGCACATGAGAAGGCCGATGTGAAACCTGCGTTGACTATCGACGCAATCTTCACTGAGCAGCAGTTCAAGCTCGATCCCTTCACCGGGCACTGGCAGGACGATAGTCAGGGCTTTGAGCTGATCCGAAAGGATTCCAAAACAGGTGCATCTTCAATTGTTCGGATTGGCCTGACGAGTCCTCAAGCAGAAGAGACTCTGGTTCCCAGCGACTGGCTGCGACCGACTCCAACCGACAAACCGCTCGAGCTCCACGCCTATCAATGGTCGGCCGATCGTTCAAAGTTGCTAATCTTCACGAACACGCGCCGAGTCTGGCGGCTGAACACTCGCGGCGACTACTGGGTTCTGGAACTGGGCAGCAAGCGGCTTTACAAGCTTGGTGGTGATGTGCCCGAAGCAACTTTGATGTTTGCAAAGTTCTCGCCCGACGCAACCAGTGTCGGCTACGTTCACGATCGAAATGTGTACATTCAGAATCTGGCAGACCAGACCATTGTGAAGCTAACAACAACCGACGCTCCAACAAAAATCAACGGGACGTTCGACTGGGCTTACGAAGAAGAATTCGCGCTTAATGACGGGTTTCGATTCAGTCCTGATGGAAAGCGTATCGCCTTTTGGGAAATCGATGCATCGGGGATCGAACTGTTTCCGCTCGTCGACAATACATCCACGCTGTATCCAAAAATTCAGTTCATCCCTTACCCAAAAGTCGGGACGATAAATCCTGCTGCTCGAATTGGTGTGATTGATCTTGCAACTCAGGCAACCACGTGGGCCAAAATCCCTGGCGATACTCGTGAAAACTATCTGCCACGTATGGAGTGGGTCGATTCCAGTCAACTGGCGATCCAGCATCTCAATCGCCGACAGAATCAATGGAAACTGTACCTGGCGGACGCACATTCAGGAGACGCAAACGCCATCCTGACAGATGAAGACGCCGCCTGGCTCGATGTTCACGACGAGACGATCTGGCTTGGAGACAAGTCACGGTTTCTCCGGCTGAGCGAGAAAAGCGGCTGGCGACAGATGTACCTGGTTTCTCGCGATGGACGAACGACCGTCCCTGTCACCAGCGGCCAATTTGACGTGATCGAAGTCCTGGGTATCGACGAAGATGCAAAGCTGATCTACTTTTATGCGTCACCCGACAACGCAACTCAAAAGTATCTCTATCGCATCAATCTCGATGGCAGTGGACTGAAGCGAGTGACTCCACCGAATCAGTCAGGCACCCATCGATACGTCCTGTCTCCGAATCGCAAGCGAGCCCTTGTCACAGTTTCGCGATTCGCAGAACCTCCACGGACCGACGTCGTCCGTCTGAGCGATCATTCCGTTGAGTTCGTGGTCGATGCGAACGAAGCACTGAAACGCAAAGTTGCCGAGTCAAAGCTCCCCGAGCATGAATTTTTTCGACTCAATATTGGCCAGGGCGTTGAACTGGATGCGTGGTGTATCCGACCGCCGAATTTCGATCCGTCGAAAAAGTACCCGCTGATTGTGTTCGTCTATGGCGAACCTGCCGGACAGACGGTTCTGGATCAATGGGGAGGCGACCGATCTCTTTGGCATCATATGCTGGCTCAGCAGGGGTATGTTGTAATGAGCTTCGATAATCGTGGCACACCCAGCCCTCGTGGTCGTGAATGGCGCAAGAGCGTGTATAAACAGATCGGCATTCTCGCATCAGCCGATCAGGCGGCTGCCGTAAAGTCCGTTCTTGCATCGCGTCCTTATCTGGATGCGAGTCGCATGGGAATTTGGGGATGGAGCGGCGGTGGATCGATGACTTTGAACATGTTGTTTCGTTATCCGGACCTTTACGCCTCCGGAGTTTCCGTCGCGCCGGTTCCCAATCAACTGTATTACGACACGATCTACCAGGAACGCTACATGAGCCTGCCGACCGACAACGCGGAAGGCTATCGACTGGGTTCACCAATAACGTTCGCTCATCAGCTCAAAGCGGACCTGCTCCTGATCCACGGCACGGGCGACGACAATTGTCATTACCAGACGAGCGAACTGCTGATCAACGAACTCATTAAGCACAACAAATCATTCTCTATGTTTGCATACCCGAATCGCACGCACGCAATTCGAGAAGGGGAAAACACGACTCGGCATTTGTATCAAATGATCACATCCCATTTTTTGAAGACAGTGCCGAGTGGGCCTCGCTGAGTCGACTCAAGATCCCGTCGATGTAACGGCAGGCCTGTCGGACGCCCGTTGCTTCATCGGCCGGACAACTCAATTGTTTTGCCGAGCTGACCCCGACATCGTTCCTGCGTCCCAAGGGCATCCGTCCATGAGCTCACCGGAGTTCTATCGAATCCGCAACGTGGTCTATCGCCTCTCATGCCATCAAGCGTCTGGCCATCTTGTCGAACCGGACGCAAGCGCGCTCCAGCTGATCGTCTTTGGTTGATGTTTGTGCTCGGTGTCTTCCGGTCGCAATGCTTAGCGGTACAGCGACTCTCTCAATTGCTTCAGCGGATAGAATGAATCTCGCCAGCGAACTCCGCCCTGCCGCAGGGTGAT
>JANMEV010000396.1:0-6937 GCA_031377305.1 Planctomycetota bacterium | reverse complement strand
GGACGGTGGTGCGTTGCTTGTGTGTGCTGGCAACAGAATTGACCTGACCTGGTACCGCGAACAGATGTTTGCCAACGGAGCAGGACTTCTCCCTGCCGCATTCGGCGCCGCGAAGGGGAAAATTGACGACGCGGGAAAGAGTTCTCGCATCGTAGCTCAACACTTCGACCATCCTGCTTTGGAATTCTTTAACGAACCGTCAAACGGAGATTTGTCGTCGGCCGAAATTCGTCGATGGTTTGAACTGCCTGATGTGGGGGCGAATTCCGGCATCTCGGTTTTGGCTCGTTTGGAGACGGGGGATCCGCTTCTGCTGGAACGACGGCTAGGTGACGGCGTTGTGATGCAACTGGCGACATCATGCGATGCGGATTGGACCGACTTGCCGATTCGACCGTTGTTCGTTCCGCTCATGCAGCAGTTGGTCACCACGATGGCCTCGGGAATCCTTCCGCCTCGAAACATCGCAACGGGCGATCCAGCCGTGGCCATGCTACCGGCCAGTGAAACATCGGCTTCGTTGTCCGTTGTCACGCCCGACGGATCGCGCCGAACCGTTCAATCCGCGCCACAGGGTAAGATGCAGGTGGCGCGCTTTGAGGAAACTCAGCGACCCGGTATCTATGCGATGTCGACGCCTTCCGCAGACACGATTCACTTCGTTGCCGAAACCTCGCGAACGGAATCCGACCTTGGCGTTCTGGCGGAACCGGCTCTGGCGTCGTTGTCGCAAAACATGGCGTCAACGCTGATCAAGTCACCCGCCGAGTATCTGGAACAGGATCGACTGCGACGACATGGTCAGGAGATCTGGAAGTTCCTGCTGGCGGCATTGCTGATTTTCATGTTCCTTGAACTGGTGCTCCAGCAACGCTTCTCAAGGGTTCGACTATGACGACCCTGCGTTTTGTTGGTGACGTGCCGTTGTGGCTGGGGCTGCTTCTGTCACTGCTCGTCTGCGCGATGTCGTGGCGGTACTATCGGCGTGAGGGTTTCGATCTTCCCCGTCGAATGAAATGGCTGCTGCCGCTGCTGCGTTCGCTGGCATTCTTTCTGGGAATCATAATTCTCACGGGGCCGGTGCTGCATCACCGCACGATTATCGGCGAGCTTGGCAAGGTAAAGATCTACCTCGACGCGTCACGCAGTATGACCATGCACGATCGTCATATGTCGACTGGGCGAAAGCTGCTGATTGCCGAGCAGCTGGGATGGATCGACGGAGCTGCAGTTGATTCGAGACTGCTCGAACTTGCCGATGCTTTGTCCAACGCACGGCGCGGATTTTCCGCAGCGCTCGCTGAAACCAGCAAGGCAGCGGAAGCCGATCCGCTGCGTACGCTGGCGGAGAAATTCCTTGGTGAACTCAAGGGACTTCAGGCTCAAGTTTCCACAGATCTGATCGCTCGCTTTTCGACCGAGCTGCTTGAGCCGCTCGAAGCGGCCTCGAAGAACGACCCGAGCAACATCGACGCGACGAAGGCACAGTTGTTGGCTTGTGAAAAGACCTGCGAGTCGTTTGAGACATCCATCCGCATCGCTTTTGAGACCGACGTGACGCGTATCGTAGATGCGGGTGACGAATCAATCCGTGCGGTTATCGTTCAGTTTGACGAAACGCCCCGCTGGCGCCGCACGGAGCTGGGTTTGGCGGAATCAGCGGCCAAAGTGCTGGCAAAGCTGCGCGAAAAGCATGATGTGGAAGTGCTGTCGCTGAACGGCGACGAGGCTTTACCTATGTCGGCGATGAGTCCTTTCGATTCATCGACACCGGCTGAATCTGGTGACGCGACCTCAACGGAGGCAGCTCTGTTTTCGAACACAACTGACCTTAGCAGCGGCATCGTGGCGACTCAGAAGTCGGTGAATTCGACGAGCGAAGCCGCCGAGATTGCTGTCGAAGCGAAAACTGCAAGAACAGCGATCGTGCTGATCACTGACGGACAACACAACACCGGCCCGTCACCGTTGCAGACGGCACGCGTTCTCGGCAATCAGGGCGTGGCGTTCTTTAGTGTTTCTGTTGGTGCGAGTCAGCAGGCTTCCGACCTTGCGGTCACTGGGCTCGAACATCCCGATCTGGTTTTTCAGAAGGACAAGGTTCGCGGCGTGATGATCGTGCGAGATCAGATGCCCGCGGGCAAGCCATTCGTCGCACAGATTCGATATGAGGACGAAGTGCTGTGGCAGCAACAATTACTGACGCAGAGTATTCCCGAACGTCGAATTGAGTTTGAGTTCTCGGTCGACGACCTTGTCACTCGACTAGGTGCTCAGTTCGCGTCTGACATGAAGCAACACTCCGTTCCGCTGGAGTTTCAGGCATCGATTGCGCCGCTGCCGGAAGAATCCGAGACGGAGAACAATCAGCGATCAATGCGGCTGGCGGCGATCGTATCCAGCTACAAAGTGTTGCTGATCGATGGACGTTCTCGCTGGGAAACGCGCTATCTTCGCAACGTGTTTGAGCGTGACGAACAATGGTCGGTCAATACGGTCTTAGCCGGGCCAGGAACCGATGATGCTGTGCTGCGGCGAGGTGATCAGGATGGCCAGTTTCCGGCGACTCGGGACAATTTGTTTGAGTACGACATGGTCATTTTTGGCGAAGCCGCTCGTGAACTCTTCACGGAGCAGGACTTTCAGTGGCTGAGCGAATTCGTAGAAGTCAGAGGCGGCGGAATCGTCTTCATCGATGGCCAGCGAGGCCGCATACGTCAGTTGTCGGATAAGAGCCTGGGCAATCTTCTGCCCGTGGAATGGCTGACCGAAGTCATCGCTTCAAAACCGACATCGCTGCTGCTTACAGAAAAGGGAGCTTCTGAGAGTTCTCTCAGACTGGCGGCCGACGACGCTCAGAATCGTCGCTTCTGGACGGAGCTTCCTGCGCCGCATTCACTGGTGGCGGTGAACGCGTTGCCCGGGTCGGAGGTTCTTGTTGAAGCCATCGTCGACGGTCGTCAGCGTCCCGCCGTTGTGACTCGCGCGTTTGGGGCTGGGCGAATTGTCTACTTTGCGTTCGATGAAACCTGGCGTTGGCGATACAAAGTTGCCGACACTTGGCATCAGCGATTTTGGAACCAGTTGGCGAAGCACGTGATGCCGCGGCCGTTCGCTGTCAGTGATGAGTTTGTCTCAATCGATACGGGCTCGGTTCGTTGCGATTTTGGGGCGAAGGTGGATGTTCGAGTTCGCCTGCTGGGTCTGGATGGCAAGCCAGCCGTTAATGCTTCGGCCGATGCTTTGGTTTTGAAAGATGGCCAGATTGTCTCCACTGTCAGCCTCACTGCCGACGCCGACGTGCCCGGAATTTATCGAGGGCAGTTCGGGTCAATGCCGGAGGGAGAATATGAGGTCTCAGTTCGGGCCTCAGGATATAGCGACGCAGTGTTGAAGGCTCGCAGCGAGTTCGTCGTGCTGCCGCCGGAATCCGGTGAAATGACTAACACGGCAGCGAATGAAACGTTGTTGAAACAAATGGCAGCGGCCTCCGGTGGAGTTTCGCTTCGCGAAGAAGAGTTCGACAAATTACTGGAACTATTGAGTCCGCTTAGCAGTGGTCGTGTGGTCGAATCGGACACGTTGATCTGGCAAAGCTATTGGTGGTTCGCGGCGATTGTTATTCTGCTGACTGTCGAATGGGTGTTGAGAAAGCGGGCAGGGTTGTTGTAGGTTATTGCAGATCAGATCGAGGAACTTCACATGAGCATCACGCTTGATCCCATCGTCGCCAATAAACTTCGACAGTTTGGGCAGCGTCGCAGGCGGTTGATCATCGCTCGCGGAATCTGCGCGGGAGTGGTGACGCTTGTGGTGCTGCTCGCGGTCGTCGCCACTGTGGACTGGTATTGGTTGCTCAGCGATGGTGTTCGATGGGGGCTCAGTGCTGCCATCTATTTGGCAGTGATCGTGGTCACGTGGATGACGTGTCTTCGGAAACTCATGAAGCGGCCTGCGACGGAAGAGATTGCCTCACAGGTCGAATTGAGCGAACCGCAACTGCGAGAGAACCTTTTGTCGGCGGTGGAACTGGCGACGGACGATCCATCTTCGCTTCACGACTCTCCTGTCTTTCGAAGTTTGCTGCAGGGCAAAGTCGCGATGCAGATGGCTCGAATTGAAGTGCCAAACTTGCTGCCGATGAAGCTCGTCGGAAAATGGTTTTTGGCTGCCGGCGCCGTGCTGCTGATGGCAGCGTTGCTGCTGTCCGGCGACGCTCGTTTTCGACAGCTCGCCGCACGGGCGCTTCTGCCGGGGGCGAACATTGCTCGAGTGTCTCGCGTGAATGTGCTGATTCTTCAGCCGACGCCGCATTCGCTGATGCTGGCGGAAGACGAGACTGTGGCAGTCGTGGTCGCTGTGACCGGTGGAAGTTTCGACGAAGTCACGCTGGAGACTTTCACAGCGAAACAGGGATCCGTCCAGCAGCCAATGCGAAATCGGACCGAGTCTGAGTTCGCGTCCAACATTCACGTGATGAACGAAGCTGTCGAATACCGCATTCTGGCTGGTGACGCCGTGACTCAGCGCTTTACAATCGAAGCGCGGCCTCGTCCGCGAGTAACGGCCTTCAAAAAGACGTATGAGTTTCCAGCGTACGCGCTTCTGCCCGCTCAAACGGTGACCGAAGCTCACGGTGACCTTTTGGTACTGCAGGGGACGAAGGCCGAGATATTGCTGGAACTGGATCAGCAGGTTTCTTCGGCTGAGCTGCGTATTGATCCGAGTGATTCTGACGAGATGGTCGTGATCCCGCTGACTCCGGATGCGGACAGCAAAAACAGACCGCATTGGAAGGCGACCGTGCCGGTTGATGCGGCCGCGATTTACAAAGTTCATCTGGTCTCGAAAGAGACTGGCTTTGAGAACATCTTCAGCCCGAAGTACGAAATTCGCCCCCAGCCTGATTTGATTCCTCGCGCGGGTTTCGTGGATCAGCAGGAAACGACTCTGATGGTTCCGCCCAACGATATCGTCGCGTTGAAGGCGATGGCGGAAGACGATTTGCCACTGGTCAGTCTTGAACAGCATGTCTCAGTAAACGGCCGCGACTGGGTCGCGCTGTCACTCGATGCGAAGCCCGGCGAAGACGGCGATGGTCGCCACCTGACGGCCGAGTGGCAGTGGGACCTGCTGAACTACAAGCTGAAGACCGGCGATCAGGTTATGACCAAGCTGGTCGCCACTGATCGAAAGGGCAACATCGGCGAATCGGTTCCGTTGCGAATCCTAGTGGCAGCCCCGGACTTCGATCCTGAACGCCACACGATCATGGAACGCAAAGCCGGTTTAGTGGATGAACTGGTCAAGTTCTCGAGATTCATGCAGGAACAGAAGACCTCGGCACAGGAAGCAGTCGAACGGCTTCGAACGCCAGACAAGACGGCCGAACAGGCGTTGCAGGATCGCAGTACGCTCGCGGATCTCGCCAATAAACAGCGAGATCTCGCGGCAACGCTCGTGGATGAAATCACGGCGGTTGAAAAAGATATGCCGGCCGGTGCGGATGCTTACGAACTGGACCTGACGGGCCGAGTGATCGCCCGACTTCAACGCGAGTACTCCAGCATCCCGCTGTATGCTCTGAAGGCGATGCAGCCTTCGGATGATCCCAATCGACGCAACGGCGACCTTGAAGAAATCAAACGGGCATTTGAACGCTCAGCCGACGATGCGAAGACCGTCGCCGAACATTATCAAATGGCGGCCACACACAATTTTGTGTCGGCCGTTGCGGTTGATCTGGATGCCATGTTGCGACAGCAAAAGTTGATCGTCGGCAGCACAACCCAGACGTGGGACCGTCTTTTGCGGCATGAAACCATCGTAATCAATCAGCTTAAGGACCTCGAACGCCTGATTCGCTCACAGCGACGCAGGATGCCCGATTATCTTGACGGGCAGTTCAACGAATTGCTGACATGGTCCGAGCGAAATCGAGACCGCATTCAGGAGTCGATGGAATCGGAGGACAAGCTGGACCAACTGAAATCCGTTTCGCAGGATATGCTCCGACAGCTTCAGGATCGCCAGCGTTTCGACGTCGTTGACGGCAATCTTCCCAACCGGCAACTGCACCTCTGGCGAGACTTCGACAACCGAGCCGGCAATCTCTACGTGCCGCTGGAGCAACTCGCGCGATCAATCCAGCAGGAGAATCAACTGACGGCTCAGGCGAGCACCTCGTCGGACTCAGCCGCGAGCGCGAAGCTTCTTCAGCAGGCAGAGCGATTTGTTTCCGAAGTGGACTTGAAGCATCGTCGAAGTCTGGACCAGTTGCGGAGTCGTCGCGAATTGACTCAGGGCCGCAAGGATGCAGATGGACAATATGCCGCTGACGCAGGATTGACTCACCGGGCCACCGTGTCGCTGCTGAATCAGCATCGCGAAGTTTCCCCGACAGTATCGACGATCGCTGCGAACCTGCTGGAAGTCGCTCCCGCCTATCGAATTCTGGAGGCTGGCCACGACGTAACGATCGTCCGCGACACGCTGGACATGCTCACGAATCTGGAACGATGGGATTCGCAGGAACTCCCTGCCAGAATCGAGCACCCACGGCAGTGGGAACTGATGCAGCGCGGCTTTGAACTGGCCAGTCAGCGTTTGCGCGAAGCGGGCGTTCATCACGAAGTCGTCGGGAAGTTTGATCAGATACGCTGGTCGGCAGCAATGCGAGACGCCGGTCGCAAAATCACCGAACGTCGCTGGAAGCGAGAATCGCTGATCGGCGCGGGGCACGAACTGGCTCAGGTGCGTGAGGAACTCATCATGGTGCTCACCGATCTGGAACCGGTGATGGCCGACGCACGTGCAATCATCGCAAAGTACGCGCCGAGCATTCCGCAAATGGCGGCTCAAACGGCCGATCAAATTCGCGAGCTTGAGGAAGCCACCACCGCAACGGCCGACGCCGTCGAGAACAAAGAACAGGCAG
>JANMEV010000385.1:0-3572 GCA_031377305.1 Planctomycetota bacterium | reverse complement strand
GCCTAACGATGAAGAAACAAAATTACCGAACGCCATTGATTTGGGGCTGAGGCGCTAGCCGATTTTCTGCCGTCGAATCTCCGGCTTAACCGGTACTTTCATTCAACCGCTCGCCTCTCAACACTTGATAACGGTCGCGGTCGAAAACCGGCGGTTCACAGCACTAGTCAGCGTCTTCGCGAAAGGGATTGAATCGAAGGTACTCCCAATGTCGGTACAGATCACTGCTGCGAACAAGTTGCTCATGGACACCATCAACAGCGATGCGCCCTTCATGAATCAAAACAATGCGTGAGCACTTCTTGACCGTCGATAGTCGATGTGGAAGAAGGATCACTGTACGATTTGCGAACAAACGCTGGTAGGCGTCATCGAGCATCGCCTTCGTTTCATTGTCCAGTGAGATTTGCGGCTCTTCGATTACCAGAATCGCCGGTTCACGAACGGCCGCTCGTGCAAGACTCAGGCGAAACATCTGTCCGGGATCCAGAGTCACACCGTGTTCGCCAAGGATCGTTTCATATCCCTTGGCAAGCGTACGAATGAAGTTGTCGGCGTGAACAAGCTTTGCGGCATCCAGTGCCTGCTGACGAGTGATGTCGGATTGACCGCAGGTGATATTCTCAAGCACAGTGGCATTGAAGACAGGATCCTCGCCGCCGACGAAAATCGCTTCGGCTCGCAGTGACTCCAGTGTGGCTTTTCGGATATCACCGCCATCGATCAGAACCTGCCCAAGATCAGGGTCCACAAACCGCGGCACCATTCCAGCCAAAGCATAAGCGGAAAATGGCTGCAGCGACAACAATGCGATCTTTTCGCCGAACGCGATTCGCAGGTCCAGTCCTCTTATTAAGCCTGGCAACTGCGCCGTTTGGAAGGAAACCTGATTGAATGTCAAAGTCTTTGACATCGGTTGCAGAAAACCCGCGCCGGGAGCCTGACTGACAGATGGAATTCGATTGATGTACAGAGAGATTTCGTCCGCCTTTGCCCCGCCTTCGGCAGCGAACTCTCGGAGACTTTCGATTTGCCCGAGGCTCTGATAGAGAACGACCAGGCAACTTCCGAGAACTACGGCAACAGCCAGGTGATCGCCCTGAAGGACGTGGGCGGCCAACAATCCCAGCGGCACCAGCAGCATGGCCAGCCGAATGATGTTGCGAATTCCACGTCCAAAACGCTGTTGCTTTTGCAGGCTCTGACATCGGTCCCGGTAGTCTCCGAGATGACGCTCGAACTGCAGATGTTCGGTCGATTCCATTCCAAAGCTGGTCACAATGCGAGTCTTCTTCAGCCCCTCTGAAATACGGCCGAGTCCTCGCTCCACCTGTTCGGAAAGCAGCCGCAGCGATGACTCACTTCGCTGCGTTTCCATCCGGAGCACCATTCGTCCCAGAAAGACTGGAATCATTGTCTGCAGCGACGTTTTCCAGTCCGTCGCCAATCCGGCAACGCAGACGGCCACGACATCGGCCACCGTGGTGCAGCACAGGCGGCCCCATTGGCCAGCGCTGGATTCCAGAGTCTGAGTTGCCGACTGAAACAAACGGTCTGCAAACCGAGTCTGCTCGCCGGTCAGGTCAGCTGGTTCAAGCCGGATCGCTTTCCGATGAATGTGCTGTCGCAGTTTAAGGACGGCCTCTGCAACATGCCGATCCACGAAGCTGGCGGCAAGTGAGTGCAGCACCCATCGAAGCAATAACAGAGTCGCAACGATGGCAATCAAAGTGGCGACTGCCGAACTTCGCGTCTGAAGTAGACTGGCAAATCGTATCAGCTTCGCAGCGAAAGAGCCGACGGCGTGAGATTCCAACCGACTTGCGAGTGGCAACAACCCCTGATCAGCCCCGCTGACGTTTGGCAGGGAAACCTCAGCCAGCATCCATGTCAACGCGCCAGCGACAAAGACCAGAAGAAACAGCAACAGACTCGCCACAATGCTGAAAGCAGCAGCGGGAATCAACGCTGGCTTTAGAAATGAGCGAGTGGAGATGATGCGGTGAAATTCAGGCGAACTGGACACAGCGGTATTCTCCGGCAAGGTGCACTAGAAGCGGCCTTACAGGAAACAGGTTTCGGCAATCGCTTCGGATATCGACGGACGCGAATCTCTCAAAGTCCCGAGTCGCAGTCATTCATGATCATCAACTCTGCAAGCTAATAACAAAGGCAGCCCGTCACAACCAGGTTTTCGACCCGACTGGACAGATGACGGCATCCCGATGTCTCCTAATCGATTTCATAGACGCCATTTTCCAAAATCCGCAGGCCCGCCCACTATACCCGTCTCAAAAGCGTGATTCGATTCGATCGCTCGCCGCGCATCAAAAAGCCCGGCCTGTTGGAAGGCCGGGCTTCAAGTTGATAATGACTGATCCGAGACCAAAAACGAAAATCAGGCAAGGTCTCGATCTTCAAACAAAATGAAACCCAGAAGCAGCATGGCCGCGATATAGGCCGCGGCGTAAACCAGGCTGAAGCCGAGGTAATCCTGTGGAACGACGCGGCCTGTTGCAACCGCGGACGAAACGTTGAAAGTCGATAGCGAAGGAACGACCATCGAAATCAATCGAGCGGTAAACGTCACCGATTCGTTGGCTTCTCCCGCCACGCTGCGGTTCACGATGATTTCCGTCAAATTTCCAATTACGAAGACCGCAAAACACAACACCAGATTCATGACCATCGGCATGCGAGTCGCTGCCGTCACGCCGATGGCACCAAGAACACACACCTGAAGAAATGTTAGAGCAATGCCAGGAAGAATCTGACCAACGACTCTGACACGGTCCGGATGCGGAGTGGGAATTTCAACGGATGAAATCTTCGTCCACTGCCATTTCGGAGTCACTTCCTCGGAGCGTTCTCGCTGGTCATATCCGACTTTGAAGAAGATCAGCACACAAAATAGCGTCGTCAGGATGGCAAACATCCAGATGACGGCCTGCACAATGCCAAGGTACTTCCCAACGATGAACTGGCGTCGGTCGATCGGCTTGCTGAGAAGCGTCATTGCCGTCTTGCCTTCGATTTCGCTGGTAATGCTGGTTCCAGCAGTCCAGACAGCAAGCAGAGCACCAGAGATCAGCAAGGTCGCCAGCCCGCATTCGTTTAACATCTTCACGTCGTCTTCCATCGTGAAGAATGGCATCACCGTGTTCAGAATCAGGACGATGGATGAGATTGCCAGCAGAAGCAAAAACAGAGGCTGTCGAATCGCTTCCTTAGTCGTCGCTCGGGCGATGACCCCAATTCGAGTCCCATAGGAAACGGCCACCAATGCCACCATCAGCCCAAACACAGAAAGCCACGTCAGGGACCAGTCGGTCTCAAGAACCGGGTTTAACGGAATCCCTTCAGCCAACATCATCACACGATTTATCACGGAAGACTTCCCAACTGCGAAACCAAAAATGGGCGCAAGAACCCTCAGAACACGTCTTTTACGCTGTCAAAGCAGTCTTCGTTGGAGTATTCTTTCGCCGGAGGTCTGCCTGACATTGCAGGACCACTCTAGCAGTGTTTTTTCTGTATCCATGGGAATTACAGGCTTGCCCGCTCTTCCTATT
>JANMEV010000379.1:0-11142 GCA_031377305.1 Planctomycetota bacterium | reverse complement strand
AGCTTTTTTCGCGGTCAGTTGAACAGTAAACTCGCTCTGTCGTTTTCGGTTCTCGTCCGGCGAAAGATCGATGTCTGTCTCCGCGCGGATCGCGGAACCAAACGTAGCCGCCATTCGATAGTAATCGCGCGCAGGGATCGGATCGAACTTGTGATCATGACATCTTGCGCAGCCGACGGACAGACCAAGGAACGACACGCCAGTCGTCATGACCATGTCGTCGAGTTCATCATAGCGAGCCGATTCGAACTCCGTTTCGGTCAACTGAGTCGGGAACGCGCCGGCTCCAAGGAAGCCCGTGGCCATCATCGCCAGCGGATCTTCCGGAGCCAGTTCATCACCAGCGAGCTGCCACTGGACGAACTTGTCGTAAGGCAAGTCCGCATTCAGCGCGCGGATGAGGAAGTCGCGGTAGTGGTAGGCGTTGGGACGATCATAGTCCTGTTCATAACCATGCGACTCCGCAAAGCGAGCCACGTCCATCCAGTGCCTCGCCCATCGTTCACCGTATTGAGGTGATTCCAGCAATCGATCGATCAGCTTCGACCACGCGTCGGGATCTTTGTCATTCACGAACGCATCGACTTGTTCTGGTGTCGGCGGCAGACCAAGCAATCCGAAATACGCACGACGAATCAGGACTCGCCGATCGGCCGTCGCGTTCGGAGTCAGCTTCACGGCTTCCTGTTTCGCTCGGATGAACTGATCGATCGGCGTCATGCACCAGGCATCGTCGTTCACGGCTGGCGGAGTCACCGGCTGCAGCCGACGGAACGACCAGAACTCACGATCGCTGTCTTTGACCTGCATCTCGGCAGCAGGCTTGGCTGTCTTCTCAGTCAGCGGCGTATCGTAGGGCGATCCCAGGTCGATCCATGTTCGAATTTGCTCGATCTCTTCATCCGCCAGCTTCGGCGCTTTGAATGGCATGTGAGGATCGGCGGCGTGAGTGATCAAGTCCATCAAGTGACTGTCAGTCGCAGACTCTGTGACGAAGCCACTTTCCATCAACGCTTCGCGCGTGGAAAGATCGAAGTCACCTTTTGTGGATTTCCCTCCGTGGCAGTCCAGACAATGCTTCGTCAACGTTGTTCGCACGGACGATTTGAATAGCGCCAGTCCTTTCTTGGCTCGCTCAGGATGATCGGGCGGCACGGACTTCTTTTCGTCCGCGGCCATAGATCGAATTAGCGAGATCAACACAATTAGACGCACTGCAATCAAACCGCAACGCATCGACAGGACTCCTTGTTGGCAGGATTTCACCACTCAGGCAAGGCACCCGAGCAGTTTGGCGAGACCACAATGATACCCGACACGCCGCCGCTTCCCAAGCATTTGCCAGGATTCAAGGCTGCGGAAGGTTGAGGCAGGAAAATGGACAGGGACTCGCGTCGGAGACATCAGCAACATTGTAGCCCGTGTCTCCGACGCGGGTTTCCTCCGCCGTAGTGTCCCGTTTCATGGCAGCAAGCGATTGGCGTGACGCTCAGTGCTGAAGATCGCTGCTCGGCGGCAGTTGGAGACAGAAGATTAGGACAAGAACTCGCGTCGGAGACGCGAGCAACATTGTTGCCCGTGTCTCCGACGCGGGTCTCCAGGATCACGCCAATCTATTTCATCGTCCGATTCCAGTACCGATACTCCTCGGGCTTCAGTTTTGCTCGAGGGCCATTGTGCTGAATGTACCATCGCAGATATTGAAACTGTTCAACCGATCGAACGAGGTGATCGAATGGCTCGCTCTGCCAAAAATGGCCTTTGCGAGAGAGGGCTCGATTGATTTTCGTTGCTGTGAACTTCAGCCAACTCAGGCACTGTTCGGTACAAAGGAAACCCGGGCGAAACTGAACCAACAGATGAACGTGATTGGGCATCACAACCGCACAATCCAGGTCATAGCGTTCGCCATCGAAGTGACGCAGAGAATCCATTACAATCATTGACAGTTCAGGATTCTTCAGAAGACACTCGCCGAGACATGAATCAAGTCCGTCCTGCCAGATCTTGGCCTTTCGCTTTCGAAACTCCTGCTGAAGCGATTGAGGCAATATCGACCACTCAGGCAGAGGGCTTGTGTACTCTAGCTCATGACCACTGCATTTGAGCCAGTCGCGAAGTTCGGCATCCATTCGCAACACCGCCGATTGCGGCATAGAATCGAATGTTCGAAACGTGACAAAGACCGCAACATTCGGTTGAAACCAGTGCGGCAATTCATCGTAAGTGAGAAGCGTTTCCTGCGTCCGGTCGTACAAGCCAAATTCCAGATCGCCCTGCATGGCGATGCTCCATTATGAAAAACAGAAGAACTCGCGTCGGAGACACGAGCAACATTGTAAGCCCGTGACTTCGACGCAGGAAGATTTCTCTTAGTAGCCCGTGTCTCCGACGCGGGATTCCCCCGCCGTTGTGTCCCGTTGCGTTGCTGCAGGCGACTGGCGTGACGCTCGGTTCTGAAGTTCTTTGGTCGGCGATCGGTGGAGACAGGACAAAAACTCGCGTCGGAGACACGAGCAACATTGTTGACCGTGTCTCCGACGCGGGGTTTCTTTCTGCCGCTTCATTTTTTTCCCGCCCCATCGGCTGGACTGTTGCTATGTGACGCGGGCTCTTACACTGCGTCGCATCGAGATTGATTCCTCACCTATCAGGAGTACTACCTTTGAAGGCGATGTTGTTATCTGAGTACAAGCGGCTGCAGGTTGTGGACTTTGATCGGCCTCAGATTGGGCCGAACGATGTCCTTGTTCGAGTACGAGCCTGTGGCATTTGCGGCAGCGACATTCATGGCTACGACGGCAGCACGGGGCGTCGAATTCCTCCTTTGGTCATGGGTCATGAAGCGGCCGGTGTGATTGCCGAAATTGGAAGCAATGTTCGTCAGTTCAAAGAAGGCGACCACGTCACGTTTGATTCCACCGTTTCGTGCGGCGAATGTCATTTCTGTCGCCGAGGCTCAATCAACCTGTGCGACAACCGCATGGTGCTGGGCGTTTCCTGCGGCGATTATCGACGACATGGTGCGTTCGCCGAATACGTTTCAGTGCCGCAGCATATTTGCTACCGAATTTCTGAAAGCTTGCCGTTTGAACATGCGGCGATGATCGAAGCTGTGTCTGTTGCGGTTCACGCTGCGAATCGAACACCGGTTTCACTGGGCGACACTGCAGTCGTGGTTGGCAGCGGCATGATCGGGCTGCTTGTGATCCAGGCCATTCGACTGGCCGGTTGCTCGCAAGTCATCGCTGTCGATCTTGATGCGGGTCGACTGGAAAAAGCAAAACAGCTTGGAGCAGACGTCGGGCTGAAGGCAGACGAAGTTGACGTCGCCGCCGAAGTCCGCAAGCTCACGAGCGGTCGAGGAGCGGACGTGGCGTTGGAAGTCGTTGGAGCAACAGGCACGATCAAGACTGCCATCGACTCGGTTCGAAAAGGCGGAGCCGTCACGCTGGTGGGCAACCTGGCTCCCAACGTTAACATGCCGCTGCAGTCCATTGTGACTCGCGAACTTTCGCTTTACGGCACCTGCGGATCCAGCGGCGAGTATCCTCAATGCATCGATCTGCTGGAACGCAAAGCGATCCTGGTTGAGCCTTTAATCACCGCCAAAGCGTCACTCGCCCAGGGCCCCGACTGGTTCGCTCGTTTGTATGCTGGCGAACCCGGTGCGATGAAAGTGATTCTGGATCCGACAATCTGAGGACTCAACAATCCAGCCGAATACGAAACCAACAATTGGTATCGCCGCATGAACGTGCGGCGAATACCATGCGGCTGGTGCCGAGTTGACGTTGTGGATTCAAAACTGCTGGTTCCTCAAGAATGCGACTGCCGAACACATTTGGTCAGCGAGCCCCATTTCGCTTCAACATCACTCCGATGATTGATGTCGTGTTTCTGTTGATCATCTTTTTTTTGGTCGCCAGCTATTTTGTTCGCAGTGAACAGTCACGAGAAGTTTCGCTGCCCGATGCGACCAAAGGGCAGTCCGACGATCTGACGTCCCAGCATCGTCTGACAATCACTGTCGACAAAGACGGACGCTATTCGATCGCGGGCCAATTACTTTCTGAAGCCCATGTGCTGGAGCGAATTCAGGAACTTGGCGACTCCTCTTCGAACACGGATGGCACAGCCATTGTGCCGGAAGTCCGAATTCGATCCGATCGCGATGCCAGCTTCTCCGAAATCCGCCGGCTGATCGAACAATGTGCGTCTCACAACATCCGCAGCATCCGCTTTGCAGTGGCGACACCGGCGCGGTAAAGAACTGAAGATGCGACAGAAAAATGGGCGACAAAAAATGAATTGCGTTTCAGGCACAACCCATAGAACTCATTTCTTTGTCCGCCATCTTTCTGTCGCATTACGCCCCCCGATCATCGATTCGCACCGGCACGGGAAACTCTGATGAAAATTCCTCGCCGAGCCCGATCGCGCGACCTGCAGGACGGCGACACGATGACGCCTATGATCGATGTCGTCTTTTTGTTGCTCGTGTTTTTCATCTGCGCTTCGGTCGGAGGAACCGCTGACAAGCTACTGCCAGCCGAACTCCAGGGCAACTCCGGCCAAGTCGACGTCGCACCGCCGAAGGAAGAGTCCGAGGAATGGAATCATCCGGCGATTCAGATTCGCATCGAACCGGGCGGCGATGGCGTCAACATTCTGCTGGACGATCAGCCTCTGACGGGCACCGACGCGTTGACCGAACGGCTGACTCGGCTTGCCGCGGTGGATCCGGAATCCCGAATTATTCTCAATATCCATGACGACGTTCAGGTGCAGCACTTTATCAGCCTTTATGATCTCTGTCAGAGTTTGAAGTTCAGGAACATCTCATTCGCCGTATCAGCGGCGTCGGTTCAGTGATCCCATTTTGGCTCTGGAGTCCTGCATGCGATTGCTCAGTTCTATTCTGCTGATCGTGACATTGAGCGAATCTCTGGCAGTCTCTGCGGAGCGGCCCAACGTCGTCCTGATTTACGTCGACGATCTTGGCTACGGCGACGTGGGCTGTTACGGAGCCAACTCCGTTGCCACGCCGAACATCGACCGTCTTGCTCGCGAAGGTTGTCGGTTTTCCGACGGACACAGCTCGGCCGCAACGTGCACTCCGTCACGCTATTCATTGATGACCGGCGAATATGCATGGCGAAGGAAAGGAACCGGAATTGCCACAGGCGATGCGAGTGCCATAATTCATCCGGATCGAGTCACATTGCCCTCAATGCTGAAGCAGGCGGGCTATCGATCGGCCGCAATTGGCAAATGGCATCTTGGACTTGGCGAGGATGCCGTTGACTGGAACAAGCCCATTGCGCCAGGCCCCATCGAACTTGGTTTCGACGAGAGCTTCATCCTTCCGGCAACGGGTGATCGAGTTCCATGCGTCTATGTGGCCGATCATGATGTTGTTGGGCTGGATCCAAACGATCCAATTTCCGTGAGCTTCAAAGATCCTGTCGGCGACGAACCCACCGGCCTTAAGAATCCAGAACTCCTAAAAGTTGAATGGGATCACGGACACAATTCGACAATCGTCAACGGGATTAGTCGAATCGGCTTCATGAGCGGTGGCAAGGCGGCTCGCTGGGTCGATGAAGACATGGCGGACGTTCTGGCGAAGCGGGCCATCAGCTTTATCGACCGACACCAGGCAACTCATCAAGATATGCCGTTCTTCCTCTACTTCAGCACCCACGATATTCATGTTCCGCGAGCCCCTCATGATCGCTTTGTCGGCGCGACTGCAATGGGCCCGCGGGGCGATGTCATTGCAGAGCTTGACTGGAGCGTCGGCGAGATTCTCAAGACCCTTGACCAGCACCAACTGACCGCCAACACGATGGTGATTTTCACCAGCGACAACGGGCCCGTGCTGAACGACGGATATAAAGATTCGGCCGCGGAAAAGATTGGCGATCATGCTCCGGCGGGCGCACTGCGGGGAGGCAAATACAGTGCGTTTGAAGGCGGCACACGCGTTCCGTTCATCGTTCGCTGGCCAGGACGTGTCCCTTCCGGAACCAACTCGGATGCTTTGGTCTGTCAAATTGACCTCCTGGCATCACTTGCCACGCTGACAGGTCACGTCCTTCCCGAAAGCGCTGGTCCCGACAGTTTGAATACACTTCCTGCATTCCTCGGTGAAACGCGTCGAGGCCGCACTCAACTGGTTGAACAGGCCGGAGCACTGTCACTTCGCGTTGGCCAGTGGAAACTGATCGAAGCCAACAAAGGTCCAGCCGTGAGCAAGAGCGTTAACATCGAAACGGGCAACGCGCCATCGGTGCAGCTGTACGACTTAAGCACAGACCCTGGTGAAAAGAACAACGTCGCAGAGCAGAATCAGGACCGAGTTGTGGAAATGATCTCTCAGCTTCAGCAAATCCAGCAACACGGAACCCCGCGTTGAATCGGCTGTGATGAAAAGGCGAATACTTTTTCCAGGCCGCGCAATTGCCCGTTGCGTCATTGCTTTCATGGGATCGTCTGCATTGTCGAAACGGCCGTCGGGCAGAAGCCCGCGTCCACTTCTTAAGAGGTTTCCAGAAGGTTCATCGCTATGAATCGCACTTCCCTGCTCCTGGTTGGCTTTCTATCGGCTATCTGTGTGGCCCAAAGTGCTTCCAGGCCAACTCGAAATACGGCAAACGAAGGCAAACAAATGAGCCTTGGAAACTTCTCCGTGAGTCTTTCAGTGAAAGATCTTGAGGCATCGCATGAGTTCTATGAAAAGCTGGGTTTTCGAGTCGTCTTTGGCAATCTTGCCGACAAGATGGTGATCATGCAAAACGAAACAAGTACCATCGGATTGTTTCACGGGATGTTCGAAAAGAACATGCTGACATACAATCCTGGCTGGGATCGTGACACAAAGACTCTGGCGGACTTTGACGACGTGCGGGACATTCAAAAAATGCTGAAAGAACGCGGCATCGTTCCGGTGACGCTGGCTGACGAATCGACCACCGGCCCGGCGAGCCTTCTGGTGATGGATCCGGATGGCAATCCAATCCTGATCGACCAGCATGTTCCAAGCCCCAAAAAAAAGGCGGGCCAAAAGATTCAGGAATGACAGAGAGAACGTCATCGTGCGCCAGCACGGCATCATCCAGCAACTGATGCAGCGCTGTTGCTTCGGAGCGTCTGCAGTTCCCGTAGCAACGGAAATCGCACGTTCTCGTCTCGCAGGACGTCTTCAGAGACCGACGCATCGAAGTGGTGCTTCAGGTAGTTCACGCACTCCGTCACAACCGATTTCGGCGCGCTCGCGCCGGCAGTAATGACAACAGTTTCAGCCTTCACAAACCAGTCTCGCTGAATCTCTTCGACGGTGTTCACCAGGTCACTTGGTACACCCTGTGAATGTCCTTTCTCCATCAGTCGACGGCTGTTGGAGCTGTTCTGGATGCCGATCACGATCAGAATATCAGCGGTCATCAGAATTGCTTTGATCGGATCCTGACGATTTGTCGTCGCATAACAGATGTCTTCCTTTGCAGGAGATTCGATCGGCGGATAGCGCTCACGCAGTGTTTGGATAACCGAGTTGGCTTCATCGACGCTGAGTGTTGTTTGCGTGAAATAGGCGAGCTTGTAGTGTGAATCAAATGGAAGCGATTTGACGTCGACAGCAGTTTCGACGAGAACGATGTTTTCCTGAGCCTCGCCCATGGTGCCGAGAATCTCATCATGTCCAGCGTGGCCAATCAGTATGATCGTGTATCCTTCTCGGGCGTAGCGAATCGCCTCAACATGCACGTTGGCCACAAGGGGACACGTCGCGTCAATGACCGGCAGCCTTCGATCCCGAGCCGCTCGCCGCACCGCTGGCGACACGCCGTGGGCACTGAAGGCAAGCGTGCTGCCCATCGGTACCTCATCGACGGAATCAACAAAAGTCACGCCCTGTTTTTCAAAGCGACCGACGACAATCCGATTGTGAACGATTTCATGGTAGACGAAAATCTTCGGCCCCACGCATCGAATAGGTTCATCAAGGCATTCGATCGCCATTTCAACGCCTGCACAGAATCCTCGAGGGCTGGCGAGCAAAACGTTCATACGAGTGCCTGATAAATCTCTGTACGTCGATCACAAAACTGAACTTGCGAATCGCATTTCGAACCGTAAGATCTTCCGCGTAGTGATGATCTCCACCTTCCTAAACGATCGATGCGGGCAGGATACCGTGGCTCAAGCAACAGCGGCAGTCCATCATCTTCAAAGTGACGATGACTTTCTAGACGAGTTCCTTCAGGGGACGAGTCGAACTTTCGCATTGGCGATTCCGCTTCTGGTTGCTGAACGTCGCCGGCAGATTGGTCTGAGTTACCTGCTGTTTCGAGTTGCCGACAGTATTGAAGACGCTCCGGAAGGCGACGCCGCCTCGAAGAAGGATCTGCTCGCGGCACTGAGAGCTTGTGTGAGAACCGATACCAGCAAGCCAGAGCATTCCGGGATAGAAGGTCTTCCCGCCATGCACCTCGCTGGACTATGGCCAGCGAAGTGCCCAACAGGGCGGCTTTTACTGGAGTTCCCAAGGCTGATAGCCATTTTCAGCGAGATGCCACCATCGGTGTCGCAGTCCATTGGCAAGGCTTTGACATCAACTATCACAGGCATGATCGGTTTTATCGATGCCTCGGTCGATTTGCCGAATCAGATTCAGATTCAAACGCTCAACGAGCTTCGTCTTTATTGCTATGCGGTGGCGGGAGTTGTCGGAGAACTGCTCACCGATATTTTCGTCTTCCATCATCCGCCGGGGCTGACGGCTCATAAAGAGCTGCGACGACTTTCCGCTGGCTTTGGAGAGTTTTTGCAACTGATCAACATCCTGAAGGACGCGCATGCTGACGCCGTGAGCGGCCGCGTCTTTATTCCAACCGAAGTCTCCCGCGAAAGTGTCCATGAACTGGCTCTGGGAGGCCGCGAGGACGCACTACTGTACATACGGCTGTTGGAAAAGAACGATTTTCCGACTGACGTCATTCTCTTTTGCCGGTTTCTCTATTTGCTTGCGGACGGATCTCTCCAGAAGCTCGGGAAAGGCGGGACTGGCAGCAAACTGACTCGTGATGAAGTGAAACAGATTCTTGCAAATGTGAGATCGGAATACGCCGTTTTGCCTGCGTAAAGCTGGCTGAAGGCTCAAAACAGGTCGGAATTCTTGTCTGATTCTTATGCGACGGCAACTTGACGGGGAGCAATGCCCATCCCACGTTGAATTCAGTACTCACATTGTGCCGCTTTTTGAAAAGCGGCATAATCTGCCACTCTGAAAAAACATCCCAATGTGACAGGAAACGCAATGGCAAGGATGCCAGCGAACAGGAAGAAAGTCTGCATCGTCGGCGCAGGGCCGGGTGGACTGGCAAATGCCATGCTCATGGCTCAGGCCGGCGCGGATGTCACCGTGTTCGAACGCGCGGAACAAGTTGGCGGTCGCTGCGCGGCGATTGAAGCGGACGGCTTTCGATTCGATACCGGACCGACCTTCTTTCTCTATCCACGAGTGCTCGAAGAGATCTTCCGGTCGGTTGGTCGCAATCTTTGGCGCGACGTTCCGATGACGCGGCTGGATCCTCAATACCGACTCGAGTTTGGCGCTGGGGGCCGAATCGATGCGACTCCGGATCTGGAACGCATGCGGGCCGAGATCGCGAGAATCGCGCCACAGGATGCAGATTCGTTCGTTCGATTCATGAGCGAGAACCGCACCAAGCTGGAACGCTTCCGACCGATTCTGGAATCTCCCTTCAGCAGCATGCTCGATCTGCTGCGTCCCTCCGTGCTGAAGGCGGCTCCCTGGGTTCGACCGTGGCGGTCGGTCGCCGATGATCTGGGCACTCATTTTTCGGATCCTCGACTGGTCACGGCGTTTTCGTTTCAGTCCAAGTATCTGGGCATGTCGCCGTTTCAGTGTCCGAGCCTCTTCACAATCCTGGCATTTCTGGAATACGAATACGGCGTCTTTCATCCGACCGGCGGCTGCGCGGCGGTGAGTGAAAAAATGGCCGAGATCGCTCGTGACATGGGCGTCGACATCCGCCTGAACGAATCGGTCGAACAGTTGCACTTCGAAGGTCGAAAAGCGGTTGGCTTAAAAACTCGCAGCGGTGATCAAACATTTGATTCTCTCGTCATCAATGCAGACTTTGCTCAGGCGATGAAGACACTGGTGCCCGACCGATTGCGAAAGTCGTGGAACAACAAAAAGCTGGATCGCAGCAAGTATTCGTGTTCGACGTTCATGCTGTATTTGGGGATCGAAGGACGCTACGACCACCTGCCGCATCACACGATCTACATCGCAAAAGATTACGAACGTAATCTCGACGAAATCGATCGGTTGAAAATACTTTCTGAGGATCCGTCATTCTACGTTCAAAACGCGTGTGTGACAGACACGTCGCTGGCTCCGGACGGCATGAGCACGCTGTATGTGCTGGCTCCTGTGACACATCAAAGTCCGCATGTTGACTGGAAATCGCAAACTGCAATGTTTCGCAAACGCGTGCTGACGCAGATGACAAAGCTGGGGCTGCACGATGTTGAAGATCGCATTCGCTTTGAAAAAATTGTGACGCCAGACGACTGGCAGAACACATATCAGGTTTTCCGCGGAGCAACATTCAATCTGGCTCACAATCTTGGACAGATGCTGCATGCTCGACCGCGAAATCACTTCAACGATCTGCAGCAGGTGTATCTCGTCGGTGGCGGAACTCATCCGGGCAGCGGCCTGCCAGTCATCTATGAATCGGCTCGCATCTCAGCCCGCCTGATGTGTGACGCGCTGCGGCTCCAGTTTCCGGAATCCTCATCGTCGCCCTCCACATTGCCGATGGCACCTGCCGCACAGCGGAGGGCGGCGTGATGGGGCCGGCCGGTTTAGAGACAGCGACCGCAGCCGCATCGATTCGCCTGCGCTTGCACTCGGCCGAGTCCCTCGGCGAGGCTCCCGCTCGGCTGATGGACGGTAATGAACTTGCAGAAAGTGTTCGATCACAATTGGACTCCGCGCGAGTCGCGCAGGCGGAATGGTCACGCGGTTCGGCTCGGGATCGAGCCAGCATCTTGACGAAGCTACGGCTGAGGATTGCGACTGATCCGCGAGCTCTTGCAAGC
>JANMEV010000358.1:0-5006 GCA_031377305.1 Planctomycetota bacterium | reverse complement strand
CTGATGAAATTTCGGGCCTCGGCAGGGAAGATGTTCCGATCCTGCTGTGCTCACTTGTGAATCTTGAGTCGATCGAGGACTCAGTACGCAATCGGGGAATTCGCAATCCGCTGATTCGATTGACGACAAAGGTAAAAGGTGCATGAGACTCGCTGACTACTGTATGCAGTTCCTTGCGGATCGTGGCGTTCGGCACATTTTTGTCGTCACCGGCGGCGGAGCCATGCACCTGAACGACGCGCTCGGTCGCGAGAGTCGGATCCGGTACATCTGCAGCCATCACGAACAAGCGTCCGCGATGGCTGCCGAGGGCTACGCGCGAGTCACGGGCCAGCCGGGAGTTGTCAGCGTGACCAGCGGGCCTGGCGGAGTCAACGCGCTCAATGGCGTGTTCGGCGCGTACACGGATTCAATACCAATGCTTGTGCTGTCCGGTCAGATGAAGCGAGAGACGCTGCTGCGGACTCACGGACTGCTGGGAAAACTTCGACAACTGGGAGACCAGGAAGTTGATATTGTCAGCATGACCGGTGGAATCACCAAATCGACGGTACTGTTGACCGATCCGAATCGAGTGCGCTACGAACTTGAACGAGCGTGGCATCTTTGCCAGACGGGGCGTCCTGGCCCTTGCTGGATCGACATCCCGGTCGATGTTCAGGCGTCACAGGTTGAGCCAGCAACCCTTGAAGGTTACACGCCGGAGGAGATTCCGGGGGCAGTGTCGTCCGACAACATCGCGAAACTTGCGGAAGTGGTGCTGCAGAAACTGGCGGCAGCGAAACGTCCAGTGATCCTTGCGGGAACTGGCGTTCGAATTGCCGGAGCGACTGATGTCTTTCGCCGAGTCATCGGCAAACTGCGGATCCCAGTGGCGACCGCCTGGACTCACGACATTATTGAAACGTCGGACCCATGTGCATGCGGCAAGGCTGGAAGCATCGGCGATCGTCCCGGGAATTTTACCGTACAAAACAGTGACGTCATTCTGGTGATTGGTTCTCGACTCAACATCCGCCAGGTCAGCTACAACTGGGAAAACTTCGCGAAGCATGCGGAGAAGATCATTGTTGATATCGATCTCGCAGAACTCACCAAGCCAATGGTGAAGCCCGACCTGCCGATTTGCTGCGACGCGAAAGATTTCCTTGAGTCACTTGAAGCGTCGGTCACCAAACAGGGCTTTGATCAGTCGCAGCATGCTGAATGGCTGGCGTGGTGCAAAGAACGAGTCCGTCGCTATCCGGTATTTCACCCGGTCCGTCAGGCATCGAAACCGGGTGCGATCAATCCGTATCACTTCACCCACGAATTGTTTTCGGTTCTCTCCGACGACGACATCATCGTTTGCGGTGATGCAACGGCCTGCATTGTCACATTCCAGTCTTCGGTTGTGAAATTAAGGACCAGACTGTTTTCGAATTCTGGTTCCGCGTCGATGGGCTACGATTTGCCAGCGGCAATAGGGGCCGCCGTCGCCCATGGCGGCCAACGTATCATTTGCCTCGCGGGCGACGGCAGCGTGCAGATGAATATTCAGGAGTTGCAAACGGTTCGTCACCACTCGCTACCCATCAAAACATTCATCCTGAACAACGGCGGATACTTGTCCATTCGTCAGACTCAGACAGCATTCTTCGGACTCGCCGTCGGTGCTGGAGCCGAGAGTGGCGTCACTTGTCCGGACTTCGTCAAAGTCGCGGAAGCGTACGGCCTTGCCGCATCACGACTCTCGACAGCGGACTTTCGCAAACAGTTGATCGACATCCTGGAGAGTCCTGGACCGTATGTGTGCGAAGTCATGCTCGACCCAGCTCAGACATTCGAGCCAAAGCTTTCATCCCGACGACTTCCGGATGGCAGGATGGTGTCGTCCCCGCTTCAGGATATGGCCCCGTTTTTAGATCGTGATGAACTGAAATCAAACATGCTGATTCAGGAACCGATGAGCGAATGACAAGTGAACAAGTTACGTGGGACGACTGTCAGCAACTATTGTCAAATGCGCCGCGAGCTGTAGCGCCGCTCGATTCACAGGCGGTCGTACTTTACGGAGCTGGCGGGAAAGGCCGCGAGTGCCTCGGCATGCTTCAGGCTGCCGGCATTCGGGTTCGTGCGATGATCGATCAGAAGCCGTCTGCAGATATTGAGGGCGTGCCTGTTTGTTTGCCTGAGGATCCGTTGGTACGCAGGTTAGCTGTCGAAGAGTGCATCGCGGTTGTCAGCGTCTTCAACTTCAACGTTGATCCATTGCCGGTTCATTGTTTGCTGGCCAGTTTAGGATTCAATCGCGTTGTTGGCATGGCTGCCCTGCGTCAGCTTTTTCCTGTTCCAAAGACGTTCTGGTTGAGCGACTCGGACGAAATGACACCTCCGCCCGGAGCGGCCGAATGGTTGTTCCATCGACTCGTCGATGGCCAAAGTCGCCAGCTGTTTTATGAAGCACTTGCCCTTCGAAGAACCTTTGAGCCGTCCTGGCTGCGATGCGTAAATCAGCTGGACCAGTATTTGCCAGCCGGAATCCCTCTTCCGCGACAAGGCTTGCGTTTCCTGGACGGGGGAGCATTCAACGGAGACACCATCCACTCCCTTCAGAAGTCTGGCTGTACCTTCGATGCGATTGCCGCGTTTGAACCCGATCCTGCTAACTTTCTAAGCATGCAAAAGTCGGTGAGTGACTCCAGATTGAAGTGTGAAACTTTGCTGTGGCCATGCGGGCTCGATTCGACCACTCGGCAGCTTCGGTTTCGGTCGGGAGGCGTCGCGAGCAGCGGCATTGATTCCGACGGTGAAAGCTTTATCCAAACCGTTGCGATCGATCAGGCGATGCCACATTTTCGACCGAACTATGTTAAGCTGGACATCGAAGGCGCGGAGTCTGCTGCCATCTCTGGAATGCGCGAAATGCTGATTCAGTCGCAGCCGAACATGGCTGTGTGTGTCTATCATTGCCCGCGCGACCTCTGGGAGCTTCCGCAAGCTGTGGATGAACTACTGCCGGAACACAAGTTCTATCTCAGGTCCCATGGCTGGAATGGCTTCGACCTGGTTCTCTATGCATGTCGGTCCGGCGCATGAAGTCTTCGTTCCGGCAACCCATCTATTTCGACCTGGATGGAACCCTGGTTGATTCCGCGGACGGTATCTCAACGTCGCTGAACTGCGCCATTCAGATCGTGGGTTGCTCATCTCAGGTCAACGACTGGCGTCCTTACATTGGTCCGCCACTTGATCGCATGCTGGGTCAGACACTGCCGGAACTCAGCGACTCAGACGTATCCGCAATCATCCGTGCGTTTCGGGTACACTATGACACGCAGGGCTTGTTTGAAACGGTCCTTTTTCCGGGCGTTGCCGAGACGCTGAACGCATTGGCAGATCAACGTCACCCGGTCTTTATTGCCACCAACAAACCGCAACTGGCAGCCGAAACGATAGTTCATCATCTGAAGCTGTCGCCATTCATTCGGCGTGTCGCTGGCGGTGATTTCGGCGCAGCAACAAGCAGTTCTGGAAAGCTGTCGAAGGCAGACCGCGTTGAGATCCTGGCTGCCCAGGAAAGGCTCTCCGGCGGATACTTCATTGGGGATGGCATGGATGATGCTGAGGCCGCTGTTCGAATCGGTGCCAGTTTTTTTCTCGCTTCGTGGGGTTATGGTGTTCACGAAGTGCTGAAACGCCGCCCCGACGTTGTCCAACTGCAGACGTTCCCCGAGTTGCTTGAACGACTGGGCATCATTCGGAACGAGTGATCCGCTCTCGTTCAATTGTCAACGGGCGGTGCCGCACCTGCGTCAGAATTGCTCCCACGTACTCTCCGAGAAGGCCGATCAGGAAGATCTGAACGGAGCCCAGAAAGAAGATGCCGATCATAGCCGGCGCGTAGCCTGCGGGAAGCGAATACCAATACAAAACTTTGAGTACGAGATAGCTGAGGGCAATCATTAATGACATTGCACTGAGAACGAAGCCAGCAATCGTCGCGACTCGCAACGGAACTTTGGAATGGCTGGTGATACCGAGCAGTGCGAGATCGAAAAGAGTGTAAAAGTTGTTCTTCGTAATCCCTCGTTTTCGAAGCGGCTGATCGTAGGGAATCGTGACATAAGGCAGCCCTATTTCAACGACCATTCCGCGGCCGTACGGATAGGGGTCTTCAAAGCTTCGCATGATCTCGAGAACTCGCCGATCGTAAAGACCAAATCCGGTGACATGTTCGAGCAGCGGAACTTCGGACATTCCCTTTGAAATTTTGTAGTACAATCCGCGGAGGGCAAAAAAGGCGGGTGATTCCGCACTAGTCCGTTTTTGACCAAGAACCATACTTGCCCCTTTAGCCCACTGAGCAAGAAAGTTGGGAACAAGTTCGGGAGGGTCTTGCAAATCCGAAGCCATTACGATCACACAGTCGCCGGCGGATTCCAGGATGCCATGGAACGGCGAACGAACATGGCCAAAGTTTCGAGCGTTCACGATCACTTTTACTTTTGCGTCACGCTCGACCAATTGCCTCAGCTTGGCAACGGTTCCATCCGTTGATGCATTGTCAATGAAAAGCATCTCGTAGGTGTATTCGGCTAACCCTTCAAATACCCTTGTCAATCGTTCGTAGAGTTCCTCAACGTTGCCTTCTTCGTTGTAGCAGGGAAGAACCAAGCCCACGTGCCTGGCGATCTTTGAGGTTCCTTCATTGCATTGCGAAGGTAGAGCAAGTTCAGGACGATTTGCAGAGGTATCACGCATGATGTGGAATGCACTTTGGGATTTCAGAAAACGCCAGACCGAGTCGCAAAGTCTAGTGCATTGCCACGGCTTAAAAAAGGGGGACGGAACCAATAGCGAATGGTTCGACGGGGCATCGTTCCCGCGAATCTACATGGGATTTCAATATTCACCGAATCTTGACTCGCGTATCGTTCCAGGAACATCCTTCAAGGTTTATTCTGCCCGCCGCCGACATGCGAACTTGGTGAGCCCTGTGTAATCTCGTGAACCGCCGTTCCCCT
>JANMEV010000351.1:0-2688 GCA_031377305.1 Planctomycetota bacterium | reverse complement strand
CAGCGACCGACTTGGCTATTCGGCCCCTGCCCTGTTTGACTGAGCTGAAGACTGTGGATCTGAGACAGATCCGCCCACAGTGTGAAGAACTCGCCACTGTTTTTCCATGCAGTGAGACGTCTGGTTGAAGTTGAGCGGTTGACCGATACGATGCGGCACTAAGGAATACAACAACTACGGCGGTACGACAGAAAAATGACGGACAAAAAATGAATCACCGCGATTGAACGCTGTTGGGTCCGTGTTTTTCTGTCCGCGATCTTTTTGTCGCACCGCTCAAACCTATCTTCAGAGATTCTGGCACATTTCATGTTCAACCGCGCGCGACTAATGGAACTGGTTCGGGAACGAGCCCTCAAGTTTGGTGATTTCACGCTGGCCTCGGGCAAGAAGTCGACGTACTACCTCGACGGAAAGCAGGTCACGCTCAGCGCCGAAGGGCTGATGCAGATTTCTTATGGCTTGTTGGAGCTTCTGAAGCCGGTGGACTTCAGCGGATTCGGCGGCATGTCGATCGGGGCTGATCCGATTATCGGCGGAGTGCTCGTGGCGGCCGCGTCGCAGAATCGCCCGATGCAGGGCTTTATGGTCCGCAAAGAAGCCAAGGGCCATGGGACTCAGCGATATATCGAAGGCCCAATTCAGCCGGGCGACAAAGTCGTGGTCGTCGACGACGTCGTCACCACTGGCGGCAGCGCGTTGCAGGCGGTTGATCGAGTCGAAGAGTTTGGCTGCAAAGTCGTGCATGCGGTTGGCATCGTCGACCGATTGCAGGGAGGCCGCGCGGCGTTTGAGGCTCGCGGGATTCCATTCTCAGCGCTGTTGACGATTGAGGATTTCGGGATCACGCCGCCGAAGGAGTGATCGCGAGTTGGATCTTTACCACGGAAGACACTGAATACACGGAAAGAACAATCACAACAATTGCGACTCTTCCGTGTTTTCCATGTCTTTCGTGGTTCCAAATGCGTTTCTCCTGTCTCATACCTAACGCAGTTCAGCCAGGCATCGTCGATTGAATGAAGTCGCGTTTCGAAACTTGGTCAGCGGAAAGACGACGGGCCTGACCTCGTCGGTAGCTCGAGCGGCGCTGTCGGTTTTGTCGGTCGGTTATCGTTTCGTCGTTGGTTTGCGAAACACGTTGTTCGACGTGCAGTTGAAACATGTTCGTCGAGCCGAAGTGTCGGTCGTCAGTGTCGGAAACCTGACCACAGGCGGAACAGGAAAGACTCCGGTCGTCGCGTTGATCGTTCAGATTCTTCAGCGGCATGACTTACGGCCCGCGATGATCAGCCGAGGCTACGGTTCGATCGACGGTCAGGCGAACGACGAGAAACGGGTGCTCGAACGGCTGTGCCCGAACGTGCCGCACGAGCAGAACCCGAGCCGCTTCGTCGCCGCTTCGATCGTGACGAAGTCGAAAGACATCGACGCGATCGTGATGGACGATGGTTTCCAGCATCGTCAGCTTCATCGAGATCTCGACGTCGTACTGATCGATGCGACGAATCCGTTTGGTTACGATCACTTGCTGCCTCGCGGCCTGCTGCGTGAGCCACTGTCGTCGCTTCGCCGAGCTGACACGCTTCTGATTACGAGAGCCGACATGGTCAAAGCGGAGCGACTTCAGGAGATCGAACAACAGGTACGAACAGCAGCTCCGCATCTTGCCGATCGAATCTATCGCGTCGAGTTTCGAGCCACTGGGATGATTGATGGCAACGGTCAGCGATTCCCGTTGAGCGAGTTCGCCGGCCGCTGCGTGATGCTCGCCAGTGGCATCGGAAATCCTCAAGCGTTTGCCGACACGTGCCTTCGTTCCGGAATGATGGTCGCGGGAACTCAGTGGTTTCCTGACCATCATCATTATTCCGCCGAAGACGTTCGACAGATCGCGGAAAAGTCCCGGCAGCTCGGAGCGGTCGGAGTTGTCGTCACGCTGAAGGATCTCGTCAAACTTCCCGCCAGCGCCAACTTTCTGGCACTCGAAATCGCCGCGGTGATTCCGGACAAAGCTCAGGCCGACGCATTTGCACGGCGGATTCAAGACGCCAGTGCGACAGAAATATGAGTGACAGAAAAATGACTCGCAGTCACGGGGCGCGTTGAGAGTCCGTTACCGTAGACCGGTCGCTCCGCCGACCGGCATTTTGCGATTCGCCTCGTCTTTCCCGCATTTTTGGGAGCAACCGCCGTCCATTGGAATCGTCGATTGGCGCTTGGGGAAGGGGCCGTTAAAATTTTGGGTTCGGTACCTTTCAGTCACAAGTCACATCAGAACACGGCATTTCCATGATTAAACTCGGTATTAACGGATTCGGACGCATTGGACGCATGGTCTTTCGCGCGGCGATCCAGAACTTTTCTCAGGACATCGAAGTTGTAGGCATCAACGACCTGCTCGAACCAGAGTACCTTGCCTACATGCTGAAGTTTGACTCCGTCCACGGTCGCTTCAAAGGTGATGTTTCCACAGAGGGCACCAACCTGATCGTCAATGGCAAGAAGATTCGTCTGACCGCTGTGAAAGATCCATCGACTCTGAAATGGGACGAAGTCGGCGCGGACATCGTTGTCGAATCCACCGGACTGTTTCTCGACGAAGCAACTGCCAAGGCTCACCTTGCAGCCGGTGCGAAGAAGGTCATTATGTCGGCTCCGTCCAAGGACGACACTCCGATGTTCGTC
>JANMEV010000319.1:0-17677 GCA_031377305.1 Planctomycetota bacterium | reverse complement strand
TTCGGAAACAACAACTCCGTTCAGCGCTGTTTCGATGAACTGATTGACTTGCCTTGCTGTGAGACCATTGAGTGCCAGTTTGTCGCGGCGGAGTTCGATTCGCAATTGAGGAATCAGGACCTGAGGTTCCAGCATCAAATCCGCAATACCAGGAACAGACTTGACCGCCTGTTCCATTTCCTGAGCCTTGCGACGCAGCAGATCCAGATCATCCCCATAGATCTTGATTCCAATCTGTGCTTTGACACCGGAAAGCATGTGCGAAATCAGATGCGAGATCGGCTGTTCAACAGCAGAGACCACGCCTGGGATATCGGCCATTGCCTCACGGATTTCATTGATCTGCTGCTCTCGAGTCCGATGTGAGCTTTGATTCAGGTCGATGATTAATTCACTGGTGTTAACGCCTTCTGCATGTTCATCAAGTTCCGCGCGGCCGGTTCGTCGCCCTACCTTTACAACGTCCGCAATCTGCATGAGTCGGCTTTCGCAGCGAGTGGCGATGCTGTTTGAGACCGCCAGTGACGTACCGGGCGGCAGTACGACATTAAGCTGAATTGAGCCTTCGTTGAACGGCGGCAGGAAGTCGCGTTCCAGATTGACGACGAACAAACCGGAGATCAGAACACCGACGACCACGACCGAAAGATTGAATCGCGGGTAGGCCAGACTGAAACGAATGATACCACTGGCAACGCTTTTCAACTTTCGAAGCAGAAATCCATCTTTGCCATGCTCTGACAGGTTCGCGTGTCCAAGCATCATGTAGGAAAGCACGGGCGTAACCGTCAGCGAAACCAGCAGCGAAGCGGCGATGGAAACAATGTAAGCAACTCCCAGGGGTGCAAACAGTCGACCTTCCATGCCCGTTAGAGCAAACAACGGGATAAAGACGATGCACACAATGATTGTGCTGAACACGATGGAGTTTCGAACTTCTGTACTGGCCTGAAACACGATCAGCAGCGGATGCTTTGGTTTTGCCGCATGTCTATTTTCCTTCAGTCGTCTGAAGATGTTTTCCACGTCGACGATCGCATCATCGACCAGTTCGCCCAGCGCCACGGCCAGGCCGCCGAGGGTCATGGTGTTGATCGACATTCCAGCAGCAGAAAAGACCAAAGCCGTAATCACGAGTGAAAGCGGAATCGCAGTCAGAGTGATAAAGGTCGTCCGGATGTTCATCAGAAAAAGGACAAGAACAATCACGACCAGAATGACGCCATCACGGAGAGCTTCGATGACGTTTTCGATCGCTCGATCGATAAACGATTTTTGCGAATACAACGGGATGACTCGAATGTCTTTTGGCAGCGACGATTGCAGATCGGCGATGGCTCGCATGATGTTGTCGGTGACAGAGCGTGTATCGGAACCCGGCTGTTTGTTAATAGTCAGCACCACGCTGGGGCCGCCCGACCAGCCGCTGCCTGCGGGAGAGTTACTCGCTGCAAGGTCTACCGCATCTCGTTCAAACGCGGCGCTATCACCCCGTTTCACCTGCGCGCCGGCGACAATGCGAGCCACCTGAGCCAGCATGATCGGCCGACCTTCGCGAATGGTGACGACGACCTGCTCAAGGTCTTCGATTGTTTGAACTCGCCCCAGCGCGCGGACGAGAAGTTCGTTCGGGCCCTGTTGATCGAGGTAGCCGCCAGTCGCATTTTCGTTGCTGTTGACAACCGCGTCTTTGACCTGCTGCAAAGAAACGCCGAATCGAAGCAGTTCGTCAGGATTTACAAGAACCTGAAACTGCTTTCGCCCGCCGCCCATTGTGAAAACCTGAGCCACGCCGGGGATCGTGAGTAGTCTCTGACGGACCACCCAGTCGGCGAGAGTCCGAAGTTCCAGTGGATCGGTCTTGTCGCCGTCGCTGAACATTCCAAGCATCAGGATCTGGCCCATGATGGACGAGATCGGAGCTAATTGCGGAGTGACACCATCCGGCAGTCTTCCCTGCATCAGTTGCAGACGTTCGTTTACCACCTGGCGATCATTGTAGATGTTTGTGTTGAAGTCGAACTCCACATAGATCACAGAAATCCCAACGCCTGACGAACTGCGGACAGCTTCGACGCCGTTGGCACCGTTGAGAGCCGTTTCGATGGGAAACGTGATCAGCGATTCGACTTCTTCGGGTGAGAGGCCCGGAGCCTCCGTCATCACGACGACTCGCGGCCGATTCAAGTCAGGGAACACGTCGATCGGCGTGATCAGTGCGAGGTAACTACCGTAGCCGGTGACCAGCAAAGCAGCGGCGAGCACCAGCATTCGCTGTCGAAGGGCAAATCGAATGATGGCATTCAGCATATTGATTTCTCACTCAAATCCATGGCTGCCCGTGTCAACCATGGCCAGACACGTCGCAATGATGTTTCAAATTGAAAGAAGGCAGAAAACTGATCACTGAGTCTGCGGCTTGATCGATTAGCCAGCACGCGATTGCGATCGATTAATGCAGGATGTATGGCGAAAACCGAGTGTTATCGCCCGGCAGCTGATCAAAACATGGAGCAGTCCGGTTAGTGATTATGGCCGGCATGAGGATCGACACCTCCACCGGACTTGTTCTTTAATGCCATCTGCATCTGATGGGCGCCCCGCAGTGCGATGACATCGCCGGGGAAGAGAGATCCGTCGCTGACAAGCACTGCATGAGTCGAGTCACGATATCGAACGTGGACGGCGACCCGGTCAAAGTGTGCACCGTTTTGCTGAAAGACAAACGATTCAGCACCTTCGCGAGCGATGGCTTCGACTGGCAGAACGATCTGCTCGGTCCATTCTTCGATCGGCACTCGTAACTGGAGCCGCTGACCGGGTCGATATTTCCAGTCGAGAAATCGTTGTCCGTTTGGAGATGGCATTTCTCGGGCGACTTCGTTAGGCAGTCGAACAAAGAATGAAAGTGAGCGAGATTCGACATCGATTTCGCTCGCCGAATAGACCAAATCAAGACTCTCGACTCGCTGCACAGCGTTCCCCGCACCTTCAAACAGAGCTTCAATCTTCCAGTTGCGTTGGCCACTCTGCGACAGCATGTCAACGTCCTGTTCGAACGCACGACCTTCGATGTACAGTTCCGAGTAATCCGCAAGAACTGCCAGTGTCGTTCCAGCGGAGACGGTCTCACCTTTGTGGACGAGCACTTCCTGAAGAATCAGGGGAACATCAGCATTTTGATGAGTAGCATCTTTCTGGTCGTCATGCGTGTGAGATGCTTCCTTCTTTGGGTCGGCCGCCGTGGAGTGCTCGTCGCCCTGGACTCGACTGGACATTGAGACCGGCCGAAACTCCGTGCTGGACAAATGAAGTTCGTCGGAATCATGATTGTCTCGATCCGGCGCGACGATTTGCAGATCTCGCAGCAGACGGCGGTTCTTTGCGATCTCTTCAATCTGGCGTTCCGACAACCCATGCAGTCGCAGCGCTTCCTTTTGGGTCCCCAGGAGGACTTCGAGTTTTTCCTTCGCGTATTGGCGATCCAGCATCGTCTTTTGAGAGATTGCACCAGCTTCTGTCGCCTTTGACAGACGTGCGATCTCGCGATTTTCGACGTCCAATTCGCCGACTGTTCGCAGTAGATTTGTTTGAGTGGAGACCAACTCCTCGGCGGTGATCCGCAGCTGAAAAAGCAGCGTTCCCGGTTTAACGGCTTCTCCCTGGACTGCGTGCACGTGAGTGATGACAGCCGCCATCGGCGTTGAGATCTCGACTCGCGTGCGACCGGGACGTTCAACGACGATGCCGGGCACCGTGATTGACCTGCGAAACGTTTCCAGCTTCAACGGCTTTAGATATTCGGCAGTGAGTCCAATGTTTCCCTGTGCCTGCTTGGATAGTTCCAAAGTTCCTGACTCATCGGCACCGTGGTCGTGGCCTGCGTGAGGGTCTGCGGCGCCGACCTCTTCACCATCGTCGTGTGCGCGAGCACTACCATCATCGTGGTCATGTTCATCGAGCGTTGACTTGGTTCGAGTTCCATTGATGTTATTTTTGACCATCTCTTGAGTGGGTTGCCACCAGATAGATCGGGTTGCATAGCCCACAAGTAAAAGTGCCATCAAGCCGATGCCCCAAAACCATCTGCGTCCAGAAGAATTCTCGGAGGTTTTCACGCTATGTCTCCCAGACAGCCTGAGACGAGGCCGTCGAAAAATGCTAAAAGTGAGATGAACTGAAGTTCGATCGCGGGCGACGATGAGATGCCCGTCTGAGGCTGCTTGTAGTGAATGCAAAAGAGTAGCCGTCGCGTCGTCATTGTTTGCCGCTCAATGCACAGTATGCGCGACACTAAAGCTCATCGCGTTCTGTTGCTGGCAAAAGCTGTAGCGACGTGAGGAACTAAACGACCCAGACCTGAATCATGGCGCGCGAACTGACAGTGGATGTCAGTCGGTCAGGTGGGGCCGGAAATCGAAGGACTTCAAAAGACAGGCCGGGTATTCGACTCTGCCTGAAGTCCACACCCAAAACCAAACTACAGGCCTCAATATCGAAATCCTGCTTGACCGTATCGCATGGCAGAAAAACGCAGCGATCCTCTTCGCATGGACGTCCGTCGTTGCAGGGACTTTCAGCATCATTTGCCAGCGACGAATCGGTGGGCGACTCTAAAGCCAACTGATTCAATGCGCCATAATGAGGGCATGATGACCGAGTGGCATGATGATGGCCGCACTTCGATTCAACTGCGACCGACTCTGGTGATTCCTGTCCAAAGCAATGCGCATGATGCCAGCAACAACCGAACACGCTGTGAAACAGCATCGGCAGAAGTGTCGCGATCATGCTCCAGGTACGCCACATTTCCCAACATCCGAATGAACAGAAATTATTCACAGACTGAGTCTACGAGCCATTGTACGGTCCGCCAATGCCAGTTGGATGATTCCCCAATACCGCTCGATCGGTTCAACTGCATCATTAGCCAGCACGTGATTGCTCCGGTTTGGTTTGAATTCGCGGGAAAACACGAGGGCCAACGGACTTCGGCTAAAACCAGGATCCCCATCTTGTGAACGAAAGGCACGAGTCGTGCCGCGTCCACGCATTTCGACGCGCGGTCTGAGTGCTCTTTGAACAAACGTGAATTGGCGTGCGTTTTGTCATCTGTCGACCGTTCAGAACATCTTATGACTTAAACGCGAATGTGTCACAAGGTTGATGGCATGTGTTGTCAATCGGACTCGACGCCAAGCGACGTGAGGACTCTCAAGCTGAAGTACCCAGCGATGATTCCCTACCAATTGGCGAAATCGGCAAATTCTGCTTGTTGGCACAATGCTTGCATTTGCATCAGATCCAGTTCGATCAATTCGATCGACCGAGTTCCCTGGATTCCCATGACGGAGATTCACGATGTTCAAATTTCTGGTGTGTTCTTTCGTGGTAGTAGTCGCGTCTTCCTTCGTGAATTCTCAGGCTGAGGCCGGTCACCAGCGCAGCTGCGGAAGTGGCTATTCGCAGAATTACGGCGGTGGATACAACAGCGGTTATTCCCAGAACTACGGAGGCGGTTACGGAGGTGGATTCGGAATCAGCTATTCGCAGAACTACGGCAGCGGCTACAACTCAGGCTATTCGCAGCCATCGTATCAGCAATACAACTACAGCCAGCCGAGCTATCCAACCTTTTCGGTGCCACGGTCGTACCATGACACGACTCACCTTGACTATCACCCACCAAGCTTTTACCGCCATGGCAACCATTTCGACTATCAGCCGGGTCACTACGACCTTCACCAGACTGGCCACTATCACCAATAAGTGATTCAGCGTTCTTTCCGAAATGTTCTGGCCCGGAGCCCACGGAGAAGGCGAATCAAGTTTCGCGCCTTCCCCGCGGGCTCCGGGCTAAACATTTTTCCGACCTGGCTTACTGTCCGCTGAGCGATTGATCGCGGAGGCTGCTATCAAATTCTGTGTCGCGAGTACTGTCCAGTCCTCCAGAGAGCGCCTGTCCATCAACGAGTACCGATGCTTTAGCCAGACTCACCTGAGCGCTCACGAATTCAAGATTCGCGTCGAAGAATGTCTTACGAGCAATCAGCACCTGAAGGAAATCAAACTCGCCCGCTTTATAGCCTTCTTCAGCAAGCTCCATCGTTTCTATTGCTCGAGGAAGAATCTCCTGATGGTATTGTTCAACGGCCGCTGCTGCCGAGTCAAAGTCACGAGCAACTTCGGCCAGCCTTGCTTCAATCGAAAGTTCCGTTCTGCGCACATCCTGTGAGGCTCGGCAGAATTCGGCATGGGCCGCAGAGATGTTGCCCTGATTCTTGTTGTGCAGCGGCAGCGGGAGTCCAACCTGAGTGTTCAGCATTCCCGATCCTGTTCCGTTGTCTCTCCCTGCTCCCACCAGGAGCGACAAGTTCGGGATAGCCTGAGCCTGCTGGCGGTCGACGTTGGCTCGTGCTCGTGCCAAGCGAGCCCGTGCTCCCTGCAGTTCGGGGCTGGTTGCGAGGACTTGAGCCGTGATGGCATACCAGTCGCGTGCTTCGGCGTAGTCAACGAGCTGTCCGTCCAGTGTTCCTGGTGCAACGTCTGGCATTCCGGCCGTTGCCATTAATTGTTTCCATGCCCCGGTAAATGCGGCAGCCGCCTGACGGCGTTGCAGTTGAATTTGTTTGAGTTGAATCTCAGCCTGCAGAACTTCTGGCCGAGTTCCCTCTTTGGCTGTCATACGAGCTTCGGCGAATCGCACACCCTTTGCGGCAACCACTTCGAATTCCGCTGCCAGTTCCATGCGTCGTTGAGCAGCCAATGCCTCGTAGAATCGCTGACGGATGTCGGTCAGAACTCGGAATCGCTGCGTCTCAACCTCCCAAAGTTGTGACTGAATTTCCTGATTCAGAACTCGTTCATTCTTGCGAAGCTTGTCGCCCATCACAATGTCTTGTTCGATGAACGCCACATGCTGATCAGTGCCTTTGTCGGCCAACTGGCTGGCCTGATAACCAATAAGTGGATTGGGCTTTCGTCCCACTTGATTGCGAAATCCCGACGCCTTTTGCGCTGATGCTGAAGCCTGTAACACAGCCGGGTTTTGTTGCAGTGCGATGGATTCAATCGCCGCAAGAGACCAGCTTCCACCTTCGGAAGTATGAGTGATTGGCACTTCAGCTGTCACAACGTCAGAGCTTGATGGTTCTACCGTCGCTGACTCCGCCGACGTTGGTTCCTCAACACTATGGGCGACGGCCCGAACTTCGTTTGCAGGCTTCGCTTCGTCTGGCACGTGGCCAACTTGAAGCGGCGACTTGCGAGACTCTGCTTGTGTCAGTGAGACATTCGTTCGAGACGAAGCGCAGCCTGTCGACAGAAGAACTGTGACAAGGCCGACAACCGTCGATCGGCTTAATAGTGTTGGCATGTTTGCGGCACGTCCACCGAAGAAATCCGTTCCCGAGAGTCTGTTCCGAGCATCCATGCTCGACCTCTGTCAGAGATCGGCGGGCGAGAGATGTGCGAGTCAGCGAAAAGATGTGTGCAGTCGAAACGCAGAGTCGTACGACGTGTAGACACGATACAAGCGGACGCGTCTGAAAAGTCTGCCCAACCCGATATTAGTGCGGCATAGTAAGCAACACCGCGTACTTCGGCACGAACTGCCGAGTGGGCTGCAGAATGCTTCTGTTTTTTTCAACAGGAAAGTTTGGGAAAGTCAGGGATTTCACAATGTCAGGAGTGCGGTCTACGGCTTCGTACACTGCAACTATGATGATCGCAAGCTGAACAGTCTGCTGCGGTCAAGAGTTAACTTGCCTTCCTTTAAACAACGACCTGTTCTGGCTTATACGCCACCTCATGCGATATCCGTCTGTCTGCGTCACGGTTTAACATGGCGTGGGTCTAAGCAGGTCGCAATTCAGGCTTCAGTTACGCTCCCAGGATTTTCAATTGTCACCCACCACGGAGTTTCGCTCAGATGAAGCGCGCGTTTTTGCTTAGCCGCCTGATGATCTGTCGGGACGACTGGAGACCGAAGTGAACCGGATGTGTCTCGACATGTTCTACAACTATCGACACAACGTCGGTTTTGACGAGAGCTACCGTGAGGCATACGATTTGCTGGACGCCGCAAAGTACGTCCACGGTAAGGAGCACCAGGGAGACCGCAATGCGATCCGCGATCAGGTCGTCCCAATGGACCAGGTGATGCATCATGTTAAGGAGGAGACACGACGCTGGTCGCGAAGCCCGGTGCGGCAAGTCGGGTTCGGTGGGATCAGTGAGAAATCGGGTTCGGTAAAAGCCATTTTGCATCATCTTTGCTACGACGTCGGAATCGAACCGCACGGCGATGATGAACCAGCGCCGGCTCCCAACGTTCTCGAAGAACAGGCGCCCGCACCAGGAGTAATCTCGTCTCCTCCGCCTGGCTTTTAAACCACGACAATTCGAACGTCGCAAATCGGACAGGAAGGAACAAAAACTTCTGTTTTGAATCCGAATCGTGGTGGCCAACACGGTTGAGAACCATTCACATGTCGACCAGCTTGGGATCGTTTGAGACCTGTGAGTGTTCGTTCCGAAGTTAGGTCAATGCACCACGGCAGCTTGATCCGGCTCCGGCCGTGCATCCATAGCAGTGGCGGCCCACGGCAATCGAGAGATTTTCGAGCTCCCCAAGTTGCACGTCGCTGATGTGCAATCGCTGGGGGCTTGCCAGTGGCAGATCCAGCATTTGATTGAAGTCACAATCGAATAGATTACCCTGCCAGTCAACGGACAACGTCGATCGACACATCAGTCCATCGATCGACTCGTGGTTAAACGAGTTCACGAGCAGGGACATGTAGTCTTCGTATCTGCCAGTTGTGATAAGATCATCGAGGAATCGACTGATCGGCATGTTAGTGATTGTGTACAGTTGATTGAATTCAATGCCGTGGTCCTGCCGTAGTCGCTCGCGAAAGCTCTGCTCCAATTTTTGCTGATTCGGCGGCAGTGACGGCCCAACCGGATTGAAGACCAGAGACAGTGTGAGTCCGCTTTCGGAAGTTGCGTAGCCCAGTTCATTCAGCCGCCTGATCGCATCGATGGACTTGCGAAAGACGCCGTTTCCTCGCTGGGAATCACAATTCTCCTCGAGGTAGCAGGGCAGTGACGCCACGACTTCGACCTGATGATCCGCGAGGAACTGCGGCAAGTGAATGAACCCGGGGGCAGAGAGAATAGTCAGATTGCACCGGTCGATGACGTGACGGTTCAGCTTTCGGACTTCGCTCACGAACCATTCGAAATTGGGATTCATTTCCGGAGCACCGCCTGTGATATCGACAGTCTCGATGGCAGAGTTCGAAATGACTCGCAGGCAATGTTCAAAGTTCGCCACGGTCATCAACTCGCGTCGATCAGGGCCAGCATCGACGTGGCAATGTCGACACGTCTGATTACACAGTTTGCCAACGTTGACCTGCAAAGTTTTCAGTGGGCGTCGCTGCATCTCCGCGAGCCCATGTCGAGCGAGCGTTGACTGAAACGAGGGCACACTGCTGCCCATCTGCTCCAGAATTTCTCGTTGCCGTTCGACATTTGCAAGCGGATTGCCCTGTCGTAGTAGCGTTAGAATCGACATGATGTTTTGCTTCCAGAAGGTGTTGTGTATTGGCGAGCGGCTTGATTGGAAAGTTGCAACTCATGAATAAGCCTAAAGTAGTGTTTTCATTTGCAGCTTTATTGGTGGTGGAGTTTCTAGCTTGCTACTTCTTTTCATTTGTCTTTATGCTGGAAGGCGCACCGGATGGACATAACTCGGTGTATTTGAGTGCAGCAGCGATGGTCTGTATCGGAATTTTTTTTCTTGCGCCAATTGTTTGGGTTTTCTGGTTGTTGAGATAGGCATTGTCGGCTTGGCAGGGTGATTCAGGCAAGAGTAGCCGCAGTTCATTTGACCGGGATTTGCGTGGCCTCGCGTTGAATAGTTCTTTCTGGAATCCTTCCCAAGCGATTGAGGCATTGAATCATTTGGCGATCAACACAGACATGGCAATGGGATCGCTTAGCGACCGTCGATTCCATTCTGAGCCCGGCGACGAGAACCCGATTACGAAGCGGTTTCTAGGTTGGCCATTCCTGGCCGACGACAGAAGACGACTCGACGGGCAGGAGTGCCCAGCGTACTCACAACGCAACGCTCTAAAAAAAGTCTAACAGCAAGGTGAGTCTGGATCGCAGGAACCGCTCGCTTCAGTGGTGACGTCATAATCCAAGCCCTTGGTCTCACGAGGGTGCCGCCGTTGTTCTCGTCGACAGTTAAAGACCTGAGCTTCCTCCAGCAGAATTTGTTCCAGCGGTTCAATGGGCTCAAATACACCTTCATATGGAGCCCGCTGCAACAGATTGAACGTCTTGTCACAAACTGCCATCCGTTGACCTCGAACAAACGTGTGGCCATCGTCGTCAGAAACGGAGCGGAACGGTCCCTTGTAAACTAACGCCTGATTGCGTTCAAAGCATGGCCCCTGTTTTCCTTTCCATGCCGTCACGGTCATCGATCGAAACTCGATCCCTTCCACCGTCTGCCATGGTTCGACCTGTCGCTTAGCGATTGCGATGCCGTGGAAGCCGGCGTTTGCAAAGGCCTCCAGAAACTGATCTTCCCGAAACGCCCCCGACAGACAGCCCGACCAGAGATAGCCATCCTTTCGCATGTGCTCGGGAACCGTTTCATCGCTGACGATATCACTGATCACCGCGCGGCCGCCACGCTTCAGGACTCGAAAGATTTCGGCGAACAACTGGTGGCGATCCTGCTGTCGCACAAGATTGAGGACGCAGTTTGAGACGACGCAATCGATGGAATCGCTTTCAATCAGAGGCTGCTCGGTACGCAACCGTTCTTCCAGATGCCGACCAGAAAGCCACGCTGAGGCGCTGTTGATTGGATTGTCAGAAAGTCGTTCGTTAAGCAGTTCGAGGTCCAGCCGCAGGTCCTGAATCATGCCATAGCGGAAATCCACGTTCGAATACCCAATTCGATCAGCAACGTCCTGTCGATACTTGCGAGCCAGAGTCAGCATTTCGGTGTTGCAGTCGACTCCGATCACTCGGCCCTTCGCGCCGACAATCTGAGCCATGATGTAGCACAGTTTGCCTGCCCCCGATCCCAGATCAAGAACCATATCGCCTTCATTGACCCAGACGCTCGGGTCGCCGCAGCCATAATCCTTTTCAATGATCTCCTGCGGGATCGCCTTCAGATACTGACCGACATACTGAACCGGACAACACAGCGCGGGTTCAACCTGCTGCGATGCCGCTGCGTAGCGTTCGTAGACAGAGGCCTCTGTTGTTCCCTCGATGGCGCTATTGGAGTTCTGCACGTTCTACATCCTTGAAAAGTGGGCGGAAGTCTGATCAATCACCTGCAGCACCAAACCTGTTTCACTTACTGATGATATCTTAAGAAAGCTGATCTTCGAGTCTGTAAGTCTGCATACAGAAATCGCGCAAATGGGCCAACATTCGGTACTCATCATCCCGAAATCGGCCTTACGCTGGAAGGAGTCGTGTCGGAAGTCGGATGCTCGTCCAGTTGCTCGTTCAAATTCCGTCGACGTGCCCAAATTGACCGCCTGTGGGCGAAGGGTGTTGGCGGCAAGAATCAACTTTCTGCTGGCAAGGAAGTTTGCTCAGGCTTTCTCGACGGAAACGGCATACACTCTTTCGGAGCGATGATAACAATACAGGCTCGCGAGACTCAGACTGGTCAGCAAGTGCCAAACGGCATGTCCCTGAAACCATGATGTGGGTTGACTGAATCGCCCGGCGATGTCGAGTTCTCGGCAGGCTACTCCAGCAACCAGCAGGATGAAGCTCCAGCAAAGCCATTTGAGTTCAAGCCGGGCAGCAGTCCGAAGCTGATCGATGATGATGGAGATACCGACAGCCGCAATCAGCGAACTGAGTACAATCAACGACGACATCGACCACTTGTAGGCGAACAACAAGCCACTGCAAATGGTCACAAGGGTCACAAGAAATGCTGTGGTCGGCAGGCCTTGAAAACGTGCGAGGCCGGACGCCTGAGCCCATCGCCCCAGACTCACGGCGAGCATTGTCAGCAATGGCGAATACATCGACGCCACATCGATCTGCTGACCAAGTCGCGTCAACGAAGCATGAAACAGCCCGCTGCCAAAGCCGAGTTGACAACAGGCAATCCCAAATAGAAAACTCATTGCCGGTGTTTTCACCAGGTAGCCGTCGGTTGGGGCTTTGACGTTCCGCCGATCGTGCCAACCCAGTGCGATGCCATAAAGCCCGACGAGTACATAGGCGAGATTCGACCAGGTATTGGCTCGCGTTCTGAAGATGCGATCAGGATAAATCTGTTCGGCATACGCCGATCGCCGCAACTCACTGCTGTCACTCCAGCTTTGCCAGATCTTGCTGTCCTGAAGGCCTCTGATGATACACAGCAAAAGCACAAAAAGTAGAAACAGAGTTCCCCATGCGAAAGCATGAACCCATCGCGGCCAGACTCTTGTCAATCGATCGGTTTCCGGATGCATGTGCGGCTCATACGGGGATGCTGGTTCGGTGTGAAATGCGTTGGCTTCTCTTCCGGCCTTCAACGCCCGACTTTTGGTTCGCCAGGATGCAAAAAAAGTGAGGTGGCGGGAACTGGACTGTCCAAAACGATCCCATTAGAGAATGCTCAGATCCTTCAGATCCGAAATCAACTTTTCTGTCGTGGTGAACAGTCTTGATTGAATGCCGTAAGTCGTCGCTTTTCGAATGTATGGCTCGATGTCGTCTGTGTAAAAGCACTCGTTCGGCTCGCACTGAGCTTTGGAAAGAGCGACGTCATAGATTCTGTCTTCCGGCTTAAGCGCGCCGGCTTCGAAAGATGTCACTCGATCATCCATCAGCTCCAGCACGCTAAAGTTACGTTCGATGAAGTTTAGATGAGTCACGCTTGTATTTGACAGCAGTACCAGGCGTTTCCCCGCGGACTTCAGTTGATGCAGGACCGGCACGATGGACTCATTCAGACAGAAGATGTCCGCCGCCGCGTGACGCAGAGCATCGATGCAGAGTTTTCGCTCGCTGGCCTTGCAGAAGTCTTCGTGAAACTGCTCTTCGCTGATCTCACCGCGCTCCAGTTTCCACTGGCGACCCTCGTCCAGCAGAAACGTTTTCGTTTGAGCATGGCTCCATCCACAGAGCGCAGCGATGTTGTCACACATTTTTTCGTGCGAGAAGTAAACGAGCACATTGCCCATGTCAAAGAAACAGGTTTTGATCGTCATGAATTGTCAGGGCAGCAGGAGTTTTGGAAACAGCATCAATCTGCGCGAAAGCGTTCGCCAGTTAGCCGAGTGGTCGACTGATGACACCTTCCGTGGGGCTCGACGCCGTTGCGTAAAGCTTCCGAGGAATTCGACCGGAAAGGACCGCGTGGCGACCGGCCTCGCAGGCTTGTTTCATCGCGACCGCCATGCGCAGCGGATCACGAGCACTCGCGATCGCCGTGTTCAGCAGGACTCCGTCGCAGCCCAATTCCATCGCAAACGCAACGTCACTCGCCGTGCCAACCCCGGCGTCAATAATCACTGGATAGTCCGGATCGTTCTCTTTCAGATACTCCAGGCAAATTCGGATGTTGTTGGGATTCAGAACGCCCTGACCGCTGCCGATCGGACTTCCAGCCGGCATCACGGAAGTTGCTCCAGCGGATTTCAACCGGCGAGCTGTAATTGGATCGTCCGACGTGTAACACAGCACCTGGAAGCCGTCATCCACCAATTGCTTGCACGCTTCAACAGTTGCCACGGGGTCCGGCAGCAAGGTGCGAGTATCCGCGAGCACCTCCAACTTGACCCAATCGGCACCGGGATTCTCCAGGCCTCGCAGGATCTCGCGGCCCAGTCGAGCAACTCGAATTGCGTCTTCGGTGTTGAAGCATCCCGCCGTGTTGGGAAGAATCGTGTATCGATCCAGGTCGATGAACTCAAGAATGTTGCGGCCAGATGAGTCCACCAGTCGCTCGCGTCGGACGGCGACCGTGATCACATCAGAACCGCTGGCTTCCAGGCACTCCTGCATCAGCTCAAAGGTCGAATACTTGCCCGTCCCAACAATGAGTCGAGAGTTCAGAATGTGAGTTCCCAGAACAAGTGGTTTGTCTGGCGGCAGTGAGGTCATGATCCGTGAGTGCTTTCGTTGTTTGTAGCTGAATCAGTGCACATTTGGTGACCCGGAAACGAGAGTCGTTGTTAGCCACCGCCTACCAGCGTTACGACTTCAATGCGGTCGCCCGGCTGCAATGCTGCGGCTGCATGCTGCTCTCGCGGGACGACAGCGCCGTTACGTTCGACCGCGCAGTACCGATTTTCGATTTTCAGGTCGGCGAGAAGGTCGGCGATCGTCCATGCGGAATTAATTGCTCGGGATGCGCCGTTTAACTGAATTTCCATGGTCCAATCGCAGTTGGTTCAAAGGCCGTTTTCTGGCGTGCAATTCGCCAATTTCGACGAATTGTAGCCACACGCTTGCGGAAGTCATGCGGGTCGGAAACTCACTCAGCCTGATTCGCCGCATTCCTGAATGGCGTGTAAATCAACCGAGCTTACCTCATGCCGGAAAACACGCTACATTTCGCCCCGCTGCGGCAGGCAAAACGTCGGGTTTCGCGGCACATAGAATTCACAGCCGGACTTCAAAATGAACGTACCTTCTGTCGCCAAAGCCTTTGTTATCCTTGGGTTTCTCACGCTGATCGCTGGCTGCCCGCTCCCATCGAAGTCAAGGGAACTGGCGGACTCAGGCCCTTCGGAATCGACGTTGCCAGCAGGGCCCAGAAAGCCAATCACCTATCTTGACAAGGACTCGCTGCAAAGTGGCACAGGATCGGTGGACGATGATGCCGATCTGGAATTCAAAGAAACGGGCTCAGGATTGAAGTATCGAGTGCTGCGTCTTTCGGATGGAAGAAAACCGAGAGCCAGCAATGCGGTCACGGTAAACTATCGCGGCTGGCTGGATAGCGGTAAGGAGTTCGACAGTTCCTACAAGCGCGGTGAGCCCATCTCATTCTCGCTTGACGGCGTGATCCCGGGATGGACCGAAGGTATGCAGTTGATTGGCGAAGGCGGAATGATTGAGCTTTGGATACCACCAGATCTCGGCTACGGGGCCGCCGGTTCACCCGGCTCAGTTCCGCCGCACGCAACGCTTCACTTTGTAGTCGAACTTCTAAGGATCAAGTGAGTTCGTTGCCGCGTTCCTCGACGCCATCTGACTCCAAACGGAGTCAGAATCAAAAGAGGCCCTGCTCATGGGTCTAAAATGTGTCTTTTGAGTCGCGGCGGCGATCAAGCCCATCATCGCGGGTAGTGGCCTACACGTCGTATTCAATTGGCAGGTCGGCATCACGCTGACGTCGCGAGTAGACGAGAAAATCATCGCTGTCATTCGCCCAGTCCGCCAGCCCCCGTCGCGTTTTGGACAGGGACACGGACATAGCGATCAACATTGGCTCGGAACATTCGGTGGTCATGGAACTCATTGAATCAAGAACTGGCATTTGACATACCTTTCGAGAGACGAAAACAAACTCGTGCTGTACACCAGTCGTGGCGTTCAGCTAGTTGTTGCTCGAAAGTGTTTTAATACCGCGAAGAGATTGTTAATTTTTCAGATTCGCAGCGATCAGTTCCATAAGATCGGCCAGTGATGCGACCGAGTATGTGGCTGAACTTTTGCCGTGTTTCGATCGACTACTTTTCCTCAGGCGGCTTGATCATCGCCGGAACGTTCTGTCCCTCCGGAATGAACTTCATAGACACGGAGTTCACACAGTGTCGAGTGTTCTTTTCCGTGTAGCCTTCTCCGGAAAAGACGTGTCCCAAATGTCCACCGCAGTTTTTGCAGGTGATCTCCGTGCGTGTTCCGTCGGCATCAGGAGTCTGTACAACGGCGCCGTCAATCTCGTCGTCAAAACTTGGCCATCCGCAGTCACTGTGAAACTTGCTATCCGCCTTGTAAAGGGCCGCATTGCAGCGGCGACAGATGTATGTGCCAGGATCCTTGAGGTCGGTGTATTCGCCAACCCAGGCTCGCTCGGTGCCTTTCTCAAGGATCACGTACTTCTCGAAGTCGTTCAGCGGATTGAATTCAGTTGGAGCAGGCTCAGTGGGCATGAGGTCTTCCTTGGAGGTTTTCTGAGTTTCAACGGGCGGCTCCGCCATTGTGACGATTGGTGGCTGCTTTTCCGGCACCCTGACGACGTCAGGAGCAGCCGTCTCCGGGCCTTCCTGGCAGCCACAGTAAATCAAACAGAGTGTTGAAAGAATTGCGAGGCGACTCATGGCTCTGTCTTCCATTCCTTCAGCAAAATCGGATCGTATATCACGCTGCTTTCCCGAAAGATTATTGATCGTTGTCAGGTTTTTCCATTATGGCTGATGAAGAAAATACTGAGACTGAAAGCAAATATGCTCGAAATACTTCTGTCTTCAAATACAACAGGGCACGTGAATCACGTGCCCTTTCTACCTAATCAAATTGCTCAGCGACTAGTGCTTGATTGGTGTCAGCAGGACTGACATCATCTTCCCGCTTTCCATTCGCGGTGCCTGTTCCACCGTGGCAATATCTTCCAGCTTCTTCACAACTTCCTGAAGCATTTCCATTCCGCGTTCGTGGTGCGCGTTTTCACGCCCTTTGAACATGACGTTGATCTTCACTTTGTCACGGCGTGACAAAAAGTCGCGGGCCTGACGAATTTTGACGTCAATGTCATTCTGGCCGGTCTTTGCTCGAAGTCGCAATTGTTTTAGCTGAGTCTTGTGCTGCTTGGGGCCGCTTGATTTTTTCTGTCGCTCATACAGAACCTTTCCGTAGTTCATAATACGACAGACAGGAGGTCGGGCCTCAGGACTGACCTCAACAAGATCCAAACCTTCATCCATGGCCATTCGCAGCGCAACTGCGGTTTCCATTTCACCCAGCATCTCTCCCGTGGCACTAACGACTCTAATAGGAGAAATACGGATCCGCTCATTCATGCGCGGCATGTTGCTCTGAGGAACAACTGTTGTTGGACGAGATCGTTTAATGGTTACCTCCGGTAGGAACAAATCGATCGAACGCTGAGACCTGACATCGGTCAATTCAGGCTGGATGCGGGTCGATGAAAATGCCCAGCATCCGCCTCTTCGCAAAACACTCGACGCTTTTTGCCAGAAACCGCCAAAAAAAGCCAGCGTTTTTCCGGCCTCTCTTAAGGAAAGGCTCCATGTCGGCGTTTCGGCTGGTTTTGAGAACGACACACCGCAGATCGATCAAAAACAAGGGAAATGCTCAAGAACCTGATGCGTCTAAAGTCTATATCATCGTGAAACTGCCATAGTGGGGGTGAAACTGCCACAGTGGGGCGTTTCGAAATCCAAGCAAATCAGGTTCTGTTCGTCTTAGCTGGACAGCGCCAGGTTCACAGATTGGATTGCAAACAATCGCGGAAGCCATCGCTCTCGATCAGAATATCGCACCGAGGACACTGCAGCGTTTTCTCGAATCCCTGGTCTGGGATGAGCAGATGCTGCGAGATTGCTGCCAGCAAATTGTCGCCACGGAACACGCTCACCCGGAGGCCGTCGGCACTATTGATGAAACCGGAACCGCCAAAAGCGGAAGCGAAACGGCTGGCGTCAAACGGCAGTAC
>JANMEV010000315.1:0-4023 GCA_031377305.1 Planctomycetota bacterium | reverse complement strand
GCCGGAAGCACGCCGCTCGCGAGGCCCGAAAAATCATATTCCGCTGTATCATCACCAAGATCATCCGTATTTCCGGCGGGAATGCGACCAAGACCGGTGAACGTCCCCCGCCATGCCGCCGGCACATCCGTTGACCATGTGCCCGTGAAATTGGTGGCACCATGGACATAGGAAGGAGCCATTGGCGTGATGCTATTGCCGGTCGGCGCGAGCGGAAGATGTTCGCCGGCTCCGGTTAGTGGAGACTGGACGATCTCCTGCGTGAGTGGCGTTGTTCGACTGGCCACAATCGCTGCCGCAACTCCGATGACTCCGAGCAGCAACGCACAGGCAAGTACGATACGATTGCTGCTTCGCCGAGTTTCATGAGGTTTCGGAACGTCAATCGCGTGCTGGATCTTTTCCGCCGGCGGGACGCCGACTCCATCCGGGACAGCGACGAGATACCCCGAGAGTGCCTCTGCGAATGCGGCCGCTGTGGCGAAACGATCCTCCGGACGCCGAGCGATCGCTTTCCAGCAAATTTCTTCCAGCTGCAAATCGACATCGCTGCGAATCTCACTGGGACGAGGCGGGATTTCATGAGTCAGCAAGTACAGCACGCGAGTCACGCTGCCGCTTCGAATCGGGCAGCCAGCAAGCAGCTCGTACAGGATGACACCGAGACTGTACATGTCGGACGCGGCACCGACCCGGTCGTGTTCGCATTGCGCCTGCTCCGGTGACATGTAAGCTGGCGTACCGATGATGGCACCTGAAAGCGTTACTCGCGAATCTGTCTCATGAGCCATCCAGGCGAGGCCGAAGTCCATCATGATCGGTTCGCCACTTTGGTCGATGATGATATTGGCCGGCTTCAGGTCCCGATGCACAACACCCGCGCGGTGCGCCGCATCCAGTGCCAACGCCAGATTGCGAATCCATACCGCGATTTGGAGGGAAGTGAACACCGGCGCAGCCGCACTTGCGGACGCTGGGTCCAAAGTCTCAGAACTTCGGCTGTTCAAAACCTGCGACAGCGGCACGCCGTTAATCCATGCCATTGTCAGGTAGTGCCGGCCGTCGTACTCGTCCACATCAATAATCGGACAGAGATTGCGGTGTTGAACCAGTGCCATGACTCTGGCTTCGCGGCGAAAACGCTCGATCAGATGCAGCTTCCCGTCCGAATCAAATCGCGGGATTTTCAAGGCCAAGTGCCGACCCAAAGTCGTGTCCTGGGCCAGATAGACGATCCCCATGCCGCCCGTTCCGAGCACACGTTCGATGCGATATCGTCCGAACAGCGTTCCAGGTGCGAGTTGTGTTTCGTCGATTGCCCCCTGTGGAGTAATGTCATCCGATTCATAGAGTTCCGCCCCAACATCGTGCGCCGGAGGCAGCAGAATCGAGGGTGCCGTGTCTCCCGTTGCAGCGAATACAGTTGGCTGGTCACTCCTCTGAATCGGCCGCTCAACAGTTTTTGTGTGCAATTCAGCGGCCACGTCTAAGCCGCTCAACAATTTTGGATTGGCGATTTCCAGAGCCGTTTTAGAAAGGTCCTGATCGTTCATAAATCACCACAAATCGCAGTTGAGTGTCAATCTGGCTTGTTCCATCAGACTCATGCGCATTCCACGATCATATCCGGCCAAAAAAATCTGAAATTCTTTCCGCCGGGACCGGCTCGTATGAGCCTGAGGCGCTAGCCGATTTCTGTCGGTCGAATCGGCTAGCGCCTCAGGCTCAAGTCCATTGAGTCCCCTTGCAGTTCAGCCGCGGGTGCCATCAGTCCAAAACTAAAGCCATTGCTGCCGCGAGTCACATCCAGAAAGCCAATGGCTCTACAACTGCTTAACGCAATGGTCAAGGTATTCAAAGTATTCCCATCGAACGTGTATGTTCCTGTGGACGCATTCCAATCCCATCCCGGCATGTCTTCAAGAACCGGCAGGCCAGGAAAACCGGCCCCTGAGCCACTACCCCACTGAGAAAGCGGTTTGCGATTAAGCCACGGTGACGAGATGACCGTGTGAGCGGAATCATAGGCTTTGAGAGTGAGACGATCGTTCTGATTCAAACTGAAGATGGTAAAGTATGTTCCGGCAGGAAGCACGCTGCCGGCGAGTTTGCTAAAATCATGACGACAGGCGTCGGCCGAATAATAGTAGCCAGCTGGCCTGAGACCTTCCGCCGTGAACGTCCCCTGCCATGCGGGCATCGCATTCGCTGACCATGTGCCGGTAAAGCCGGTTGGGGTTTCCGCATATCTAAAATTCACAGCTGCCAACACATGGCCGATCGGCGCGAGAGGCAGATGCTGACCCGATCCCGTCAACGGAGATTGAGCGTTTTGCTGGACCACCAAAGCGGCGACTCCACAAATTCCCAACAGCAACGCACAGCCAAGGACGATTTTCTTCCTGCTTCGCCGAGCCAACTGCGGCTTCGAATTGTCAACTGTGTTTGTGCCGACAACGGAAGGCAGTCCCGCTTCTGGAACAACTCTGCCGACATGACCGCCGCCAAGTGCCTCTGCGAATTCTGCCGCCGTGGCAAAACGATCTTCCGGTCGCCGAGCGAGTGCTTTCAAGCAGATTTCTTCCAGCCGTGCATCCACACCGTTGCGAATCTCGCTGGGACGAAGCGGAGTTTCATGCATTAGCTTGTACAACACGCGGGTCACGCTGCCTGTGCGAATCGGACAGCCTGCGAGCAATTCGTACAGGATCACGCCAAGGCTGTAGATGTCTGAGGCCGCGCCGACTCTGTCGGGTTCACATTCGGCCTGTTCCGGTGACATGTAAGCCGGTGTGCCGATGATTGCGCCTGCGAGAGTCACTCGAGAATCGGTCTCATGAGCCATCCAGGCAAGTCCGAAGTCCATCAGGATGGGTTCACCGCTTTGATCGATGATGATATTGGCCGGCTTCAGGTCTCGATGCACAACGCCCGCACGATGAGCCGCATCCAGCGCCAGCGCAAGTTTGCTAATCCATTCGGCAATCTGTGAAGCTGGAAACGATGAGCCGTTTCTGATCAACTGAGACAGTGGCTTTCCGTTGATGTAAGCCATTGTCAGATAGTGTCGGCCATCCTGTTCATCCACATTGATGATCGGGCAGAGATTACGATGCTGCACCGAGGCCATGACTCGGGCTTCGCGGCGAAATCGCTCGATCAAACGGAGTCTTCCGTCAGAATCGAATCGCGGGATTTTCAGGGCGACCTGGCGATCCAGTCGAGTGTCCCGGGCCAAATACACGACTCCCATGCCGCCGGACCCCAGCACACACTCAATGCGATACCGGCCGAACAGTGTCCCGGGTGCCAGTGATGTCCTGTCGATTTCGCCGCGTTGAGCCACGTCGTTTTCATGGTCAAACTGCGTCGCGAGCAATTGTGGCGACAATTCCAACTGCGATGGTGTCGTGTCGTTTATTTCACCGACGACTGTTGGAGAATCTCCAATTTGCAGAATTGCGTGAGCCTTCGGGAACGATTCGTCTGCAAGGTTCGAACACAAATCTGCTGCCGGATAATCAAGAAAATCAGCCGTCTCAGTAACGCGGTTCAGCAGCCTTTCGATTCGCCCACGCAACGACGGATCATTGGCGCACGACTTGTCGAGGTACTCCTGACGCGCCACCGGGTCGTCGATTTCAAAAGCGGCAATAAAGAGTTCGCGTTCCTGCATAAATGATCGCACAGTGTTTGACGTTGAATACTTCACATGCCTTGAAAGGCATATGCGAATTCCGCATGCAGATCCGGCCAGGAAAAATCAGAATTCACGCTGACACTCCGGATCTCTACGACTCTGGCGAAAGTTCTTCCAGCAAGAATGATCGAGCGTACGCCCAAAGCCGCCGCGCTGAGCGTTCAGGCATCTCCATCATCTCAGCAGCGTCCGCCAATGGCAGCCCGGTGAAGTAACGCAGCTTGACGAGTTCTGCGGCTTGAGCGTCTTTCTTGGCGAGCCGAGCCAACGCCTCATCGATTTCAAGCAAACTGATGCCAGCGGCAGCTTCGGGAAGGTCGCTC
>JANMEV010000289.1:0-7783 GCA_031377305.1 Planctomycetota bacterium | reverse complement strand
CCCTGGACGCTTACGAATCCATCTGGCTCATGTTCCGCTGAACTTTGCGGCTCAGACTCGGACGGTATTCTCATTCGCAGAGCAGTTCATCCCCCCAAGGAAGTAGTCAGTCCCCATTCAGTTGCATGGCGGATCTTCGAGCGGCAGAAAGCGATAGACCATGGCAAGTGTGAACAAAGACTCAAAGGGCTGGCGTATTCAGTTCGTTGATACCAATGGAGATCGGAAGACAATTCGTCTGGCTGGAATTCCGAAGATGAATCAGCTTCGGGCGGAACAGATCGGCCGGATCGTTGACGAATTGAATGGTGCGAAGTGCTCGAATGGGCCGATCGATAGGCAAACAGCAAAATGGCTGGAGAAGGTCGGCCAGGTGCTGCACGACAAATTAAGTCGACTCGGATTAGTTCCACGCCGTTCGTCAGCAGTGCTAAAAGAGTTCATGGCGGAGTATTTGGCCGACGCCAAAACAGTGGACGGAAGGCCAGCAGCAAAGAATACGCTTAAGAAATGGAAACAGGCTCAATCGGTTTTGAATGAGTACTTCGGCAGCCGGAATATGCGAGACATCACACATGATGACGCAGTCAAGTTCCGCCGATGGCTAGACTCCAAAACTTTGGGCGAAAACGGCAAGCGAACACATATCGGCGTAGCGAAAGTATTTTTCAACGCCGCCAAACGTCGCAAACTGGTCGATGAAAACCCGTTTGAATTCCAAAAGGCATCTCTGGTTATCGACCGTTCTCGGGATTATTACCTCACCAGGCCGGACGCCATGAAGATCATGAAAGCTTGCCCGGACGATCAGTGGCGGTTGATTTTCGCTCTTTGGCGTTTCGCGGGGTTGCGGAAGATGGAGATTTTTCAGCTTCGATGGGAGCATATCCTGTGGGATCAGGGTCGAATGTTGGTCACAATTCCAAAGACGAAGCATCATGAAGGCAAGGAAAACCGCTATGTACCAATTGGCGATATTCTGCCGTGGTTGAAAACGGAATTCGAGGCGAAGAAATCCTCAGAGCGAGTGATTACGCGGTTCACGGAATCAAACGTAAACCTCGCTAAGCCTTTCGAGAAGATCATTGAAAGAGCTGGCTTGACTGTTTGGCCAAAGCTGATTCAGAATCTTCGGGCGTCTTGTGAAACCGAGTGGCTCGATGCTGGCCATCCAGCTCACGTCGTGGCCAAGTGGATCGGGCATTCGGTCAAAGTGCAAAATGACAACTATGCACAGGTGGATGATCACCATTTTGACCAGTTTAACGCGGGTTCCTCTGACCGTCGCCACATATCAGACCCGGAAGAGTGTGCCACCGAATGTGCCACCAAGGATCAGAATGAAAAAGTGGCACACCAGGTGGCACAGAAGACGTCCGAAAACGCCACAAACGACAAACGCCGAAAAAAGAAGAACCCCGCAAAACTCAATGTTTTACGGGGTTCTTCGGAAGACTTCGGTAGTCTGCGTTTTGATCAAGTACCGGAGGCGGGGGTCGAACCCGCACATGGAATTACCCATACCGGATTTTGAATCCGGCGCGTCTGCCATTCCGCCACTCCGGCGAGTACTTGAATTCCCGCGGAACTCTGCGGGAGCGGGAAACTAATCGAACTCAGTGATGTTCGCAAGGCGTTGAGTGCTGCGGGGGTCAGTTTTTCGCTGATGATTGGCGGTATCGGGCAAATAATCGGAAATACTGACAACCTGCGGCGGCAGGCCGCTGGCATCAGAATTCGAGAGCGTCCAGATCGGCGATCAGTTGGTCGATTTCTTCTCGAACTTTTTGCTTAATTCCGACCGACATTCCCACGGCGTCGCGGCCGTCGAGAATGAGTTCGCGGTCACGTTCGAGTACAGCCATTTCCAGAGCCGATTCACCTGTGTCCCCGCCGAACAGTTTTGTCAGGTCAATCTTCAGACCGCTGACTTCGCCTTCTGCACCAGCGATTGCTGCCGTCTTGTGCTGCGGGAAGATGATGGCGTTCTCCGGACACACTCGACTGCACGCGGGGCAGCCCTTTTTGCAGTTGTCCTGCTCCTCGACGAGGATTCGATCGAGCGCGTCGACGCCGTAGACGCCGAACAGGCAGAAGTCGATGCATTCCATGCAGTTGGTACAGCGACTGTAATCAATAACCGGATACCACCGACGCCCCGTGTCTTCCGGCAACGCGGCTTTGTCTTCATGAGTCGCCGCGCCGCTGTCGAGGGCTCGCCGTGCTTCCAGAATTCGCTCGGGCTGCAAGTACCGATGCAGTTGCTCGGGCTTTGGCGAGCCGCTGATCCAGCTCATCAAGTCAACGGTTTGAACGGAGTTCTCATTTGCGATCCGGCGAACTTCCTGAACAAAGCTGTCGGCATTTTCGGATGCTCGCAGATCAATGCAGTACACCCTGCGATTAGGGACATTCACGCTACCGATACCACTCGCATCTTTCTCTTCATCGTCCGCGTCGTTGTCAGATTCTTCTTCTGCTGACTTTAGCAGAGTCAATCCCTCGTGGCCTCGCACGCCGGTTCGATCCAGAGTCCAGCGAATGGCGCGTTCGTAAAGCCAACTGAGGACGATCAGGTTACCCGGTACTGATCGAAGAAACAGCATTCCCGTGTGATCGTTGGACATGTCATACAAATGGGGAACCAGAGAAACATCCACGCCCGGTTCCGCAATCAGTGCGGTCGCAATATCCTCTTCAAGCTGACGACGCATGGGGTTGCGGCCCTGCGCCTGGCTGATAACAACGGTGACTTTGCTTGGTGCCATGGAATCTCTAATTGAAAATACATCCAGCCGTTTCGACTGCTTTGCTGCTGTTGCTGCGGTCCAGAGTAACATCTCTGCGCAGCCAACAGCATACGGACTTTCCTGGGCCTTTATGATTCGTTCATCTGTCCCTTGATCGTCTTTTGAGCATCATCCCAGGCGGACTTCAAAAACTCAATGTATCCCACGGCGGAAAGTGGCGAGGCTGACGTTTCGAACTCGTAGAGCCATCCGGAACCGTAGTTGTCGACGTTGATGCCAGACGGATCTTTAAGCAATTCAGGATTGAAATCCAGTACCTTCCCTGCGAATGGCGGAAACATGGAGGAGATCGCCTTTGCACTTTCGATCTCGCCAATTTCCTGCTTATCACGGACCATGGTGTCCGGGTCAATTGACCATTCCAGAAAATAGACGTCCTGCAGTAGCCGGACCGAATAGGTCGTAAAGCCGACTCGATAGCGACTGGGCCCGCTCTCCTGAAGCCACAAATGGCGTGGGGAATACAGCCGATCATCAGGAATCTGGGCCTTGTACTGGCCCATCATGAAATGCAACGGTTCGGTCATTTGGCTTGCTCGGAAAACGCTCGACGGTTTGTTCTCAAGCAGCATTCTGATGCCTGTCTGCCCAGAATCAAATCCACTGCGACTGGGAAACCGAAAGGACTGCCATGTTCCTTTTCACCGTCATGACGGTGACGGCGAGGTTCTGACCAATACGGAGCGAAAACTTCAGCAATTCTCGCCTTAGGCAGCCTATGTTGCATCTTAATCGGCCGATGAACGGTCGGAGATCGCAACAGCGTTACTGGTTTGGCACCCAAACTATTCATCAAATGTCATCCAACGATCCGAATAAGTCGAATCTAGACCTGAACCAGGAATTCGTTGACTCAATCTTCTCTCAAAACTCGGTTTCGACTGAGACCTCCAGATCAAACTTGGAGCACGCACACGCCGCGAGGGGACGCACCAAAGATTTTGTCAGTGTAACGCAATCTAGCCCGCGATTCGTCGCGGGCTTTTTTGTTGGCTGATTCCGGAACAGACAACATCAACGCCGCAGTGATTGTTGCGACAACGTAATTGAGTGAGGAACAGTGCAAAGCAGGGGATTGACATCCCCCCGACTCGCCCGCAGTCCTAGCCATTGCCGCGCACATCTACTCAAGCCAAGGCACGAACTACTGTTCGGTGCCGACGCCGCCGAGTTCACTCCAGTCGACCAGTTGAATGTCCGGTTGAATAATTTCGATGAATCCCGTGCGAGAGCTCGTCTTCACTCCGCGACCCCCACGGGATGTGACCTGATACTTGGTCTGACCGAAACTCAGCACGCTGTCGTTGTCGTTGCGAATTCGCAAAGCATCGCTGGGGCGAGTCAACTGCATGACGCCGAGCAATTCGTCGCCGGCTTCCAGTTTGAGTCCTCTTACACCTTTTCCTGCACCGCCCAACACAGGCACTTCGTCAATGCGGAATTGGAGAATGCGAGCTTTCTTTGATGCCATGAACATCGTTTCCGCATCACGTACGAGATCGACGCAGGCCACATGATCGGTCTTTGCAAGGCGGCAAAACTTACGCCCTGCTTTTGTCGACGGAGTTCGAAACGGTTCGAAAGGAAGTCGCATGACCTGGCCGCTTCGAGTAGCAATCAGCAATGTCAAACCGACCTCGTCACCAACATCATCTATGCTCGGCACAAAGCGAGAATCGGTCGTCAATGCCGCGACGATGCTTGCGCCGTCACTCATTTTCGCTCGCTTGGCCAGCGGTTCACCGTACCCGGATGAAACCGGAAGTTGATCAATTGGAAGCGTGTAAGCAATTCCGTCGTTGCCGAAGAAAACCACATTATCCAGCGTACTGCCGGGCACCACGGTCAGAACCGAGTCTCCTTCACGAACGCGGGTTTTGGAAACATTACTGAGCTGGCCGACTCGTTTGATCCAGCCTTCTTTCGTCACGACAACGTTTGTGTTCTCCTTGACGATGTAGGCCGCGGCATCGAACTCCACAATCTCTTCCGCAGAGCCCAGTTCGCTGCGGCGAGCGTCGGCGAATGTTGTGGCAAGCTGTTCCAGTTCATCCGTGATCAGCTTCCACATTTTTGTTTTGGACTTCAGAATCGCTTCCAGCGCGGCGGCTTCCGCCTTCTTCACAGCCAGTTCGGCTCGGATGTCGTTGATTTCCAGTTTGGAAAGTCGATACAGCTGCAACTCGAGGATCGCATCAGTCTGGATGTCGTCCAGAGGAAACTCGGCCATCAGCTTCTTCGCGGCATCCTTCTTTCCGTCGCTGGCTCGAATTATCTTCAGCGCCCGGTCCAGCGCGTCGAAGACAATCGCGAAGCCTTCCAGAATGTGGATGCGTTTGCGAAGCTGGGCCAGTTGGTACTCGATTCGGCGACGCACGGTTTCGTAGCGGAAGTCCAGAAAGTGCTGAAGCAGATCCTTCAGGCTCAGGACTCGTGGAACTGTCAAACCGCTGTCGGCCGGGATCAGGCAAGTCGCGTTGTAGCCGAAGTTTTGCTCAAGCGACGTGTGCTTGTAAAGGTACGCCATCACAGCATTGGCGTCCGCGGTCGACTTGAGTTCGATCGCAATGCGAAGGCCGTTCTCTTCGTTGGTTTCGTCGTTGACGCTCTCCAGTTGCGGCAGCTTGCGAGCGGCGATCAGCTCGCCAATTTCGGCCATCAAAGGCCCGGTCGTTGCGCCGTAGGGAATTGTGGAAATGATGATGCGGCTGGTGTCCTGCTTCTTCCCCTGCTGGTCGAACCTCCATTCGCCGCGAATCTTGATCGAGCCTTTTCCAGTTTCGTACATCTCGCGCAGTTCCGCGCGATCGGTCACGATACGGCCACCGAGCGGGAAGTCCGGGCCCTTGATGTACCTCATCAACTGCGCTGTTGAGGCGTCAGGGTTCTCGATGAGATGAACGGCCGCTTTGATGCATTCGCCCAGATTGTGTGGCGGCATGTTGGTCGCCATGCCTACAGCGATCCCCGACGAACCATTCACCAGCAGCGCGGGATAGCGAGCGGGAACGACGACCGGTTCGACATCGACCGCGTCATATGTGGGACGCATCTCAACAGTTTGGAACCGGAGTTCGTTCATCAGGTTCTCGGCGAGGCGGGAGACCTTGGCTTCTGTGTAACGAGCCGCCGCAGCTCGCAGACCCATGATGGAACCAAAATTTCCCTGCCCCACGACCAGCGGATATCGCAGAGTGAAATCCTGCGCCATTCGAACCAGTGCCTCGTAGACCGCGATGTCACCGTGCGGATGAAACGAACCGGTGGTATCCCCGCAGATCTTGGCGCACTTTCGAGTCTTCTGATCAAACGTCAGTCGCAGCCGATCGTACATCACGTACAAAATTCGCCGCTGCACAGGCTTCAGGCCGTCGCGAACGTCGGGCAGTGCTCGCGACGTAATGACGGACAGGGCATAGTTCAGGTACCGTCGGCGAGTCTCATCACCGAGCGGCACAAATTGCACGTTTGCATCAGGAGTAGCATTTTCGTCAAACAGCGCGTTGTCGCGATTCGCAGATTTCCGTCGAGCCACCAGGGGCATCCTTTGCCATGAATAACGAGTTTTTTCTTACAAAAAGCACGCAGACGGCTGCTTCAATCACACCGTTCTCCAGACGTCTTTTTGCTGCGTCTCGAGAGTGTAATCAAAGCAACCGAATTTCGGCAGGGAAGGATGATGGGTAAATCAGGCAAAAAAAAACGGTCGCGTAGTGGCTTCCGGTTGAGAAGACTCAAACACACGCACCTGTTCTGCTGCCCATTCCATTGATTCCAGTGGTACTGAATGACTCATCCGCACGATCGGTACTGGTCGAACAACATGACTGTCAGGAACTTTCCGTTTTATCGAGTCGGGCGGGGGCGATTGGGCTCAACGGCCAGGGAGCGATAGACCGGGGAGTGGAAAACAGTCGGAATCGTGTCGAATCCGGTTGCTGTTTTCACACCAATGTCAGAACAAACCGGCGGGGCCAGGTTCACTGGAACCTGCCGCCGATGCGGAACACCGGACGATCCGCGGTTTCCATGGAGGGGGCTCAAATGCTACGCAAGGGTTTAGTAGCGCTGATGATGGGCATGATTTGCGCTGGAAGCGCGACAGCCGAGGAATCAGCGACGAAGCGGCCGAATCCGGCGCCGACGGGTCTGGTAGGCTGGCTGAAAAGTAAAACGTCTGGAACAAAATCCAGCAAGCCGACTGCAAAGAAAGCAGTGGCACACAAGGCAGTTTCGAAGCCGCTTATCTCGGCTCCGAAGCCGCTGCTTTCGGCTTCAAAGCATTCGGCGAAGAAATCAACTGCCGCTGGGATCGAACGAGCCGTGGTTCAGGATGCTGAACGCCAGGCCGTGTCTGTTCGCCAGACGGCTGGGAATCCACAGGACTCCGCACCGTCAGCTGGCAATTCACTTCCTGCGGCGACAGCTCTGCAGCCAGTACCAATTCAGCAGGCTCCGGTCCTGCCGAACATATCCAGCGTAAGTGGTCCACAGTACTTCAGTGCGACTCAGCCAGGGATGTCGAACCCGGTTCCCGTCTATCCTTCGAACAACTGGCAGACGTATCAGGCTCCGCGGCCTGTGTACGCTGTTTCGCAGGGACAGTACTGGAACGTTTCGAACTCGAACGCGCCAGCGGGTCCAATGTACTCAGGTGCTGCTCCGATGAGTCTTCAGACGGGTGGCTCGTATCCGCAGATGAGTCCTCAAGGAAGCGGAACGTATCCTCAAACAGGAGCGGCCTTGTATCCCGCACCGATTCCGGGGATTCCGCAGCAAATCGGCGGTACGATGATTCACAACCCAGCCTTTCATCCTCACGAGATGCTGTATCCACATCAATACAAAGCGATGTACGGACCTTACTACTACAAGGTCAACGGCGGCTGGATGGTTACTCCGTTCGGGGTCTGGTCTCATGAAGACTGGAAGCTGCAGGGAACGACAGTTGATGTGATTCATTAGGAAAGCAT